>NZ_JBHWUW010000049.1:0-65896 GCF_042737245.1 Streptomyces sp. NPDC060002
GGGTGTGCACCGGCCGCCCCTCACGCGGTCCTGCGGAAGTCCTGCCGAAGTCGTACGGGGCTCAGGCCTCGGCGCTCGCCGGCTCGCGGGTCGCGGTCGCCGTCGTCGTGACCTGGTGCACCGGGTGGGCTTCCTTCGGCATGCCGAGGCCCATCGCGCGCATGATGCCGCCGACGACACCGCCGAGGGCCACGATCACCATGCCGGCCCAGAAGCCGAGCGGCTCGGCCATCACCATGAACGCGCCCGCGACGGTGAACCCGATGAAGACGATGATGACACCGGTCCAGGCGGCCGGGGTGTGTCCGTGGCTGCTGCCCGCCATGACTTGCTCCTCATTGCTGTCTCTGTGTCCGTCCGAGCCGGACGCTCGTCGTCCATTGTCCCGTACCCGCGGGCGTGGCGGACGCTGGGGTGGCCTCCGGTCGCGTCTGATTCACCACATCGGGAACCGTGCGACCGGACGGGGACCGGGCTGCGCGCGGTCGGGTCAGGCGGGATCCGCGCCCGTCGGGTCCTCGCCCCGGTCCAGGGCCTTCCACATGTCCTCGGGCCGGTCCGGGTCGAGGGGCTTGGCCGCGCGCCGGGGCCGCGGGGTGCCGTCGCGTTCGTAGCGGCCGGACATCGCGGGCCACAGGCGGCCGTAGCGCAGGGCGAGCAGGCCGGCCAGGAGGATCAGGGCGCCGCCCGCGGCCGCGGCGTAGGGCCAGGCGGTGTGGGTGAAGGAGGCGACGGTCGCCGAGGTGTCGCCGGAGGCCCGGGCGGCCTGCTCGTCGAGCGCGGAGCCGTCGGAGGCGCCGAACAGGGAGGCGGCCGTGATGCCGGCGCCGGAGAGCGCGAGCAGCGCGGAGACCGCGAAGCGGCCGGTCCTGCGGACGGCGAAGACGGCGACGAGCGCGGCGAGGGCCGCTATGGCGAGCGCCGCGGGCACGCCCGTGACGTCGCTGCCCCTGGCGGTCAGCGGGAAGGCGCCGCCGGCCACCGTGGCCGTGCCCTCCGACCAGCGCTGCCGGGTGGACAGCAGGGTCACCGCCGAGCCCAGCGCGCCGAACAGCAGGGCGAGCGCGAGGCTCCGGCGGCCGGACCCGGCGGGGGCGGCGGCTTCGGATCGGGGGTGCGGAACGGCAGTCACGTACTCCACTATCGCCTGAACCCCGGGCGAACCGTCACCCGGGGTTCACGTGAGACGCGTCCTATCTTCGAAATCTGCCCCGCCCGTCCGCCCGGAAGCGCCCTATTTCGCCAGTCGGTTGGCGGTGTGGACGGCGCGCAGGACCGCCGCCGCCTTGTTGCGGCACTCCTGGTCCTCGGCGACCGGGTCGGAGTCGGCGACGATGCCCGCGCCGGCCTGGACGTAGGCGGTGCCGTCGCGCAGGAGGGCCGTACGGATGGCGATGGCGGTGTCGGAGTCGCCCGCGAAGTCCAGGTAGCCCACGCAGCCGCCGTACAGGCCGCGTCGGGACGGCTCCAGTTCGTCGATGATCTGCATGGCGCGCGGCTTGGGGGCGCCGGAGAGGGTGCCGGCGGGGAAGCAGGCGGTGAGGACGTCGAAGGCGGTGCGGCCCGCCGCGACCTTCCCGGTGACCGTCGAGACGATGTGCATCACGTGCGAGTACCGCTCGACGGACATGAAGTCGACGACCTCGACCGAGCCCGGTTCGCAGACCCGGCCCAGGTCGTTGCGGCCGAGGTCGACGAGCATGAGGTGCTCGGCGCGCTCCTTGGGGTCGGCGAGCAGTTCGTCGGCGAGGGCCTGGTCCTCCTGCGGGGTGGCCCCGCGGTGCCGGGTGCCGGCGATGGGGTGGACCATGGCGTGCCCGTCCTCGACCTTGACGAGGGCTTCCGGGGAGGAGCCCACGACGTCGAAGCCGTCGAAGCGGAACAGGTACATGTACGGGGACGGGTTCGTCGCCCGCAGCACCCGGTAGACGTCCAGCGCGCTCGCCGTGCACGCCGTCTCGAAGCGCTGGGAGGGGACGACCTGGAAGGCCTCGCCCGCGCGGATGCGCTCCTTGATGTCCTCGACGGCCCTCTGGAAGTCGGGGCCGCCCCACAGGGCGCTGTACTCGGGGAGTTCGGAGGGCGGGAGGACGGCCGGGGGCTGGGCCACCGGGCGGGAGAGGTCGGCCTCCATGGCGTCCAGGCGGGCAATCGCGTCCGTGTAGGCCTCGTCGACGCCCGTGTCGAGGTCGTTGTGGTTGATCGCGTTGGCGATCAGCAGGACGGAGCCCTCCCAGTGGTCCATGACGGCGAGGTCGCTGGTCAGAAGCATGGTCAGCTCGGGCAGCCGCAGGTCGTCGCGCTCGCCGGGTCCGATCCTCTCCAGGCGGCGCACGATGTCGTAGCCGAGGTAGCCGACCATGCCGCCGGTGAAGGGCGGCAGGCCCTCCTCGTGGGGCGTGTGGAGGGTCTCGATGGTGGCGCGCAGGGCGGCGAGCGGGTCGCCGTCCCGCGGGACGCCCACGGGCGGGGTGCCGAGCCAGTGGGCGTGGCCGTCGCGCGCGGTGAGCGTGGCGGCGCTGCGGACGCCCACGAAGGAGTACCGGGACCAGGAGCGGCCGTTCTCCGCGGACTCCAGCAGGAAGGTGCCGGTGCGCTCGGCGGCGAGCTTGCGGTAGAGCGCGACCGGGGTGTCGCCGTCGGCGAGGAGCTTGCGGGTGACCGGAACGACGCGGCGGTCGGTGGCCAGCTTGCGGAACGTCTCGAGGTCCATGGCGGCTGACCTTACTGATCCGTGGCGGGTACGCCGGAATCGGCGTTCTCGATCAGCACATCGGCGTCGAAGCAGGTGCGGGCGCCGGTGTGGCAGGCGGCTCCCACCTGGTCGACCTTGACGAGCACGGTGTCGGCGTCGCAGTCGAGGGACACGGACCTGACCCACTGGAAGTGGCCGGAGGTGTCGCCCTTGACCCAGTACTCCTGGCGGCTGCGCGACCAGTAGGTGCAGCGGCCGGTGGTGAGCGTGCGGTGCAGCGCCTCGTCGTCCATCCAGCCGAGCATGAGCACCTCACCGGTGTCGTACTGCTGGGCGATGGCGGGGACGAGCCCGTCGGCACCGCGCTTGAGGCGCGCGGCGATCTCGGGGGCGAGGTGACCGGACGGGGAACTGTGGGGCGAGGCGGGGGCGGTGGTGGGGCGACGGGCGGGCTGGGGCGTGCTGGTCATGTCTGCCATTGTGCCGCCCGCCACTGACGGTGACGGGCCGTGTCCACTGGGCGGACCTTCCCCTCGGTCGTAGGCTGACGGCATGTCGACTTTCGCCAAGCGTGAACGACTCCTTCTCGCCGACCTCTTGGAAACGGCGGGCCCCGAGGCTCCGACCCTGTGCGAGGGCTGGCAGACCCGGGACCTGGCCGCGCACGTGGTGGTGCGCGAGCGCCGCCCGGACGCCGCCGGGGGCCTCCTGATCAAGCAGCTCGCCTCCCGCCTGGACAAGGTGATGGAGGAGTTCGCCGCCAAGCCGTACGAGGAGCTGATCCAGCTGATCCGCACGGGTCCGCCGCGCTTCTCGCCCTTCCAGCTCAAGCAGCTCGACGAGGCGTCCAACACGATCGAGTTCTACGTCCACACCGAGGACGTCCGCCGCGCCCGGCCCGAGTGGACACCGCGCGCGCTCGACCCGGTCTTCCAGGACGCCCTGTGGTCCCGCCTGGAGCGCACCGCCCGCCTGATGGGCCGCGGCGCCCCGACCGGCCTGGTGCTGCGGCGCCCGGACGGCCGTACGGCGGTCGCCAACCGGGGCACGCCGGTCGTGACGGCCACCGGGGAGCCGTCGGAACTGCTGCTCTTCCTGTACGGCCGGCAGAGCGCCGCCGAGGTGGAGCTGGACGGCGAGAAGGACGCGATCACCCGGCTGCACGGCGGCAAGCAGCTCGGGATCTGAGAGGACCGCACATGATCAAGGTCGCCATGACGAGCGTGTACGTCGACGACGTCACGAAGGCCCACGCGTTCTACACCGAGGTCCTGGGGTTCGAGACGCGTCTGCACATGGATCTCGGCGAGGGCACGCTGTTCGTCACCGTGGGCGCGGCGGAAGGGGCCCAGCGGGATCTCCAGCTGCTGCTGGAGCCCGGCCAGGGCCCCATCGCGGAGCCGTACCGGGCGGCCCTGCGGGAGGCGGGGCTGCCGTGCATCGTCTTCTCGGTCGACGACCTCGATGCGGAGTACGAGCGGCTGCGGCGGCTGGGTGTGCGCTTCACCCATCCCCCGCAGGACCAGGGTCCGGTCGTCGCGGCCGTCCTGGACGACACGGTGGGCAACCTGGTGCAGCTGGCTCAGCCGAAGGCGTGAGGGGGTCAGCGGGGCAGTTCGGCACGGCGCAGGTGCCCGAAGCACAGGATCACCACGCCTCCGAGCCCGCAGACCACCGCGCTGACGACGAAGACCGGGCCGGTGCCCCAGACGCCGATGGCCGCGGCGGACAACGGCATGCCGAGGGGAGCGAGTCCGAGGCTGACCAGACTCGCGACGGCGGTGACGCGGCCCAGGTAGGCGGGGTCCGACCGGGTCTGCAGCAGGGCCGCGCACAGGGCGCCGCTGAGTCCGGCGAGCAGTCCGACGAGTACGGCGGTGCCGACGGCCGCGAGGACGCCCGGCGCGTAGGCGAGGGCGCCGATCGCGACGGAGCCCGCGAGGATCGCGTAGGCCGCGACCTGCCCGGCGTGCGGCACGCGCCCGCGCACGGCCAGCAGCAGGGAGGCGGTCCCCGCGCCGGCGCCGAACCCGGCGAGCGTCCAGCCCATCCCTGAGGCGCCCCAGCCGCGTTCGTCGGCGAGCAGGGCCAGTCCCACGTTGAGCGGCCCGACGAAGCCGAGGTCTCCGAGCGCGATGACCAGCATCAGCGGGGCGAGGACACGGTGGCCGCGGACATAGCGCAGACCGCCCACCAGATCCCGCCAGGCGGTGCCGCCGCGGGCCACCGCCGACTCGCCGGACGGATCGCGGGACCCGACGGCCACGGACTGCTCCTCGACGGACGGATCGCGAGGCCCGACGGCCACGAACTGCTCCTCGACGGACGGATCGCGCAGCTCGACGGCTTCCGCCCGGTCGGCGGCCGAGGACTCCCGCTCTCCGACGCCCCACCCCCGGTCGTCGCCCGGGAAGTCCCGCTCCCCAACACCCCGCCCCCGGTCGTCGCCCGGGAAGTCCCGCTCCCCAACACCCCGCCCCCGGTCGGCGGCCGAGGACTCCCGCTCTCCAACACCTCGCGCCCGGTCGCCGCCCGGGAAATCCCGCTCCCCAACACCCCGCCCCCGGTCGCCGCCCGGGAAATCCCGCTCCCCAACACCCCGCCCCCGGTCGCCGCCCGGGAAATCCCGCTCCCCAACACCCCGCCCCCGGTCGGCGGCCGAGGACTCCCGCTCTCCGACGCCCCGCGCCCGGTCGCCGGACAGCTCCCCCTTTCCGACGGCCCCCGCCGTGTCCCCGGCGGGCAGCTCCCCCGGCCTGTCGTCCGCCGGCAGTTCCCGCACGCGTACGGACACCAGCAGCGGTATCGACACGGCGATCAGCAGCGCGGCCAGCCCGAAGGCGGTCGCCGCACCGCCCAGGGCCACCCCGAGACCGCCGAGCGGGCCTCCGACGACACTCGCCAGCCGGGCCCCGAGGCCCCGCATGCCCTGCACGCGCGCGAGTTGGCTCCGGCCGGTCACGCGCGCGGGGAGAGCGCCCACGGCCGGTACGAACACGGCGTCGACCGTGCCGAAGGCCACGGCGAGCGCCGCCAGCGGCCACAGCCCGGGGTCGGTGGAGAAGCACAGGACGGCCACGGTGAGGACGGCCGCGCAGCGCACGGCGTCACTGCCGATGACCACCCGGCGCGGCCCGAACCGGTCGGCGATCACTCCCCCGCCCAGCATCAGCAGCGCCCGCGGCACGGCACTCACCGTCATCACCAGGCCCGCCTGCGCGGGGGAACCGGCTCGTACGGCCGCCCAGGACAGCGTGAGGTAGTAGACGTTGTCGCCGATCATCGATGCCGTGTAGGCGGCGAGCCAGCGCAGGACGTTGCCGTCGCGATGGGCGGGGCGCTCGGCGTCGGCCCGTGCGGGTGTGACAGGCGCGGTGACGGTCACGGAGGTGGTCTCCCTCAGATGCGGAACGGGACCTCGGATGCGGAGCGGGAATCCGTACACGTGCAGCGTGACGTTCTCCCGCCCCTCGGTGTCGCCCGCGGCGTCGGCGGCCCGGCCCCTCTCATGCGTCCCGGAAGTCCTTGTCGCGGATGCACACGCCGTACGAGGAAGGCTGCCCCCGGCGTTCCCGGCCGTCCGCGCTCTGCGTCCCGGCCTCCTCGATGAGGCTGTGCTGTCACCACTGCGCAAGCAAGAGCCCCGGCACCCGTCGGGCGACCGGGGCTCGCTCCGCAGCAGACGGCGTCACCTCACCGGGTGACCCGCCCCTCGCAGCGCGTCCTTGACCTGGCCGATCCGCAGATCGCCGAAGTGGAACACCGACGCGGCGAGCACCGCGTCCGCGCCCGCCTCGACGGCCGGCGGGAAGTCGGCGAGCTTGCCGGCGCCGCCGGAGGCGATCACCGGGACCGTCACGTGCCTGCGGACGGCGGCGATCATCTCCAGGTCGTAGCCGTCCTTCGTGCCGTCCGCGTCCATCGAGTTGAGCAGGATCTCGCCCGCGCCCAGCTCGGCCGCGCGGTGCGCCCACTCGACGGCGTCGATGCCCGTGCCCCGGCGGCCGCCGTGGGTCGTCACCTCGAAGGTCCCCGCGGGGGTCCGCCGGGCGTCCACCGAGAGCACCAGCACCTGGCTGCCGAACCGCTCGGCGATCTCCTTGATCAGTTCCGGGCGGGCGATGGCCGCCGTGTTGACGCCCACCTTGTCCGCGCCGGCCCGCAGCAGCTTGTCGACGTCCTCGGGGGCGCGCACCCCGCCGCCGACGGTCAGCGGGATGAAGACCTGCTCGGCGGTGCGGCGCACCACGTCGTAGGTCGTCTCGCGGTTGCCCGACGAGGCGGTGATGTCCAGGAACGTCAGCTCGTCGGCGCCCTCGGCGTCGTACACCTTGGCCATCTCGACGGGGTCGCCCGCGTCGCGCAGGTTCTGGAAGTTGACGCCCTTGACGACCCGGCCGTTGTCCACGTCCAGGCAGGGGATGACTCGTACGGCGAGGGTCATGCCGAGGACCCTCCTCGATAGGCCTCCACCTCGACCTCGACGACCAGGCTGGGGTCCACGAGGCCGGAGACGATGAGCATGGACGCGGCGGGCCGGACGGAGTCGAACAGCTCCTTGTGGGCGCGTCCGACGTCGTCCACGTCCCGCGCGTGGGTGAGGTACAGGCGCGTGCGCACGACGTCGTCGCGCCCGAGGCCCAGCTGCTCCAGCGCCGCGAACGCGACGTTGAAGGCGTTGACCGTCTGCTCGTACGGACCGCCGCCGGCGATCTCGCCGTCCACGATCGAGGTGCAGCCGGAGACCAGCACCAGGCCGTTCGGCAGCTCCACCGCGCGGGAGTACCCGAAGGTCTCCTCCCAGGGTGCGCCGGTCGTCACACGTCGGACCTCGCTCACTGGGCGACCGCCTCCAGCGCCTCTTCCAGGGTGAACGCCTCGGCGTACAGGGCCTTGCCGACGATGGAGCCCTCGACGCCGAGGGGCACCAGCTCGGCGATGGCCCGCAGGTCGTCGAGGGAGGACACCCCGCCCGACGCCACGACCGGCCGGTCCGTCACGGCGCAGACGTTCTTCAGCAGCTCCAGGTTCGGGCCCTGGAGTGTGCCGTCCTTGGCGATGTCGGTGACGACGTAGCGCGCGCAGCCCTCCTTGTCGAGACGCGCCAGCGTCTCGTAGAGGTCGCCGCCGTCGCGGGTCCAGCCGCGGCCGCGCAGGGTCGTGCCCCGTACGTCCAGGCCGACCGCGATCTTGTCGCCGTGCTCGGCGATGACCTTGGCGACCCACTCGGGGGTCTCCAGGGCGGCCGTGCCCAGGTTCACCCGGGTGCAGCCGGTGGCCAGGGCGGCGGCGAGGGTGTCGTCGTCGCGGATGCCGCCGGACAGCTCCACCTTGATGTCCATCGCGCGCGCGACCTCGGCGATCAGCGCGCGGTTGTCGCCGGTGCCGAACGCGGCGTCCAGGTCGACCAGGTGCAGCCACTCGGCGCCCGAGCGCTGCCAGGCGAGGGCGGCCTCGAGCGGGGAGCCGTAGGAGGTCTCGGTGCCCGACTCGCCGTGCACGAGGCGGACGGCCTGGCCGTCGCGGACGTCGACGGCGGGGAGGAGTTCGAGCTTGCTCACAGTGTTCCGATCCAGTTGGTGAGGAGCTGGGCTCCGGCGTCGCCGGACTTCTCGGGGTGGAACTGCGTGGCCCACAGGGCGCCGTTCTCCACGGCGGCCACGAACGGCTTGCCGTGCGTCGACCAGGTCACCTTCGGCGCCCGCAGCAGCGGGTTGTGCACGTCGAGGGACCAGTCCTGCACGGCGTAGGAGTGCACGAAGTAGAAACGCGCGTCCGCGTCCAGCCCGGCGAACAGCTCGGAGTCGGCCGGAGCGTCGACGGTGTTCCAGCCCATGTGGGGCACGATCCCGGCCTGGAGCGGCTCGACCGCGCCGGGCCACTCGTCGAGGCCCTCGGTCTCCACGCCGTGCTCGATGCCCCGCGCGAACAGGATCTGCATGCCGACGCAGATGCCCATCACCGGGCGCCCGCCGGACAGCCTGCGGCCGATGATCCAGTCGCCGCGGGCCTCCTTCAGGCCTCGCATGCAGGCGGCGAAGGCGCCGACGCCCGGTACCAGCAGCCCGTCGGCGTTCATGGCCGTGTCGAAGTCACGCGTGATCTCGACGTCGGCCCCGGTGCGCGCGAGGGCCCGCTCGGCGGAACGGACGTTGCCGAAGCCGTAGTCGAAGACGACGACCTTCTTCGGGCTTTTCGAAGCGGTGCTCAATTCCACACCTCCAGCCGCACGACGCCGGCGACGAGGCACATCGCGGCGCCGATCGAGAGCAGCACGATCAGGCTCTTCGGCATCTGTTGCTTGACGAACGAGTAGATGCCGCCGGCCAGGAAGAGGCCGACGACGATCAGGATGGTCGACAGTCCGCTCATGGCTCTACAGGGCGCCCTTCGTGGAGGGGAGGATGCCCACCGCGCGCGGGTCGCGCTCGCAGGCGTAGCGCAGGGCCCGGGCCAGCGCCTTGAACTGGCACTCCACGATGTGGTGCGCGTTGCGTCCGTAGGGCACGTGCACGTGCAGCGCGATCTGCGCCTGGGCGACGAAGGACTCCAGGATGTGCCGGGTCATCGTGGTGTCGTACTCGCCGATCATCGGCGCCATCTTCTCGGGCTCGGTGTGCACGAGGTAGGGCCGGCCGGAGAGGTCGACGGTGACCTGGGCGAGGGACTCGTCCAGCGGGACCGTGCAGTTGCCGAAGCGGTAGATGCCCACCTTGTCGCCGAGGGCCTGCTTGAAGGCGGCGCCGAGCGCGAGGGCGGTGTCCTCGATGGTGTGGTGGGAGTCGATGTGCAGGTCGCCGTCGGTCTTCACGGTCAGGTCGAACAGACCGTGCCGGCCGAGCTGGTCCAGCATGTGGTCGTAGAAGCCGACACCGGTCGACACATCGACCTTGCCGGTGCCGTCGAGGTTGATCTCGACGAGGACCGACGTCTCCTTCGTCGTGCGCTCTACACGTCCTACGCGGTTCATGCGCTCTGCTCCTTCGGGGGCGTGGGGGTGCCCCCCACGAAACACTGCAACTCACGGACCGCGTCGAGGAACGCGTCGTTCTCTTCGGGGGTTCCGGCGGTGACGCGCAGCCAGCCGGGCACACCGTTGTCCCGGACCAGGACGCCCCGGTCGAGGATCTGCCGCCAGACCTCGTGGGCGTCTGCGAACCGCCCGAACTGCACGAAGTTGGCGTCGGACGCCGTGACCTCGTAGCCGATCGCGAGCAGCTCGCTCACCAGCCGGTCCCGCTCCGACTTGAGCTGCTCGACGTACTTCAGCAGCGTCTCGGTGTGCTCCAGGGCGGCCAGCGCCGTCGCCTGGGTGACGGCCGACAGGTGGTAGGGCAGCCGGACGAGCTGGACGGCGTCCACGACCGCCGGGTGCGCGGCGAGGTAACCGAGGCGCAGGCCGGCCGCGCCGAAGGCCTTCGACATGGTGCGCGAGACGACGAGATTCGGCCGACCTTCGAGCAGCGGCAGCAAGGAGTCGCCGTGGCTGAACTCGATGTACGCCTCGTCCACGACCACCATCGACGGCCTGGCGGCCTGCGCGGCCTCGTACAGCGCGAGGACCGTCTCGGCCGGGACCGCGGTGCCGGTGGGGTTGTTGGGGGTGGTGATGAAGACGACGTCGGGCCGGTGCGCGGCGATGGCCTGCTCGGCCGCCGCCAGGTCGATGGTGAAGTCCTCGTCGCGGGGACCCGCGATCCAGCCGGTTCCCGTGCCGCGCGCGATGAGCCCGTGCATCGAGTACGACGGTTCGAAGCCGATCGCGGTACGGCCCGGTCCGCCGAAGGTCTGGAGCAGTTGCTGGATGACCTCGTTGGAGCCGTTGGCGGCCCACACGTTCGCCGGGCCGACCGCGTACCCGGAGGTGTCCGTCAGGTATTCGGCGAGCCGCGTGCGCAGCTCGACGGCGTCCCGGTCCGGGTAGCGGTTGAGGTTCCGTGCGGCCTCGCGCACCCGCTCCGCGATCCGCTCGACGAGCGGCTCGGGCAGCGGGTAGGGGTTCTCGTTGGTGTTCAGCCGTACGGGGACGTCCAACTGGGGCGCGCCGTAGGGGGACTTGCCGCGCAGCTCGTCCCGTACGGGGAGATCGTCGATTCCGAAGCTCACTTGCTCGTCGGTACCTTCCAGTCGAACCGCGCCTTGATCGCCGCGCCGTGCGCGGGCAGGTCCTCCGCCTCGGCCAGCGTCACCACGTGGTGCGCGACCTCGGCCAGCGCGTCCCGCGTGTAGTCGACGATGTGGATGCCCCGGAGGAACGACTGCACGGACAGCCCGGATGAGTGGCAGGCGCAGCCGCCCGTCGGCAGCACGTGGTTGGACCCGGCCGCGTAGTCGCCCAGGGACACCGGCGCCCAGGGGCCGACGAAGATCGCGCCCGCGTTCCTCACCCGGTCGGCCACGGCGGCGGCGTCGGCCGTCTGGATCTCCAGGTGCTCGGCGCCGTACGCGTCGACCACCCGCAGGCCCTCTTCGACGCCGTCGACCAGCACGATCGCCGACTGCCGGCCGGCGAGCGCCGGGACGATCCGGTCCTCGACGTGCTTGGTGGCCGCGACCTGCGGTTCCAGTTCCTTCGCGACCGCGTCCGCCAGCTCGGCGGAGTCGGTGACCAGGACGGCGGCCGCCAGCGGATCGTGCTCGGCCTGGCTGATCAGGTCGGCGGCGACGTGGACGGCGTCGGCGGTGGAGTCCGCGAGGACGGCGATCTCGGTCGGTCCCGCCTCGGCGTCGATCCCGATCTTGCCGGCGAAGTAGCGCTTGGCGGCGGCGACCCAGATGTTGCCGGGGCCGGTGACCATGTTGGCGGGCGCGCAGGACTCGGTGCCGTACGCGAACATCGCGACGGCGGTCGCGCCACCGGCCGCGTACACCTCGTCGACGCCGAGCAGGGCGCACGCGGCGAGGATCGTCGGGTGCGGAAGGCCGTCGAACTCGGCCTGCGCCGGCGAGGCGAGCGCGATCGACTCCACGCCGGCCTCCTGGGCCGGGACGACGTTCATGACCACGGAGGACGGGTAGACCGACCGGCCGCCGGGCGCGTACAGCCCGACCCGATCGACCGGCACCCACTTCTCGGTCACGGACCCGCCGGGCACGACCTGGGTCGTGTGCGTCGTACGGCGCTGCTCGCGGTGGACGAGACGGGCGCGGCGGATGGACTCCTCCAGGGCCGCGCGGACGGCCGGGTCGAGCCGCTCCAGCGCCTCGGCGAGGGCCCGCGCCGGCACGCGTACGGATTCCAGCCGCACGCCGTCGAACTTCTCGGCGAAGTCGATCAGCGCCGCGTCGCCCCGATGATGCACGGCCTCGCAGATCGGACGCACCTTCTCGAGGGCGGCCGAGACGTCGAAGTCGGCTCGGGGCAGCAGGTCGCGCAGGGCGGGTCCCTCGGGGAGGGCGTCGCCGCGCAGATCGATTCGGGAGATCACGCCGTCAATTCTCTCAGACCGGGATCGGGCGTCGTCCGCGCGTATCAATGGCTGATACAGAACCTGGCCGCGATCCGGAGGATCACCTTCACGTCTAGCGTTCGGGGGGTCACTCACCGGGCATGAACAGTTGTGCGAATCTGCGGGTGACGAAGGGGGTGCATGGTGTGACCGAGGGAGCGGCCGTCCGTACGGGAAACGACCCGGGAGATCTGCCGGACGACCTGACCGCCGCCGAGGCCGGCATGTGGCAGGCCTTCCGCAACGGCAGCGTGTACGACCTGAGCAGCGGGGACACGGTCGTCGACGACCCGCACGGCGGGCATCCGTGGGGGGAGTCGCGGACCGTGCGGGCGCGGATCGTCGCCTGGCTGCTGCTGGCCGGGCCCCCCGCGCTGGCCGGCCGGGTCGCCTCGCTGAAGCTGGCGGGCGTACAGATCAGCGGCACCCTGGACCTCGCGGGCGGCACGGTGGTGCCGTACCTGGAGATGAAGCGCTGCCGGTTCGAGCGGGAGGTGCTGCTGCCGGAGGCGCGGTTCACCACCCTGCGGATGGTGGACTGCTCGGTGCCGCGCCTGGAGGCCGCCCGGGTGCACACCGAGGGCGATCTGCACCTGCCCCGCTGCCGCTTCCACAACGGCGTCCGGCTCACCGACGCGCACATCGGCACGGACCTGCTGCTCAACCAGGCGATCGTCTACCGCGACCGCAGCGGCCGCTCGATCGCCGCCGACGGCATGACGGTCGGCCAGGACCTCCAGGCCGAGCTGCTCGAATCGCACGGCGAGCTGAGCCTGCGCAGCGCCAAGATCGGCGTGTCGCTGAGCCTGCGCGGGGCGCGGCTGGCCAACCCGTACACGCGGCTCGCGCTGAACGCGCCCCAGCTGACGGTGGAGCGCTCGCTGTACCTGACCCCGGCCGGCGTCGGCGGCCAGGCGCTGAGCGGCACGACACCCGCGCGCGGGACCCGCATCCAGCGCTTCGAGTGCCGGGGCGGGGTGCGCCTGGACGACGGGCGGTTCGGGGACGCCGTGGACCTGGAGCGGGCCCGGTTCGTGTTCACGGAGGACCAGGAGCTGTCGCTGCGCCGGGTGCAGACGCCCGAGCTGCGTTTCCTCGGGGAACGGCCGCCGCGCGGCAAGGTCGTGCTGTCGGGCGCCCGGGTGATCAACCTGGTCGACCGGGCGAGCGCCTGGCCGGGCCCCGGCAGTGTGCACATGGGCGGCTTCGCGTACGAGAACCTGGTGCCGCAGGGCCCGTTCCCGCTGGCCGAGCGGCTGCGCTGGGTGACCGCGGCGACCGCGGAGTACGCCCCGGAGCCGTACGAACGGCTGGCCGCCGTGCTGCGGACCGGCGGGGAGGACGAGGACGCCCGCGAGGTGCTGCTGGCCAAGCAGCGGCGGCGCCGCGAGACCCTGCCGCCGGCCGCGAAGCTCTGGGGCTACGTCCAGGACTGGACGGTCGCCTACGGTTACCGGCCGGGCCGCGCGGCGGTGTGGATGGCGGTGCTGTGGGCGGCGAGTTCGCTGGCCTTCGCGCACGCCGCGCATCCGCCCGTCCACCGGGACGGGCACCCGCCCTGGAATCCCGCCCTCTTCGCCCTCGACCTGCTGCTGCCGGTCATCGACCTCGGGCAGGTCGGCGAGTGGCAGCTGCGCGGGGGCTGGCAGTGGCTGTCGTCGGCGCTGATCCTGCTGGGCTGGATTTTGGCGACGACGGTGGCGGCGGGGGCCACGCGACTGCTGCGCCGGGGATGACCGGCGACGCGAGAAGCTCACCGACAGTCGCCGCACGGTCACCTTTTACCGTCCCTTGACCGTACGGTGTACAACTTTCGTGAAGGTCTCCGAAGCCTCTGGCGCAATGTGAACCTGCGGCTTTTCAATGGTCGGCACCATGGCTCTGCTGCCCCCGTTCATCCGCGCCTCCCGGACATCCCGGGCGGCACGGAACGCCGCCGCCCCCCACAGCGCCGCCGGGCTCCCCGCCGACGACGAGGTGCTCCTCGACGTGCCCGACGACCGACTCGGTCCCGCCCTGGTCGCCGCCGGCCTGGGCGCCTACGCACCCGCCGCCCAGCTCATGGCCCGGACCAGGGAACGCGCCGAGTGGGAGTACCGCGACCGGTACGCGACCCGGCTGGCGTCCTTCGCGCACTCCCGGTCGGAGTGGTTCGAGGAGTGGCGCGCCGCCGCCCCGCGCGACCCGGACGTGCTGCTCGTCACCGCCCAGCTCGCGGTCTACCGGGCCTGGCACTCACCGGCCCGGGCCGAGCTGCTGCGCGAGGTGAGCCCGCTGATCACGGCCGCCGCGCAGAGCGACGTCCGCGACCCGGTGCCGTGGCGGATCGCCCTGGACCACGCCCGCGGCACGCGCGCCGGGCACAAGTACTTCGGCGAACTGTGGTCGGCCGCGGTCCGGCGCGCCCCGCACCACTACGGCTGCCATGTCGCCGCCAAGCGCTATCTGGCCGAGTCGTGGCACGGCTCCCACCGGGAGTGCTTCGACTTCGCCGACCGGGCCGCGCAGGACGCGCCGGCCGGCTCCCTCGTCCAGGCGCTGCCGACGCGGGCCGCCTTCGCGTACCTGACCGACGGCTGCGGGCCCGAGGTGCCGCGCGAGCGACTGGACGCGGCGGCCGACCGCGCCATCGCGCTCTCCGCCCGTTTCCCGTCCGTCGACCCGTGGCCGGCCGAGATCCGCAATGTGCTGACGTACGTCCTGGTCCGCCTGGACCGCCGCGACGACGCCCTCGCGCAACTGCGCCTGATCGGCCCGTACGCCACGTCCTTCCCCTGGGGCCGGCTGTCGGACGACCCGCTCGGCCACTTCCTGGCCGTGCGCGAGGAAGTGCGCTCCGGACCGTCCGGACAGCCCCCCTGGCATCCAGGGATCGGGCACGGCGAACGAGCCCACCCCAGGGACCATTAGGCTTCTGCGTCGTGACCACCGTCCGTCTGCCGCTCTTCCCGCTGAACTCGGCGTTGTTCCCGGGGCTCGTGCTCCCGCTCAACGTCTTCGAGGAGCGCTATCGCGCCATGATGCGCGACCTGTTGAAGACCCCCGAGGACGAATCACGCCGGTTCGCCGTCGTGGCCATCCGCGACGGCCATGAGGTGGCCCCCAGCTCCCCCGGCCTGCCCGACCAGACCGCGCTGCCCGAGCGCGGCCCCGCGGCCGGCTTCGGCGACGCCCCGCTCAAGGCGTTCCACGACGTCGGCTGTGTGGCCGACGCGGCGACGATCCGCGAGCGCGCCGACGGCACCTTCGAGGTGCTGGCGACGGGCACGACCCGCGTGAAGCTGCTGTCGGTGGACGCGTCGGGCCCGTTCCTGACCGCCGAGCTCCAGGAACTGCCCGAGGACCCGGGCGACGAGGCGGGCGCCCTCGCGGAAGGCGTGCTGCGCGCCTTCCGCCAGTACCAGAAGCGCCTGGCGGGCGCCCGCGAACGCTCACTGACCACCGGCGCCGATCTCCCGGACGACCCGTCGGTGGTGTCGTACCTGGTGGCGGCCGCGATGATGCTGGACACCCCGACCAAGCAGCGCCTGCTCCAGGCCCCCGACACAGCCTCCCGCCTGCGGGACGAGCTGAAGCTGCTGCGCGCGGAGACCTCGATCATCCGCAGCCTGCCCTCGCTGCCCGCGTCGGACCTGACGCGCGGCCCGACGAGTCTCAACTGAAGGCCCGCGTGGCGAAGAAGCCGAGGAAGCAGCAGCAGTCCGCGGGCACGCCCGCGACGGTGGCCCTGACGGCGGCGGGCGTGGACTTCACGGTCCACGCCTACGACCACGACCCGAGCCACCCGTCCTACGGCGAGGAGGCGGCCGAGGCGATGGGCGTCTCCCCCGACCGGGTCTTCAAGACCCTGGTCGCGGAGGTGGACGGCGCCCTGACGGTGGCCGTGGTCCCGGTGGCCGGCTCCCTGGACCTGAAGGCCCTGGCGTCGGCGGTGGGCGGAAAACGGGCGGCTATGGCCGACCCCACCCTCGCGGAACGCACCACGGGGTACGTCCGAGGCGGCATCTCCCCGCTGGGCCAGCGCAAGAAGCTCCCCACGGTCCTGGACGCCTCGGCCTCGGCCCACCCCACGATCTGCGTCTCGGCAGGCCGCAGAGGCCTGGAGGTAGAACTCACCCCGACGGACCTGGCCGGCCTCACAGGAGCAACCCTCTCCCCGATCGCCCGCCCCTAGTCAGCCCGTCCGGGGGGTCCCCCTCCGGGGGAGCTTGAGGACGAGGCCGTTCGGGGCGAAAGCGTGGGTCCGGGGGCAGCCCCCAGGAACGGAAGCAGCCCCCAGGAGCAGAACGGGAAAGGGCGGCGGGGGCGAGAAACCCGCCCCTAGGCCATCGGTGCCCCGTACCCGTCCTTGGGCACACCCATGTGCGCCTGATACGGATCAGGATCCCGAGGCCCGAACAACGCAGTGAGCCCCAGATGCACCAGCGCCGCGGCGAACGACCACGCCAGCAGCGCCCCCTTGGCCCCGAGCTTCAGCGGAGCCGAGAACGCGACCCCCTTGCCCGCCGACTGCGCATGCGCGATCACATCGGAGTCGGGCCCCAGCCACACCCCCAGCCGCCACGCCAGCAACGACCCGAGGAACCCCCCGACGGCGAGGGCGATCACCAGCGGCACTCCACCACGGCGCCGCCACAGGAACACGGCAGCCGCGCTCACGGCCCCGCACGCCAGGGCCAGCAGCGTGAACGTGCCGTCCACGCCGATCGCCTGCTCCCCCTCGGTGTCCTTGAAGTAGACGACCCAGCTGTCGTCCACCAGATCACCGACGAGCGGCACCTTCGGCGCCAGCCACACCCACAGCAGCCCGAGCAGCGCCCCGGCGAGCGCGACCGCCACCGTGATCACGGCGGCCTCCCGCAGTTCGGTCTTCATGCCGGGCCCGTCCTGTCCGTACGCGACGTCATGGGGCGCGGCGGCCATCCCCGCGTACCCGCCGGGCGACGGCGGCCAGGCCGCGTGCGGAGACGGATCGTGCGGCGGCGGAGGCGGAGTCAGCGGTGCGGTCACCCTGACATCGTGCCAGGCGCGCCTGTACCGCGCGTCACCGGACGGCGGCTCGGCGGTACGCCCAGGTGGCGACGGCCAGCGATACGACGCCGACACCGGCGCACACGGCGAGGTCACCGAGGACGAACGCCCAGTCGGGACTGGCCCGGAAGGTCCGGGCGAACGCCTCGACCCCGTACGTCGACGGCAGCAGATCGCGGGCGAACCGCACCGCCTCCGGCATCCGGTCCGGCGGCAGCACCCCCAGCAGCAGCGCGGCCGACATGCCGAGCTGCCCCAGCACGGTGGCCAGCTCCGGCCGCGGCGCGAGCAGCCCGAAGGCCGCGCCGAGCCCGGACAGCGCGGCGCCGGCCAGCGGGATCACGGCAACGAGCACCCACAGATGGGTGAAGGGCAGCCCGAACAGCACGCATCCGAAGACCGCGGTCACCAGGGTCCCCGGCACGGTGAAGGACGCGTACGCCCCCGCCGCCCCGAGCACCACGGCCGCCGGCGGCACCGGAAGGGTCGCGTAGTGATCCAGTCCGCCGCTCGCCCGCAGCTGTCCGAAGTACTGCGCGAGCAGGTTCAGCGCGACGAACGCGACGACGAGGACCGCGGAGCCCGCCACCACGGCCTCCGCCTCGCGGCCCCCGTCCACCACGCCGCGCATCATGATCAGGATGCCGACCGACTGGAAGGTCGCCACGAACAGCAGCGGGATGCGCGCGACCCGGGCCCGGGACAGCTGCGCCCGGTACACGGCCACCAGCGAAGGCCACAGCCGCGCGCGGGGGGCCAGCTCGGCGGCGGCGGCGCGGGGCACGGTCTGTGTGACGGCCCGGGCGCTTCCCGGCAGAACCTCGGCGGGTACGACACTCACGTGACGTTGCTCCTCTTCCCTACGGTGCCCCTACCGTCCCATACGGGCCCGGAGGCTCGCGCGCTCACCTCTGCGCCCCGCGCTCTCGGCGCCCTCATGCCCGCACCAGCCCCTGCCGCGCCGCCCCGCCCAGCGCCAGATAGACGTCCTCCAGGCTCGGTGTGGCCAGGGTGAAGTCGTCCAGGGCGGCGAAGGCGGCTCCTCCGGTGACGGTGGCGACGACCGCGCGGGCCTCGTCGGGCGCCAGCCGCAGTGTCCAGCGACGGCCCGACTCCACGGCCCGCTCGCGCAGCGCGGCGACCTCGGGCACGTCCAGCGGCGCCCGCTCCCGCCACACCAGTTCCACCCGCACTTCGTCGGCGACCTGTTCCTTGAGCCCCGTGGGGGTGTCGCAGGCGATGACCCGGCCCTGGTCGAGGACGGCGACCCGGTCGAGGACGGTCTCCGCCTCGATGACGTTGTGGGTGACGAGCAGCACGGTCGTCCCGCGCTCGGCCCGCCGCCGGTCCACGGAGGCCCACACGGCCCGCCGTGCCACCGGGTCCATGCCGGTGGTCGGTTCGTCCAGCACGAGCAGGGGCCGCTCCCCCACCAGCACGGACGCGAAGCAGGCCAGCCGCCGCTGTCCGCCGGACAGCTTGCGCAGCGGCCGTCCGGCGATCGGCGTGAGACCCAGCTCGTCGAGGACGGCGTCCCGCTCCCGGCGCGCCGCGCGCACGTCGAGGCCGCGCAGCCGTCCGGTGGTCTCGGCGGCCAGCGAGACGGTGAGTTCGTCGAGGGCGGTGGACTCCTGTCCGAGGTAGGCGAGGATCCGCGCGGCCCGCTCGGGGTGGCGCACGATGTCGTGCCCGAGGATCTCCACGCTGCCCGTGTCGGGCCGCATCAGCCCGGTCATCTGCCGTACGAGGGTCGTCTTCCCGGCGCCGTTCGGCCCGAGCAGCCCGAAGATCTCACCGCGCCGGATGTCCAGGCGTACGTCGTCGGTGGCCCGGACCTCGGGTGTCGCGGGAGTGCCGCGCCGGCCGCGGACCGCCCGGTAGGTCTTGGTCAGCCCGCGCACGGCACACACGACCTCGTCCCTGTGCCGAATGGGCGGTGCCGCGCGCGTACTCACAAAGGACGAGACTACGGGGTCACGGACCGCCGTACGCCGTCGGGGCGTCCCGGGCGGACGGTTCAGTCCCCGGCCGGAGCGTGCTCGGCGGCCGTCCGTACGTCGATCTCGCGCCAGAATCCCGCCCGGATGGCGTACCGGTCGTGTTCGTCGATCTGGTCGTCCTTGTGGGCGAGCAGTCCGAAGCGGGCCGCGTACCTCAGCAGCTCGCCGTCGATGCGGTGCGGGATCCGCGGGTACATGCCCGACAGCTTCTGGAGCTGGCCCTGCTCGCCGAGGCGCCCCATCCACCGGCGCGCGAAGACCTGCCCCACCTCGTACGGGTCTCCGCCGACGGTGGTGATGTCCTCCTCGCGGTCGGCCCACCGCTGCTCGGCCGTGGTGAGCTGCGCGAGCGTCGGCATCGCGGCGACCTCGGAGGGCTCGGCGGCGATCCCGGGACGGTCGACCCAGCCCTTGTCGGAGGACCAGCGCAGGGTCGCGGTGGTGGGGTGCTGGACGGCCTGGGCGCCGGGTGCGCGCAGGGCGGCCAGGTCCTTGGGGGTCGGCACGCCCCCCTTCGGGGCGGCAACGCGCTCCTCGGCGCCGTTCTCGGAGGGGCCGGCCCCGGAGGGGTGCTCGGTCTCGTCGACGGTCCGCTCGGCGGCGCGGGCGAGGCCGGAGTCGGGCAGCGGCGCGGAGAGGATCGCGGCGATCTCGGGCCGGGGCACGGGCGGCGGCGCGCAGGTCCCGCCGAGGTCCTTCGCGCGTACGGCCTTGGTGATCCAGGTGCGGTCCAGGACGCGCCGTTCGTCGGCCTCGGCGACCAGGTCCTCGGACTGGTTGTAGTCGCCGTCGGCGGCCTGGACGGCCCACAGGTGGACGGCGACGCCGTGCTCCTTGGCTGCCATCATGCCGGGCAGCAGATCGCCGTCGCCGGTGACGAGGACGACGTCGGAGCAGGCGCGGTTACGGGCCAGCTCGGTCAGCTCGGCGTGCATGGCGGCGTCGACGCCCTTCTGCGCCCAGCGGCCGTCGCTGCGGGTAAGCGCCCCCAGCCGGACGGTCACCCGGGGCATCACGCGCAGTCTGCGGTGCTCGGGCTGGGGTACGCGGTCCGGGGCGCCGTCGAACCAGTAGATGCGCAGCAGCGGCCGCTCGGTCTCGGACTCGGCCTGTTCGCGCAGGCCCTGGACGAGGGCGGAGTGGTCGACGGTGATCCTCGATCGCGAGGGCTCTCCGGCGAGGAGGCTGGCGGCGGCTCCCAGCAGATACCCGGCGTCCACCAGGACGATGCAGCGGTCCACACGACTCACCCTCTTTCCCGGAGGTTTGCTTCGGGCTTTCTTCGAGTCTGCCCGACCGCGCGGAGGTTAACGGCCGGAACTCGATCTTCGGCGTGGCGTTTCGGGGGCTTGCGCTCCGACAACCCCCGTTACAGACGGTAATTATCCGAAATGCGTTGTAAGTCAGCCTATGTGAGTCTGGTCCCGTCGATGGCCCTCAGATCCTCCCAGGAGGCAGATCACCATGGCCAAGAACAAGAAGCAGGAACGTAAACAGCCGCAGTCCGAGCGCGGCCAGCAGGCGGCCCAGCAGTCCTCGATGGAGTCGCAGGCCGAGCAGCGCATCGCACAGGTGACGCCCGCCGACGTCGCCCGCAAGGGCCGGCAGAAGCGATTCGGCCACAACTGACATCCAGGCGACGGGCCGTTGCGGCTCGGACGCACCGAGGGGCGCATCCGGTACCGGATGCGCCCCTCGGTGCGTGTCTTCCTCGAATTCCCCCGTCGTCTCCCGGCTTCGGCCGCGCTCAGCCGGCCAGGCAGGACGGGCCGAGCAGCACCTTCAGATCACCGAACAGCGCGGGGTCGGGCTTGACCCGGTGCCGGTCGAGACGCAGGACGGTCGTCTTGGTCGGGCCCTGGAGCCTGATCCGGACCTCGCTGTCACCCCGGTGGTGGGTGAGGATCTCCCCGAGGCGGTTGATCATCGGCGGGGTGACCCGGGTGGCCGGGATGGTGAGGATCACGGGGGCGTTGGTGCCCGCGTTGGACAGGTCGGGGACCTGGAGCTCCATGGCGACGAGCCGCGGCACGTCCTCCCGCTTGTCGAGGCGGCCCTTGACGAAGACGACGGCGTCCTCGACGAGTTGGGTCGAGACGAGCTGGTAGGTCGCCGGGAAGAACATGCACTCGATGGAGCCCGCGAGGTCCTCGACGGTGGCGATCGCCCAGGCGTTGCCCTGCTTGGTCATCTTCCGCTGGAGACCGGAGATGATGCCGCCGATGGTGACGACCGCGCCGTCCGCGTGCTCGCCTCCGGTGAGCTGGGCGATGCCCGCGTCGGCCTTGTCGGACAGCACGTGCTCCAGGCCGAAGAGCGGGTGGTCGGAGACGTACAGACCGAGCATCTCCCGCTCCTGGGCGAGCAGATACGTCTTCTCCCACTCGTCGGTCGTGAACTCGACGTCGAGTCCGAAGCCGGGCTCGCTCGTCTCCTCCTCGCCCATGCCGCCGAAGAGGTCGAACTGGCCCTCGGCCTCCTTGCGCTTGACCGCGACCACGTTGTCGATCATCGGCTCGAAGTGCGCGGTGAGGCCCTTGCGGGTGTGCCCCAGGGTGTCGAACGCGCCCGCCTTGATCAGCGACTCCGTGGTGCGCTTGTTGCACGCGACCGCCTCGACCTTGTCGAGGTAGTCGGGGAAGGAGCCGTACTTGCCCTTGGCCTTGCGGCTCCTGATGATCGACTCCACCACGTTCGTGCCGACGTTGCGCACGGCTTCGAGGCCGAAGAGGATCACGTCGTCGCCCTGCGCGGCGAAGTTGTGCACCGACTCGTTGACGTTCGGCGGGAGCACCTTGATGCCCATGCGCCGGCACTCGTTGAGATAGACGGCCGACTTGTCCTTGTCGTCCTTGACCGAGGTGAGCAGTCCGGCCATGTACTCGGCGGGGTGGTTCGCCTTCAGGTAGGCGGTCCAGTACGAGACCAGGCCGTACGCGGCGGAGTGCGCCTTGTTGAAGGCGTAGCCGGCGAAGGGGACCAGCACGTCCCACAGTGCCTTGATCGCCTCGTCGCTGTAGCCGTTCTTCTTGGCGCCGGCCTGGAAGATGGTGAAGTTCTTCGCCAGCTCGTCGGGCTTCTTCTTGCCCATCACGCGGCGGAGGATGTCCGCCTCGCCGAGCGAGTACCCGGCGATGATCTGGGCGGCCTTCTGCACCTGCTCCTGGTAGACGATCAGGCCGTAGGTGACGGCCAGGACCTCTTCGAGCGGCTCCTCGAGCTCCTTGTGGATCGGGGTGATCTCCTGGAGCTTGTTCTTGCGGAGCGCGTAGTTGGTGTGCGAGTCCATGCCCATCGGGCCGGGACGGTAGAGCGCCGAGACGGCGGAGATGTCTTCGAAGTTGTCGGGCTTCATCAGGCGCAGCAGCGAGCGCATCGGGCCGCCGTCGAACTGGAAGACGCCGAGGGTCTCACCGCGCTGGAGCAGTTCGAAGGTCGTCGGATCGTCGAGCGGCAGGGCCAGCAGGTCGAGATCGATGCCCTTGTTGGACTTCACCATCTTGACGGCGTCGTCCATGATCGTCAGGTTGCGCAGGCCGAGGAAGTCCATCTTCAGCAGGCCGAGCGACTCGCACTGCGGGTAGTCCCACTGGGTGATGGTCACGCCGTCCGTGTGCCGCACCCAGATGGGGGCGTGGTCGACGATCGGCTCGCTGGACATGATCACGCCTGCCGCGTGCACACCCATCTGCCGGACCAGGCCCTCGACGCCCTTGGCGGTGTCGATGACCTTCTTGACGTCCGGCTCGTTCTCGTACATCGCGCGGATCTCGCCCGCCTCGCTGTAACGCGGGTGCGAGGGGTCGGTGATGCCGTTGAGGTCGATGCCCTTGCCCAGGACGTCGGCGGGCATGGCCTTGGTGAGGCGGTCGCCCATGGCGTACGGGTAGCCCAGCACGCGCGCGGAGTCCTTGATGGCGTTCTTCGCCTTGATCTTGCCGTAGGTGCCGATCATGGCGACCTTGTCGGCGCCGTACTTCTCCGTCACGTACCGGATCACCTCGACGCGCCTGCGCTCGTCGAAGTCGATGTCGACATCGGGCATGGAGACGCGCTCGGGGTTGAGGAACCGCTCGAAGATCAGGCCGTGCGGGATCGGGTCGAGGTCGGTGATGCCCATCGCGTAGGCGACGATCGAGCCGGCCGCGGAACCACGGCCCGGACCGACCGCGATGCCCTGGTTCTTGGCCCACATGATGAAGTCGGCGACGACGAGGAAGTAGCCGGGGAACCCCATCTGGATGATGACGTCCATCTCGTACTCGACCTGCTTCTGCCGGTCCTCGGGGACGCCGCCCGGGAAGCGGCGGTCCATCCCCAGGCGGACCTCCTCCTTGAACCAGGTGACCTCGGTGAAGCCGTCGGGGATGTCGAACTTCGGCATGAGGTTTCTCGCCTCGAACATGCCGGTGGTGTCGATCTGCTCGGCCACCAGGAGGGTGTTGGCACAGCCCTCCTGCCAGGCGTCCGAGGAGTCGATGGCGTACATCTCGTCCGTGGACTTCAGGTAGTAGCCGGTGCCGTCGAAGCGGAAGCGGTCCGGGTCGGAGAGGTTCTTGCCGGTCTGGATGCACAACAGCGCGTCGTGCGCGGTCGCCTCGTGCGCGTACGTGTAGTGCGAGTCGTTGGTGACCAGCGGCGGGATGCCGAGCTTCTTGCCGATCTCCAGGAGGCCGTCGCGGACCCGGCGCTCGATCTCGATGCCGTGGTCCATCAGCTCCAGGAAGTAGCGGTCCTTGCCGAAGATGTCCTGGTACTCGGAGGCCGCCTTCAGCGCCTCGTCGAACTGGCCGAGGCGCAGTCGGGTCTGGAGCTCGCCGGAGGGGCAGCCGGTGGACGCGATCAGCCCCTCGGACCACTGGGAGATCGTCTCCTTGTCCATCCGGGGCCACTTCTGGAGCCAGCCCTCGGCGTACGCGTCCGAGGAGAGCCGGAAGAGGTTGTGCAGGCCCGTCGCGTTGGCCGCCCAGATCGTCTTGTGGGTGTAGCCGCCGGAACCGGAGACGTCGTCGCGCTTCTGGTGCGGCTGGCCCCACTGGATCTTGCGCTTGTTGCGCCGCGACTCGGGGGCGACATACGCCTCGATCCCGATGATCGGGGTGACTCCGGCCTTCTTGGCCGTGTGGAAGAAGTCGTACGCCCCGTGCAGGTTGCCGTGGTCGGACATGGCGATATGGGTCATGCCCATCTCGTTGCACGCGTCGAACATGTCCTTCAGCCGCGCGGCACCGTCCAGCAGCGAGTACTGGGTGTGGACGTGCAGGTGCGTGAACGGCGGCTTTGACACGGCTGCGGCCTCCAGGGGAAACAAAGGTTGACAGGCGTCCCACGGGTTGCGGGCGGTCCGGGGGACAGCGTCGAAGTCTATGCCTCGCGACTGACACCGGGGACGCTCCCCCGCGTACCTTCACCGGAGGGAAACGGGCACTCCCGCGTCCCTTCGTCCGTTGGAGACGGCAGAGACGCTGTCGTCCATGCACTGCACCAGGAGGCACCCAGCGATGTCGGTTCCGCAGCTCAACGACGAGCACCGCGGCGAGGAGATCCTCGCCGTCTTCGACACCGCGTTCGGCGAGCTCCTGGCCGCCGACCCGGCCGCGTTCCGGGTGAAGTTCCGGAAGATGGCGGCCTCGGCGTTCGCGTTCTACCGGGGTACCGCGGGCCTCTTCTACCACGATGCCGACCCCGAGAAGCGGGGCGGCCCGTTCCTGGACGAGCGCACCTCGCGCGTGTGGATCCACGGCGACCTGCACGCGGAGAACTTCGGCACGTACATGGACGCGACAGGCCGGCTGATCTTCAACGTCAACGACTTCGACGAGGCGTACGTCGGCCCCTTCACCTGGGATTTGAAGCGCTTCTCCGCGTCCATCGCCCTCATCGGGTACGCGAAGGCGCTCGGCGACGAGCAGATCAGCGAGCTGGTGGAGGTGTACGCGGGCGCGTACCGGGAGCGGATCCACGCGCTGGCCACCGGCGCCAAGAGCGACGAGGTGCCGCCCTTCACCCTGGACACCGCGCAGGGCCCGCTGCTCGACGCGCTGCGCGACGCCCGGTCGCTGACCCGCTTCGGGCTGCTGGACTCGATGACGGAGATCCGTGACTTCGAGCGCCGCTTCGCGGCGGGCGGCGGCTCCATCGAGCTGGACGCGGCCACCCGCTACAAGGTCCTCGCGGCCTTCGACGGCTACTTGGAGACGCTGCCGGAGACCTCCCTGACGCGCCCGGACTCCTACCGCGTGAAGGACGTCGTCGGCCGCCGGGGCATCGGCATCGGCTCGGCCGGTCTGCCCTCGTACAACATCCTCCTCGAGGGCCACAGCGACGCCCTGGAGAACGACGTCGTGATCTACATCAAGCAGGCCCAGACGCCGGCCGTCTCCCGGCACATCTCGGACCCGGCGATCCGCGACTACTTCCAGCACGAGGGCCACCGCACGGTGATCTCCCAGCGCGCCCTCCAGCAGCACGCCGACCCGTGGCTGGGCTGGACCGAGCTCGGCGGCGCCGGCCAGCTGGTCGCCGAGGTCTCGCCGTACGCGGTCGACCTGGACTGGGGCGACATCGACGACCCGGACGAGATCGCGGGTGTCGTCGCCGACCTGGGCCGGGCCACGGCCACGATGCACGCGGCGGCGGACGACACCTCCGGCGAGTCCCTGGTGCCCTTCTCCACCGAGCGGGCCATCGACGCGGCGATCGCGGCCGACGAGGACGGCTTCGCGCCTCTCCTGGTCGACTTCGCGCACACCTACGGCGCACGCGCGCGTGCCGACCACCAGATCTTCGTCGACCTGTTCCGCAACGGCCGGATTCCAGGTCTCTAACGGTCCGCCTTCTCACAGGGACCCTTTAGGGGTCTCCTACAGGAGCACGTGACACACTCTCCTCCGCTATGGACATATCCGGGACCCGCCTCAGAGCCGTACGCGCGGCGCTGTTCACGGCATGCGTCGTGACGCTCAGCACCGCGTCGCACGTGCTGCTGTCCCGGGCACCGCTGCCGCTCAACACGGTGGCCGCCGTCGCGGCCGCCGTGTTCGCCCTCGCGTACGTCCTCGCGGGCCGCGAGCGCGGCTTCGGGCGGATCGCCGCCCTGCTGATCCCGCTGGAGCTGGCGGCCGACACCGTCTTCACCACCGGCCAGCACGTCTGCTACGGGCGTGCGGGCGGCCCGGTCGCCGGCCCGCTGGCCTCGGTCGGCTGGGACGTGCTCTGCGGCGACGGCACACCCGTCGGCACCCCGCTGGCCCAGGTCACCGGCACCGACACCGACCAGCTGGGCGGGCTCCTCGCCCACCCCGACCCGGCCGCCGCGTGGCTGCTGCTCGGCGCGCACCTGTGCGTCGGCCTGATCGCGGCCGCCTGGCTGCGCCGGGGCGAGCGGGCGCTGGCCCAGCTGCTGCGCGCGGCGGGCGCGACCACCTTCCGGCCGCTGCTGCTGGCCGTCGCCGCCGTGACCGTACGACGCGCCCCGGCGCCCCGCCGCCTGCCGCGGCCCACCCGCCGGTCGACCACCGTCCTTGAGCGGATTCTCGTGCACTCCTTGGGACGGCGTGGACCGCCGTGCTCGCTCGCCGCGGCCTGAACAGACCCTCACGTCTGGCCAGGCCCGGGCACCCGCACCAGCTCGGTCCCCCAGTCCCCACACGAACTTCCGCGTACGACGAGTGCGCGTCCCCTTTGGAGAAGACACATGAGCAAGCGGAACAGCGCGGCCTCGAAGACGGCGGCCCGCGAGCGGCTGCGCATCGAGCGTGAGCGCGAGGCCAAGCGGTCCAAGGTCAGGCGGCAGATCATCGTCGCCTGCTCGGTCGTCGCCGTGCTCGCCGCGGCCGGCGGCATAGGTTACGCCGTCGTCCAGGCCAACAAGCCCGGCTACTGGGAGGACGCCAAGGACGCAAAGGTCGTCGCTCCTGCCAACACCTCCGGCACGAACGGCACTACCGTCGTCCTCGGCAAGAGCACGGCCAAGAAGGTCCTCAAGATGTACGAGGACCCGCGCTGCCCGGTCTGCGCCTCGTTCGAGCAGACCGTCGGTTCCACGGTCAAGGCGGACTTCGACGCCGGCAAGTTCAAGATCCAGTACATCGGCGGCACGTTCCTGGACGGCGACCAGCTCAAGGACGGCACGATCGGGTCGCGCGGCGAGGGGTCCAAGAACGCGATGAGCGCCATGGGCGCGGCTCTGAACGTGAGCCCGGAGGCGTTCCTGGAGTACAAGACGGCGCTTTACTCAGCCAAGTGGCACCCGGACGAGTCGGAAGACAAGTTCAAGAGCGACAGCTACCTCATCGAGGTGGCCGACACGGTCTCCGCCCTGAAGGGCAACACAAAGTTCCAGACCGCCGTCAAGAACGGCACCTACGACGCATGGGCACTGGCCATGTCGAAGACCTTCGACACCAACAAGGACGACGTCAGCGGTACGCCGACCTTGGTCATGGACGGCAAGAAGCTCACCGACTCCGGCGGCCAGAACGCCCCGATGTCGGTCGCCGACTTCAACACGGCGATCACGGCGGCGCTCAAGGGCTGATGCAGCCACCCCACCTCGCAAGGACAGGCAAACGCCGCCCTGTCGGCTGTTTATGACCTTGTTCAACCTCCGCCTTACTCAGTAACGTGATCACCCAACCTGAAACTCGCACGTCAGTTCGGGTTGGGTGTACTGGGAAGAACAAGTTGAATCGGGGTGGACTCCAAGTTGACCGACTGGAGCAGAAACATCAAGCGCGCACTCACGGGAGTCGGCGTGGCTGCGGCGGTGGTAACACTCAGTGCCGCGCCGGCCTTCGCAGGAACCAATCTTCACCTCAAGTCGTACAGCGAAAGTTGTGGAGCCCTCGGCTGCACGACCGTTGAGCACGCAGACGGCTACTTCTACCACGACGGCGACCACTGGAAAGTCTGCGACAACTATGCAGACGGGCACCGAGCAGTGCTGGAAGTCCAGTGGGGTGACGCCGGCGGAAGCCACGTGCTGCGGATTCAGGACACGAACGGATCCGGAAACTCGTGCGCCGAGGGCAACAAGAACCTGACTGAAGGCCAGAAGGTCACAGTCATCACCTGGCACCAGGACGGGGCAAGCGGATCGCCCAAGAACATGGTCCGAGGTACGGCTACCGCCTGATCCTCAGGAATTATTGACCGTCCCTGCGGCTGCTGCGGGACCAGGCAAGGACCAACCAGCGTGAAGAGCGGGCGAACTTTTGGGAGTTCGCCTGCTCTTTTGTCGTACTGGTCAGTAATCTGATCGTCCGTGACCAGTCGATACAGATCCTCCGAGAGCGCCGACACCCCGTCAGAGCGCCCCAACTCGCTGTCGCCGCGCCGCCGTACGGCGCTCAAGGCCGTGGCCGCCACGGCCGTGCTGGCCGGCCCGCTCGCCGCCGCGCTGCCGGCCCGTGCCGCCGAGGCTCCCGTCTTCCTGCACGGCCTCGCTTCCGGCGACCCGCTGCCCGACGGCGTCCTGCTGTGGACCCGGGTGACGCCCACCGCCGAGGCGATACCCGGCTCCGGACTCGGTCCGGCCACCGACGTGAGCTGGGTCGTCGCCACGGACAAGGCACTGACGAACGTGGTCTCCAAAGGCTCCACCACCGCTTCCGCCGCGACCGACCACACCGTCAAGGCCGACATCCGCGGTCTCGCGCCCGCCACCGACTACTGGTTCCGCTTCTCGGCCGGCGGCACCGACTCCCCGGTGGCGCGCACCCGCACCGCGCCGGCGGCGGACGCCGCCGTGCCCGGCCTGCGCTTCGGCGTGGTCTCCTGCGCCAACTGGGAGGCCGGCTACTTCTCCTCGTACCGTCACCTCGCGGCCCGTGGCGACCTGGACGCCTGGCTGCACCTCGGCGACTACATCTACGAGTACGGAACCGGCGAGTACGGCACGCGCGGGACCGTCGTACGGCAGACGGCGCCCACGCACGAGATCCTCACCCTCGCCGACTACCGCACCCGGCACGGCAAGTACAAGACCGACCCGGACCTCCAGGCCCTGCACGCGAAGGCGCCGGTCGTCGCGATCTGGGACGACCACGAGTTCGCCAACGACACCTGGTCGGGTGGCGCCGAGAACCACACCGAAGGCGCCGAGGGCGCCTGGCCGGCTCGTCAGGCGGCCGCCAAGCAGGCCTACTTCGAGTGGATGCCGGTCCGGCCGGCCATCGCCGGCACCACCTACCGCCGGCTGCGCTTCGGCAAGCTCGCCGATCTGTCCCTGCTGGACCTGCGGTCCTTCCGCTCGCAGCAGGCCGCCGTGGGCAACGGCACCGTCGACGACCCGGACCGCACGCTCACCGGCCGCGCCCAGCTCGACTGGCTGAAGGCCGGGCTGAAGTCCTCCGACACCACCTGGCGGCTGGTCGGCAACTCGGTGATGATCTCGCCGTTCGCGATCGGCTCGCTCTCCGCGGACCTGTTCAAGCCGCTCGCCAAGCTGCTCGGCCTGCCGCAGGAGGGCATCGCCCTCAACACCGACCAGTGGGACGGCTACACCGACGACCGCCGTGAGCTCCTGGCCCATCTGCGCTCCAACGCCATCCGCAACACCGTCTTCCTGACCGGTGACATCCACATGGCGTGGGCCAACGACGTGCCGGTGGACGCCGGGACATACCCGCTGTCGGCCTCGGCCGCCACCGAGTTCGTGGTCACCTCGGTGACCTCGGACAACCTCGACGACATCGTGAAGGTCCCGGAGGGCACGCTCACCGCGATCGCCTCCCCGATCATCCGGGCCGCGAACCGGCACGTCCACTTCGTCGACACCGACCGGCACGGCTACGGCGTCCTGGACATCACCGCCGAGCGCGCGCAGATGGACTACTACGTGCTGTCCGACCGCACCAGCAGCACCGCGACCTCCGCCTGGTCCCGCTCGTACCGCACGCGCAGCGGCACGCAGAAGGTGGAGCGGACCTACGACCCCGTCTAGTTCCAGGTCCATGCCCGGGTCCATGCCCATGCCCGGGTCCGGGTCCGGGTCCGGGTCCTCCTAGAGCGTCTCGAGGAAGCCGAGTGCCACCCGCCAGGTGGCCTCGGCGGCCTCCTCGTCGTAGTCGGGCAGGCCGGGGTCGGTGTACAGGTGCCCGGCTCCCGCGTACCGGTAGACCTCCACGTCGGCGCCCGCTCTGCCCATCTGGAGATACCAGGCGCTCAGCCAGTCGTCGGTCTCGAACTGATCCGGCTCCGCGACATGCAGCTGCACCGGGAGGTCGTCCACCGAGACGTTCGGCGCGAGGTCCGAGGTGCCGTGCAGGAGGAGCAGCCCACGCGCCCTGGCGTCGCCGAGGGCGAGGGTCTGGGCGATCGACGCGCCGAGCGAGAACCCGGCGTACACCAGCCCGCGCTCCGAGTAGGGCGCGGCGGCCATGACGGCTCTCTTCAGCAGCTCGTCCTTGCCGATCTCCTCGTTGTACGCCATGCCCTCCTCGACCGTGTCGAACGTGCGTCCCTCGAAGAGGTCCGGCGTCCACACCTCGTGCCCGGCGGCGCGCAGCCGGTCCGCCGCGGCGCGCACCGCGGGCCGCGGACCGTAGGTCGAGTGAAAGAGCATGATGTTCATGTGCCCATGGTGCCAGCCTGCGCCGACAACGCCGGACGTGCGCCTCCTCACAGAAACCGCATGTTCAGGACCCCTCCGACCCGGTTACGTTCGAAGGCATGGAGAACCTGCTCCGCCCCGTGATCGTGGTCGGCGGTTCGGTCGTGCTGACAGTCCTCATCGGCTGGGCCACCGACCGCCTGCTCTGCAAGGCCGACCAACGGCACCCCGAGACCCCGATGTGGGGTCTGCTGCGCCGTGGCCGCATCCCCTATCAGCTCGTGCTGTGCGCGGCGATGCTGAGAGGGTCGTACGACGCCGCCCAGATGCTGGAGGACCATCGGACCGGCATCGGCCAGTTCCTCACCCTGGTGCTGATCGGCTCGGCGGCCTGGCTGGTGATCAGGATCGCGGCGGCGATCGTCGAGACGTCGTACTCGCGCTACGCGCGCATGCACCGCGATCCGGCCCGGGTCCGGCGGGTGCGGACCCAGGTGTCGCTGATCATGCGGGTGGTGTCGGCCGTCGTCGGGGTCGTCGCGGCGGCCTCGATGCTGCTGACGTTCCCCGCCATGCGCGCGGCGGGCGCCTCCCTGCTGGCCTCGGCCGGGATCCTCGGCATCGTCGCCGGTGTGGCCGCCCAGTCGACGCTGAGCAACATGTTCGCCGGCCTCCAGATCGCCTTCGGCGACATGGTGCGCATCGGCGACACGGTCGTGGTGGACGGTGAGTGGGGCACGGTCGAGGAGATCACCCTGACCTTCCTGACCGTGCGGACCTGGGACGAGCGCCGGATCACGATGCCGGTGTCGTACTTCACCTCGAAGCCCTTCGAGAACTGGTCGCGCGGCACCCCGGAGATGACCGGCATCGTCTACTGGCACGTCGACCACGCGGCGCCGGTGGAGGCGATGCGCGAGAAGCTGCGCGACATCCTGCGGGAGTGCCCGGCCTGGGACGGCCGCGCCTGCGGGCTCGACGTCACCGACACCACGCCCAACACCATGCAGGTGCGGGCCCTGGTCACGGCGAAGGACGCCGACGACATCTGGACGGTGCGGGTCAGGGTCCGCGAGGAGATGATCCGCTGGCTGTCGAAGGAGCACCCGTACGCGCTCCCGAGGGTCAACACGGCCGATGCCGCGCTGGCCCCGGGCCGTCTGCCGGGCCCGTCCTCCTCCCCCGACGGTGCCACCCGTCGCGTCCACGAACCGCCGCGGACGGGCCGCTGACCGTCAGTTCCCGCGCTCCGCACCGCCGTTGACCTGGACGACCTGCGAAGTGACGTGACCGGCGCCCGGGGAGGCCAGCCAGTGCAGGGTGGCGGCGATGTCCCCGGGCGTCCCGGCGCGCCCGGTGAAGGTCTCGCCGACGAGCCGCTCACGCCGCGCGGGCTCGATGGCGTCCCCGAAGAACCCGGTGTCCTCGACGTAGCCGGGGGCGACGAGGTTCGCGGTGATGCCCCGGGGCCCCAGCTCCCGGGCGAGATCACGGGCGTACGGGTGCAGCGCGGCCTTGGCGCCGCCGTAGGCCCCGCTGCCGGACCCCCGGTAGGCGGCGATCGAGCTGACGAACAGCACCCGGCCGCCCGGTGAGGCGAGCCGCTCCTTCAGGGCCTCGGTGAGCAGCGCGGCGCTGAGGGTGTTGCTGCGGAAGTTGACGGTCCAGTCGTGTGCGACACGGTCCAGCGGATCGGCGCTGTCGCCCGGCGGCTCCAGATGCCCGGCGCCCCCGGCACTGTGGATCAGCACGTCCACGGTCCCGAACTCCGCCTCCACGAACCGGGCGACCCCGCGTACCTGCTCCGGCTCACTCAGGTCCGCGGCGTAGGTGAGCGCCCCGGCCACCCCGGCCTTCTCCAGCACCTCGGCCCGCCGCCCCAGCAGCAGCACCTGGTCCCCGTCCGCGGCGAAGACCTGCGCCGCCGCGAGCCCGATTCCTGTCCCGCCTCCACTGATCACCACGTTGCGTGCCATGGTCCGAGCGTAACGAGGAGTGCCGACAGGGATCGTGGCGGTTTACGCGACTGCCACGAACCGGGCAGCCGCAAACGGCGGGCCCGGTCGCCTCACTTGAGGCTGCGCACGTCCAGATGCCGCAGCACCCGGTCCACGATCTCCGGATCGGAGCCCGGTTCGCTGCGCGCCGCGACCACCTCGTGCCGGGCCGCGCTCAGCATCTCCGCCTGGATCCGCCGTACCCGCTTCAGCCTCCGCACCCGCTGATCGTGCCCCTCCCGCCGTTCGTCCTCCCCGACGTCCGGGCTGATCCGCAACCCGATGTCGAAGGCCCGCCGCAGCATCTGCTCGGACAGCTCCTCCGGCAGGTTCTCCTCGGCCTCGATCTCCCGCAGCCGCCGCTTCGCCGCCTTCGCCGCCCGTACCGCGAGCTCCTTCTCGAACTCCTTCTCGCGGTCGGTGTCCGACTGCACGCCGAGGCGCTTCACCAGCCACGGCAGGGTCAGTCCCTGAAGGACCAGGGTCGCCATGATCACGCCGAACGCGATGAAGATGATCTCGTCACGGTCGGGGAAGGGTCCACCGTCGTCGGTCTCCAGCGGAACGGCCAGCGCCAGCGCGACCGAAGCCACCCCGCGCATCCCGGACCACCACATGACGAGGGTCTCCCGCCAGTTCGTCGGAATGTCCTCGAGGTGGTCCTGTCTGGCGTGCAGCCGTTGCGTCAGCCAGGTCGCCGGCAGCAGCCACAGCAGCCGTACGACGACGACCACGGCCACGATCACCGCCGCCCAGCCCAGCATCTCCCCCCACCGCCCGGACGCCGTCCGGATCGCGTTGTGCAGTTCCAGGCCGATCAGCCCGAACGCGACGCCCGTGACGAGGGTGTCGATGATGTCCCAGAAGGTGTGGCCGGCCAGCCGGGTCAGCACGTCGTCGGGGTCGGTGGCGTACTCGGCGAGGAACAGGGCGGTGGTCAGGACGGCCAGCACCCCGGACCCGTGGAACTCCTCCGCCAGCACGTACGAGGCGTACGGCACCAGGAGCGTCAGCCCGATCTGCAACGTCGTGTCCCCGAGGACGTCCAGCAGCCTGTTCGCGCCCCAGCCGAGCCCGACGCCCACCGCCACCGCCACCACCGCGGACAGCACCAGGTCGAGACCGGCCTGCCACGGCGAGAACGACCCGCTCACGGCCGCGGCGATCGCGACGTGGTAGAGCACGATGGCCGTCACGTCGTTGAACAGCCCCTCGCCCTCCAGGATGGAAACCAGCCTGCGGGGCAGCCCGAGCTGTCCGGCCACGGCGGTGGCGGCCACCGGGTCGGGCGGCGCGACCAGCGCGCCCAGCGCGACGGCCGCGGCGATCGGCAGCCCCGGCACGATCGTGTGGGCCACGGCCGCCACGCACACCGTCGTGACGAACACCAGCGCCACGGCCAGCAGGAAGATGGGCCGCACGTTCGCCGCGAACTGCCGCCACGAGGTCCGCCGTACCGCCGCGTACAGGAGGGGCGGCAGCAGGAGGGGCAGGATCAGGTCCGGCGGGATCTCCACGTTGGGCACGAAGTCGAGCACCGCGAGGACGATCCCGAGCAGGGTCATCAGCACCGGAGCCGGCAACCCGAACCGGTCCCCGACCGGAACGCTCACCACGGCCCCGAGCAACAGGACGAACAACAGGGCCAGCTGGTCCACGGTCAGCGCTCCGGGTCTAGACGATCAGGAACATCCAGAGCTCCAGCGTCGCACGGCCACCGTCCGCTACAGAGAACGCCGCATGGACCGGTGCGGAATCCCCGCCTCCATGTCCTCCGGCCCGTACGCCACATACCCCAGCCGCTCGTAGAACCCCAGCGCCTGCGTCTGTGCGTGCAGATCCACGGCCGCGAGCCCCAGCACGCGTGCCGCCTCCTCGATGGCCCGCACCAGCGCGACCCCGACGCCCAGCCCGCGCGCCTCGCGTGTCACGGCGAGCCGCCCCAGCGAGCCCACCGACGGGTCGCCGCCGGCCCTGGCAGCGGCCGCCTCGCCGTACAGCAGCCGCCCGGTGCCGAGCGGCAGACCGTCGTCCTCCCGGACCGCCAGCACATGGACGGCGCCGGCGTCGTGCGCGTCGTACTCCAGGTCCTCGGGTACGCCCTGCTCGCCGACGAAGACCTCCTTGCGGACCGCGAAGCACGCCTCCCGGTCCGCGGGGTCCTCGGCGACCCGCACCGCGTACCCCTGGGTGCTCATCCGTAGGTCTCCTCGCGGACCTGTTCCAGGGCCTTGGCCAGGTCCTCGGGGTAGTCACTGGCGAACTCCGCCCACTGCCCGTCCCCTGGGTGCTCGAAGCCCAGCCGCACGGCGTGCAGCCACTGCCGGGCCAGGCCCAGCCGCTTGGCGAGCGTCGGGTCGGCGCCGTACGTCAGGTCGCCGACGCAGGGGTGGCGGTGGGCGGCCATGTGGACGCGGATCTGGTGGGTACGGCCCGTCTCCAGCTTCACGTCCAGCAGGGAGGCCGCGCGGAAGGCCTCGATCAGGTCGTAGTGCGTGACGGACGGCTTGCCCTCGGCCGTGACCGCCCACTTGTAGTCGTGGTTCGGGTGCCGGCCGATGGGCGCGTCGATCGTGCCGCTGGTCGGGTCGGGGTGGCCCTGGACGAGCGTGTGGTAGCGCTTGTCGACCGTGCGCTCCTTGAACTGGCGCTTCAGCGACGTGTACGCCCGCTCCGACTTGGCGACCACCATCAGCCCCGAGGTGCCGACGTCGAGGCGGTGCACGATGCCCTGGCGCTCGGCGGCACCGGAGGTGGAGATGCGGTACCCGGCGGCGGCGAGCCCGCCGATGACGGTCGTCCCGCTCCAGCCGGGCGACGGGTGCGCGGCCACGCCGACCGGCTTGACGATCACGACCACGTCGTCGTCGTCGTGCACGATCTCCATGCCCTCGACCGGCTCGGCGACGATCTGCACCGGCGCCGGCGCCGGCGGCATCTCGACCTCCAGCCAGGCGCCGCCGATCACCCGCTCGGATTTGCCGACCACCGAGCCGTCGACCGTGACCTTCCCCGCCGCGGCCAACTCGGCGGCCTTCGTACGGGAGAAGCCGAACATGCGGGAGATGGCGGCGTCTACGCGCTCGCCCTCCAGGCCGTCCGGCACGGGCAGGGTACGGGTCTCGGGAATCGTGCTCACCCGTCGAGTATGCAGGACGGCTCCGGTACCGCCGTACGGCCCTGTGGACAACCGCTGTGGACAACCGCCGGGCGGTCAGTCCTTGTGGACGGTCCCGTCGGGGTCCAGACCCTTGAAGGACAGCAGCACGATCAGGATGCCGCCGCAGACGATCGCCGAGTCGGCGAGGTTGAAGACCGCGAAGTGCTTCGGGGCGATGAAGTCCACGACCGCGCCCTCGAGGACACCCGGCGCACGGAAGATCCGGTCGGTGAGGTTGCCCAGCGCGCCGCCCAGCAGCAGCCCCAGGGCGATCGCCCAGGGCAGGCTGTAGAGCTTGCGGGCGAGCCGGGCGATCACCACGATCACGGCCGTCGCGATCACCGTGAAGATGATGGTGAAGGCCTCGCCGAAGCCGAAGGCCGCGCCCGCGTTGCGGATGGCCTCGAACTTCAGCCAGTCCCCGATGATCTCGATCGGCGCGTGATGCTCCAGCTTGGCGACCACGATCATCTTGCTCACCAGGTCGATCACGTACGCGAACGTGGCGACGGTGAAGAGCACGGCGATCCGGCGCTTGCCCCTGGACCTCGCCCCGGTGCTCTCCTGCCCGTCCGGGCCGGACGACTGCTCCGGCTCGGATCCCGCCTCTGGGGTGTCCGGCGTACCGATGACGCGCTCCGCCTCTGCCACGTGAGTCCCTCAACCTAGGTACCTGACTGTGGACGAGGGTACGGCACACCCCCCGGCAGCCAGGTGATCAGTACCGGCGCTCCTGCTTCTGCTTGCACTCGACGCACAGCGTGGCCCTCGGGAAGGCCTGCATCCGGGCCTTGCCGATGGCCTGGCCGCAGTTCTCGCACAGGCCGTAGGTGCCCGCGTCCAGCCGTTCCAGGGCGTGCTCGGTCTGGACCAGCATCTCGCGCGCGTTGGCGGCCAGCGCCAGCTCGTGCTCGCGCGTGATGTTCTTCGTCCCGGTGTCCGCCTGGTCGTCCCCTGCGCCGTCCCCCGAGTCCCGCATCAGCCCCGTGAGGGCCGCCTCGGACGCGGCGAGCTCCGCTCGCAGCCGCCCCTGCTCGGACTCGAGCTCCGCGCGGGCCTCCTCGACCTCCCCAGGCGTCCACGGCTCCTCGCCGGGGCGCACCGCGAGCTCGCCGGGCTCCACCGCCGCCAGACGTGCCTTGGGAACAGCGGTCTTCGCCGCCGTGGCCGTACCCGGAGTCTTCTTCGCAACCACAGTCGTGGCTCCCGTCTGCTCCGCGGCCGAGGCCGCGCCCACCTTCTTGGCCGTGCTCTTCCTGCCCGCACTCGTCCCGCTCACGCCTTCGGCGCCGGCGATCTTCTCGACCGCCGCCTTCCCGGCGGTGACCTTCCTGGCAGCCGTCTTCGTGGCAACCGCCTTCTTCGCGGTCGTCGTCTCCGCCGCAACCGCCTTCTTCGCGGTCGTCGTCTCCACCGCGACCGCCTTCTTGGCCGCGGCCTTCTTGTCGACCGTCTTCTTGGCGACCGTCTTCTTGGCGACCGCCTTCCTGGCCGCCTTCTTCACCGCGCTCTTCTTCGCGGCGGGCGCCTTCCTGGCCGGCCCGCCCCTCTCGGCCGGCTCCGGGGACGCAGCCTGCGCCGCTTCCTCCTCCTCAGGTCTTCGGGCCACCGCCTTCGTGGCCGCCGCCTTCTTCGGCACCCCGGCCGCGACGGACCGCGCCGTCTTCACGGCCCTGGGGCCGTCGGCCGCGCCGCCGGAGGCACCGGAGGACCCGGAAGACCCGGAGGCACTCGTGGAGCTGCCGGACGCCGACTGCTGTACGGCGGTCTTCTTCGCCACCATGGCCGCGGCCCCTTCACACATTGTGATCTTGCACGCGAATCGTGCTGGGACGATAAATCGACTTGGAGCCCGCGGCAACGGGGCGCACCGCCCGATTCGCCCGCCTCGCGCACGCTGCGCGGCAGGCCTGCATCCGTTGTGCCCAGCTCCCCGCCGGGTAATCCGCCGAGTCGGGCATCCCGGAATCCGAGCGACCATACCCTCACACAAAGCCACCATTCGGGTCATCACGGACCGGGCGGTTCGCCAGGCCCCCACGCCCCCGAAAACCCGTCGGCCGCTGTCGCCGGGGAGCCGTACACTGGGCGAAGCGAAAAGCGTGGATGGGGACGAGTAGCGGCGTACGCAGCCCAGAGCGACCCGGGGACGGTGGAAGCCCGGGGGCGAGCGCGACGTGAAGATCACCCCGGAGCCGCCGGAGGAAAGCCGCAGCCGACAGGCAAGGCCAGTAGAACCGGCATCGCGACCCCAATGAGGGGGCTCACCGGCGCGCAGAGCGCACCGGAGGGCCAAGGAGGGTGGTACCGCGGGAGCGCGCCGCACACGGCGTAGACAGGCAAGTCGGCTCTCGTCCCTCCGACGGAAGGCAGTATGTCCGCCGGAGGAAGCTCGTTGAACACGCAGCCGCAGTACCGCCAGGTGCCCGCCCAGGTCGACCTGCCCGCCCTCGAGCACGCGGTGCTCGACTTCTGGCGCGAGCAGAAGATCTTCGCCAAGAGCCTGGAGCAGTCCGAGGGCCGCCCCGAGTGGGTGTTCTACGAGGGCCCGCCCACCGCCAACGGCATGCCGGGCGCCCACCACATCGAGGCGCGCGTCTTCAAGGACGTCTTCCCCCGCTTCCGCACCATGCGCGGCTACCACGTGGCCCGCAAGGCCGGCTGGGACTGCCACGGCCTCCCGGTCGAGCTGGCGGTCGAGAAGGAGCTCGGCTTCTCCGGCAAGCAGGACATCGAGACGTATGGCATCGCCGCCTTCAACGACAGGTGCCGCGAGTCCGTGCTCCGCCACACCGACGCGTTCTCCGAGCTGACGACCCGCATGGGCTACTGGGTCGACCTCGACGACGCCTACGTCACGATGGACCCCGAGTACATCGAGTCGGTCTGGTGGTCGCTGAAGGAGATCTTCAACAAGGGTCTGCTGGTCCAGGACCACCGCGTCGCCCCCTGGTGTCCCCGGTGCGGCACGGGTCTGTCCGACCACGAGCTGGCCCAGGGCTACGAGACGGTCGTCGACCCGTCCGTGTACGTCCGTTTCCCGCTCACCTCCGGTCCGCTCGCCGGCGAAGCCGCCCTCCTGGTCTGGACGACGACGCCCTGGACGCTGGTCTCCAACACGGCCGTGGCCGCGCACCCCGAGGTCCCCTACGTCGTGGCGACCAACGGCGAGGAGAAGCTCGTCGTCGCCGAGCCGCTGGTCACCAAGGCGCTCGGCGAGGGCTGGGAGACCACCGGCGAGACCTTCACCGGCGCCGAAATGGAGCGCTGGACCTATCAACGTCCGTTCGAGCTGGTGGAGTTCCCGGAGCCCGCCCACTATGTGGTGAACGCCGAGTACGTCACCACCGAGGACGGCACCGGTCTGGTCCACCAGTCCCCCGCCTTCGGTGAGGACGACCTCAAGGTCTGCCGCTCCTACGGCCTGCCCGTCGTCAACCCGGTCCGTCCGGACGGCACCTTCGAGGAGTCCGTCCCGATGGTCGGCGGCGTCTTCTTCAAGAAGGCGGACGAAAAGCTCACCGAGGACCTCCAGCAGCGCGGCCTCCTCTTCAAGCACATCCCGTACGAGCACAGCTACCCGCACTGCTGGCGCTGCCACACCGCGCTCCTCTACTACGCGCAGCCGTCCTGGTACATCCGCACCACGGCCGTCAAGGACCGTCTCCTCCAGGAGAACGAGAAGACCAACTGGTACCCGGAGACGGTCAAGAACGGCCGCTTCGGCGACTGGCTGAACAACAACATCGACTGGGCGCTCTCCCGCAGCCGCTACTGGGGCACCCCGCTCCCGATCTGGCGCTGCGAGGAAAACCACCTCACGGTCGTCGGCTCCCGCGCGGAGCTGACCCAGCTGACGGGCACCGACCAGTCGGGCCTGGACCCGCACCGCCCGTTCATCGACGCGGTCACCTTCGCCTGCCCCCAGGGCGACTGCGGACAGCCGGCCACGCGCGTGCCGGAGGTCATCGACGCCTGGTACGACTCGGGTTCGATGCCGTTCGCGCAGTGGGGATACCCGTACAAGAACAAGGAACTGTTCGAGTCCCGCTACCCGGCGCAGTTCATCAGCGAGGCCATCGACCAGACCCGCGGCTGGTTCTACACACTGATGGCGGTCGGCACGCTCGTCTTCGACAGGTCGTCGTACGAGAACGTGGTCTGTCTCGGCCACATCCTCGCCGAGGACGGCCGCAAGATGTCCAAGCACCTGGGCAACACCCTTGACCCGATCCCGCTGATGGACCGGCACGGCGCGGACGCGGTGCGCTGGTTCATGGCGGCCGGCGGTTCCCCGTGGGCGGCCCGCCGAGTCGGCCACGGCACGATTCAGGAGGTCGTCCGCAAGACGCTCCTCACGTACTGGAACACGGTCGCCTTCCAGGCCCTGTACGCGCGTACGTCGAACTGGGCCCCCTCCGCGGCGGACCCGGCCCCGGCCGACCGCCCGGTCCTGGACCGCTGGCTGCTCTCCGAACTCCACGCGCTCACCGACCAGGTGACGCAGGCTCTGGAGGCGTACGACACCCAGCGCGCCGGCAAGCTGCTCTCCGCGTTCGTCGACGACCTGTCCAACTGGTACGTCCGCCGCTCCCGTCGCCGCTTCTGGCAGGGCGACAAGGCCGCTCTGCGCACCCTGCACGAGGTAGTCGAGACGGTCACCAGGCTGATGGCCCCGCTGACGCCGTTCATCACCGAGCGCGTCTGGCAGGACCTCGTCGTGCCGGTCACCCCGGGCGCCCCGGACTCCGTCCACCTGTCCTCCTGGCCGGAGGCCGACCTCTCCGCGATCGACCCGGAGCTGTCGAAGCAGATGGTCCTGGTCCGCCGCCTGGTGGAGCTGGGCCGCGCGACGCGCGCGGAGTCGGGCGTGAAGACCCGCCAGCCCCTGAAGCGCGCCCTGATCGCCGCGAGCGGCTTCGACGCCCTCGACCGCGAGCTGCACGGGCAGATCACGGAGGAGCTCAACGTCGAGTCGCTGGCGTCCCTCTCCGAGGTCGGCGGCAGCCTGGTCGACACGACGGCCAAGGCCAACTTCCGTGCCCTGGGCAAGCGCTTCGGCAAGCGTGTCCAGGACGTGGCCAAGGCCGTCGCGAACGCCGACGCGGCCGCGCTCTCCCTCGCCCTGCGCGAGGGCACTGCCTCGGTGGAGGTCGACGGCGAGACGATCACCCTGGCCCCCGACGAGGTCATCATCACGGAGACCCCGCGCGAGGGCTGGTCGGTCGCCTCCGACTCCGGCGCGACGGTCGCCCTCGACCTGGAGATCACCGAGGAACTGCGCCGCGCGGGCCTGGCCCGGGACGCGATCCGGCTGATCCAGGAGGCGCGCAAGAACAGCGGCCTCGACGTCGCCGACCGCATCGCGCTCCGCTGGACCGCGACCGACCCGGCGACCGCCGACGCCCTGTCCGGCCACGCCGGCCTCATCGCCGACGAGGTCCTCGCCACGGACTTCGCCCAGGGTGAGGCGGAAGACACATACGGCACGCCGTTCACGGACGACGGCCTGACGCTCACGTTCCGCCTGCGCAAGGCGTAGGACCTGTCCGCGAGGGCCCGGTTCCCCTGAGGGGGCCGGGCCCTCCGCATGTCCGGCGAACGGATCCGGGGCGGGCTCACGGCGCAATCACGGCGGGCTCACGAACCAGGGCGCGCCCGTGATCGTCGTCAACACGCGTAAAAAGGGCGGGACCCCGGATGGTGATCCGGGGTCCCGCCCTTTGAACGCAGCCGACGCCTAAGGCGTACTACAGGCCGTCAGTTGTCATCCTCGTCGATGAGGAAGCCGCGCATCGGCGAGGGAGCCTGGCCCATCGGGGAGGGGCCCTGCGGCCGTACCGGCGCCATCGGCTGGGTCATCGCCGGGGACATCTGCTGCTGCCCGCCGTAGGACGGACCGCCCTGGCCGGGAGCACCCATGCCCGGGTTGCCGCCGTAGGACGGAGCGCCGGCCGGAGCCATGGAAGGCGCCGGGGACGGCGGCAGCGAAGCCGTGGCCGGTGTGCGCGGCGGAGCGAGGGAGTCGTCGGCCTGGGTCTCCAGCTGACGCAGCTGGGACTCGAGGTAGGACTTCAGACGCGTGCGGTACTCGCGCTCGAAGCCACGCAGGTCCTCGACCTTGCGCTCCAGCGTGGCGCGGGCGGACTCCAGGGAGCCCATCGCGACGCGGTGCTTCTCCTGCGCGTCCCGCTCCAGGGCGTCGGCCTTGGCACGGGCGTCCCGCTCGAGACCCTCGGCACGCGAACGCGCCTCACCCACGATCTTGTTGGCCTCGGAACGGGCCTCGGCGATCGCCTGGTCGGCGGTCTGCTGGGCCAGCGAGAGGACACGGGCGGCGCTGTCGCCACCGGGGCCCTGACCGGGGCCGCCCATAGGACCGCCCATGGGGCCGCCCATCGGGCCACCCATCTGCTGCTGCATGGGGTTCTGGCCACCCATGGGGCCTTGGCCCATCGGACCCTGACCCATGGGGCCCTGGCCCATCGGACCCTGACCCATCGGACCCTGGCCCATGGGGCCCTGGCCCATCGGACCCTGGCCCTGCGGACCACCCTGGCCACCGCCGGGACCGGCGGGCAGCTGCGGCGCACCGCTCGGCAGCTGGGGCGGGCCACCCATGGGGCCACCCATCTGCTGCTGCGGCGGGCCCGATATGCCGGCGGGCACCGGGGCGCCCGGGCCTCGCATGCCCTGCTGCGGCATCCCCTGCGGAGGCATCCCCTGCTGGGGCATGCCCTGCTGCTGCATACCGCCCTGCTGCATGCCGCCTTGCTGCATGCCACCCTGCTGGGGCATACCGCCCTGCTGGGGCATGCCGCCCTGCTGCTGGTCCTGTTCGGGCGGCTTGCGCATGTTCTGCTGGTTCTGGGCAGCAGCGCGCGTGGCCGCGGCCAGTTTGGCCCGCAGGTCCTCGTTCTCACGAAGCAGGCGGGTCAGTTCGGCTTCGACCTCATCGAGGAAGGCATCGACCTCGTCCTCGTCATAGCCTTCTCGGAGGCGGACGGTCGTGAACTGCTTGTTCCGCACGTCCTCGGGGGTCAACGGCATCTCTTCACCTCAACGTAGTCGTCGGCATCGGCAAGACGGTAGTTCACATCGCTCACAGCCGGCTCACGATCGAGATCAGGATGTAGACGATGATCATCAGTACGAAGAAGGACAGGTCGAGCGCCACGCCCCCGAGACGCAACGGCGGGATTACCCGCCGCAGAAGCTTGAGCGGTGGATCGGTGACAGTGTAGGTGGCCTCCAGAACGACCACCATCGCCTTGCCGGGCTGCCATGAGCGGGCGAACTGGAAGACGTAGTCCATGACCAACCGGAAGATGAGCACGATGAGGAAGACCATCAGCGCGATGTAGACGACATCCAGGACCACGCTCATGTTCGGTGCTTCCCTCTCCCCTGTTCCGTGCTTCTCTGTACTGCTGCATCCGGTCTTGCGTCTCAGCTCTGGTTGAAGAACCCGCCCTCTGCGATGCGGGCCTTGTCCTCCGCCGTGACATCGACGTTAGCAGGCGACAACAGGAACACCTTCTGCGTCACCCGCTCGATGCTGCCGTGAAGACCAAACACCAAACCGGCCGCAAAGTCGACAAGTCGCTTCGCGTCCGTGTCATCCATCTCAGTCAGATTCATGATCACCGGGGTGCCCTCACGGAAGTGTTCCCCGATGGTACGGGCCTCGTTGTAGGTCCGGGGGTGGAGCGTGGTGATCCGGTACGGCTCTCGTTCCGACACGACCTTGGGCATGATCACCGGTGCGTTCTTCTCCATGGACTGACGTTCTTGTGTGATGGATGCCACGGGCGCGATACGCGCCGGACGCCCGGATTCCGCGCCTAGCGAAGCGGAACGAGCCACCGGCTCCCGCTGCGCCGGCGGCTGCACGATTCGCACCTCTTCGTCCCTTTGGGACTGATGCGCACCATGTGACTGGTGGGACGGCTCATGCCGCCGGTGGTCCCGCTCGGGTTCCGGGTCGAGCTCGGGTTCGAAGTCGTCGTCGGGGTCGAATCCCCGGCCGTCGTACCCATCGTCCTCCACGAGGCCGAGGTAGACCGCCATCTTGCGCATCGCGCCGGCCATTCTCTGAGTCCTCCGCTCTGTGGTGGATCGACTTTCAACTGCCAAGTCCCGCGATCCACGTGGCCCTTGTGTCCGCCCTTCGGCGGTAATGACCATATTTTCTGCTGTGGTCCGACTTCCTGGCGACGTTACCCGAGCCTGGGGCGGACTCCGAGTACCGCAGTGCCGACGCGTACATGTGTCGCTCCGGCCGCCACGGCCTCCTCGAGGTCCGCACTCATCCCTGCCGACACCATGTTCGCAGCAGGATGGGTCCGGCGCAGGTCAGTCGACAAATCCATCAACCGCCCGAAGGCCTCGCGTTGGCGCCCGGCGTACTCCCCGGTCAGGGGTGCGACGGTCATCAGTCCGTCAAGCCGCAGCCCCGGCGACCCGGCGACCAGAGCGGCCAACTCCTCGACACCGCCCGGGGCCACACCGCCCCGCTCACCCCGCTCGCTCGCCCCGGCGTCGAGCGCCACCTGAAGCAGACAGCCCACCTCGCGCCCGGCCCGCACGGCCTCCTTCGACAGAGCCGTCACCAGCCTGGCCCGGTCGACGGACTGCACCACATCCGCGTAACCGACCACGGAACGCACCTTGTTGGTCTGCAGCTGGCCGACGAAATGCCACCGCAGCGGCAGCTCGGCGCACTCGGCCGCCTTGGGCGCCGCGTCCTGGTCCTTGTTCTCGGCAACATGGCGCACACCGAGTTCCGACAGGAGCCGCACATCGCTCGCCGGGTAGGTCTTGGTGACCACGATCAGGGTCACCCCCTCCCGCTCACGGCCCGCGGCCGCGCATGCGGCGGTGATCCGCTCCTCCACCTTCGCCAGGTTTGCGGCGAGTTCACTCTTACGGTCCGTCATGCCCTATCAGTCCAGCCAGACATATCCCGCGAGTCGCCCTGTGGAGCGGTCGCGGCGATACGAGAAGTGATCGTTCGACTCCCGTGTGCACATCGGCGACCGTTCCCGGTCGTGCACTCCGAGCCGGTCGAGCTGTGCGTGCACTCCGGCGATCACGTCGACGGCGGGAGTGCCCCAGCTCGTCTCGGCGCTCGCCGCCGGCTCGACGGCGGCCACCTCGGCGCGCATCGCCTCCGGCACTTCGTAGCACCGCCCGCACACGGCGGGTCCGGTGCGGGCGACGATCCGGGAGGGGTCGGCGCCGAGCGACTCCATCGCGTCGATCGCGGCGGGCACGATCCCCTTGACCATGCCGGGCCGCCCGGCGTGGGCGGCCGCGACCACCCCGGCGACGGGGTCGGCGAGCAGTACGGGCACGCAGTCCGCCGTCAGCACGGCGAGGGCCAGTCCACGGGTCGCGGTCACCAGACCGTCGACGGGCGGGGTGAGCGGGGTGGTCCACGGTCCGTCGACCTCGGCGACGTCGTTGCCGTGCACCTGGTTCATCCAGACGACCAGGCCGGGGTCCAGACCCAGCGACTTGGCGGCCCGTTCACGATTTGCGCGTACGGCGTCGGGGGCGTCGCCGACCGCTCCGCCGAGATTGAGCTCCTCATACGGAGCGGCGCTCACTCCGCCCCACCGGTCGGTGAAGGCGAAGTGGGCGCCGCTCACGCTCTCGCGCTGTCCTATCACTTCAGGAAGTCCGGCACGTCCAGCTCCTCGGCCGCGCTGTCCGAGTAGGACCGCGACGGCGGCACCGGCGGCGAGACCGGGAGGTCGGCCACCGGCTCGGGCGCCGGCTGCGGGTCCTCCTTGGGGGTCACGCTGCCGAGCGAGCCGAAGGACGGCCGGCCCTCGGGCTGCCGTACCGGAGTGGGCTCCTCGCGGCGTGCCGAGGACGAGGACGACCCCATGACGGTCTCCCGGCGCGCCGGGGGCTGGCCCCCGTCGAAGCCGGCCGCGATGACGGTGACCCGCACCTCGTCGCCGAGGGCGTCGTCGATGACCGCGCCGAAGATGATGTTGGCCTCGGGGTGCGCGGCCTCGCTGACCAGCTGGGCGGCCTCGTTGATCTCGAACAGGCCGAGGTCGGAGCCGCCGGAGATGGAGAGCAGGACGCCCCGGGCGCCGTCGATGGAGGCCTCCAGGAGCGGCGAGGAGATCGCCATCTCGGCGGCGGCCACCGCGCGGTCGTCGCCGCGGGCCGAGCCGATGCCCATGAGGGCCGAACCGGCCTCGGACATGACCGACTTGACGTCGGCGAAGTCGAGGTTGATCAGGCCGGGGGTGGTGATGAGGTCGGTGATGCCCTGGACACCGGAGAGCAGGACCTGGTCGGCCGACTTGAAGGCGTCGAGGACCGAGACCTGGCGGTCCGAGATGGAGAGCAGCCGGTCGTTGGGGATGACGATGAGGGTGTCGACCTCTTCGCGGAGTTCGGCGATGCCGTCCTCCGCCTGGTTGGCGCGGCGCCGGCCCTCGAAGGTGAACGGGCGGGTGACCACGCCGATGGTGAGGGCGCCGAGGTTGCGTGCGATGTTGGCCACGACGGGCGCGCCGCCGGTGCCGGTGCCACCGCCTTCGCCGGCCGTCACGAAGACCATGTCGGCCCCCTTGAGGACCTCCTCGATCTCCTCGCGGTGGTCCTCGGCGGCCTTACGGCCCACGGCCGGGTTGGCGCCGGCGCCGAGTCCGCGCGTGAGTTCACGGCCGACGTCGAGCTTGACGTCGGCGTCGCTCATCAACAGCGCCTGCGCGTCGGTGTTGATGGCGATGAACTCGACGCCCTTGAGACCGACCTCGATCATCCGGTTGATGGCATTGACACCACCGCCGCCGACACCGATGACTTTGATGACTGCGAGGTAGTTCTGCGGTGCTGCCACGTCGAAGGCCTCTCGCCTCGAGTTACGTGTCGTCGCCTCGCAGGTGATGCGATCCGACGACTGATGCCGAATGGGACGGTCCGTTTCGCCGACCCGAACCCTAACGCTGAAGTTTAGGGTTACCAGTGTGTCCGTTCCTTGGAGTCTTCTGAACAGGACACTAAGTCGACAAGTGGCGCCCGTTCAACGAACACGCCGAACCTCCCGTTTTTCTTTTCACCCTATGTGATCAGCCGTGTCGCTGCCCAACCAGGGTGCTGGCCTGCGCGGATGTGCGTCAACTCCCCGCTGACGCAGGGGCGGTGGGAGCGCTGACATCGAAGTGCCGCGCAGCCGGGGCGGCTTTCATGAGAGCGGTGAGTGTACGGCCCTTCGCGGCCGCTTTCTCGGCACTTCCCCACGAGACCGTACGGCCGCCGCTCAGCTGCAGCGAGATGTCGTCGTAGGAACGGACCTTGACGACCCGGGTGGCCCGCACGACGGCGGGGGGCAGGGAACCGGCGGCCTTCACCGCCTCCCGCACCAGCCGGGCCTCGCCGAAGCGGCGCAGGCTCGCGGCGGCGGAACGCGACGAGGAGACGGACATTTCCAGCAGCGGGACACCTTTCGGGGCCTCGGAAACCGTGGCGAAACGGACGCCTTCGTCGTCCACTTCCACGAATTTCGACCCCTTTTGCACCAACAGAACCGGTGTGCGCTCTGTCACTTTCAGGCCGATTCCGTGGGGCCACGAACGCTCTACGTCGACCGATTGAATCCGGGGCAATTCGGTACGCAGCCGGGCCTCGATCACGTCGATGTCGACCGAGACCAACGGCGATCCGACCGGTACGGCGGCGGCTTCGCGCACCTGCTGCGGTGTCAGCACCTTCGTGCCGGACACGGAGACGCGCTCCACGCGCAGCCACTGCGAGCCGTACAGCACCCAGCCGGTGCCGACGCCGAGGAGCACGACGGCCAGCGCGAGAATGATGATCGTACGAAGTCGGCGCGGCCCCAACCACCGGACAAGGGGCGGGCCGGACGACTCCTGCTGGCGTGCACCGCGCTCGGCGGTGGCGGATCCGGCCACGCTCCCTGCCCTTTCGTCACACGTGCCTAGCGGCGTGCACGGGAGGCGGCGATCGCCTCGTACACCATGCCGACGAGCAGCTCGTCGGCGTCCCGGCGGCCGAACTCGCTGGCGGCGCGGGACATCTCGTACAGCCGGTGCGGGTCGGCGAGGACGGGCAGCACGGTCTCCCGGACCCACTCGGGGGTCAGTTCCGCGTCGTCGACCAGCAGTCCGCCGCCCGCCTTGACCACCGGCTGGGCGTTCAGCCGCTGTTCGCCGTTGCCGATGGGCAGCGGGACGTAGGCGGCCGGGAGCCCGACGGCGGAGAGTTCGGCGACGGTCATCGCGCCCGCGCGGCAGAGCATCATGTCGGCAGCGGCGTACGCGAGGTCCATCCGGTCCACGTACGGTACCGGGATGTAGGGGGGCATCCCCGGCATCTGCTGCACCTGCGGCAGTTCGTTCTTCGGGCCGACCGCGTGCAGGATCTGGATGCCGGCCTGCTGGAGCCAGGGCGCGACCTGCTGGACGACCTCGTTGAGGCGGCGGGCGCCCTGCGAACCGCCGGAGACCAGCAGGGTGGGCAGGTTGGGGTCGAGCCCGAACAGCGCGCGGGCCTCGGGGCGCACGGCCGCGCGGTCCAGGGTGGCGATGGAGCGGCGCAGCGGGATGCCGATGTAGCGGGCGTCCCGGAGCTTGCTGTCGGGCGTGGAGACGGCGACGCGGGCCGCGTAGCGCGAGCCGATCTTGTTGGCCAGGCCCGGGCGCGCGTTCGCCTCGTGGACCACGATCGGGACGCCGAGGCGCTTGGCGGCCAGGTAGCCGGGCAGCGCCACGTAACCGCCGAAGCCGACGACGGCGTCCGCCTTGGTGCGCTCCAGGATCTGCTCGGCGGCCTTGATCGTGCCGCGCAGCCGGCCCGGGACGGTGATCAGTTCGGGAGTGGGCTTGCGCGGCAGCGGCACGGCCGGGATCAGCGCGAGGTCGTAGCCCCGTTGCGGAACGAGCGTGGTCTCCAGGCCGCGCTCCGTGCCCAGGGCCGTGATCCCCACAGTGGGGTCCTGCCTGCGCAGGGCGTCCGCGAGGGCGAGCGCGGGCTCGATGTGGCCGGCGGTCCCCCCACCAGCGAGTACGACATGCACCGAAATTCACCGCTCTCCGGACGGACGCGCCGCCGAGGCACGCCGTCTCATCGTGTTCCATCTCCGGGGGCTCCGGTCGAACGCGGAGCCCCCGGCCCCCCGCTTTCTACCAAAGCGGGGGTGCCGCATCGCAAGCGCCGCCCGCGCACCGGGCTCGTCGCGTGCGAAAGCGATCAGCAGCCCGATGGCGAACATGGTCGGCAGCAGGGCGGAACCCCCGTAGGAGAACAGCGGGAGCGGGACGCCGGCGATCGGCAGCAGGCCGAGCACCGCACCGATGTTGATCACCGCCTGAGCGGTGATCCAGGTGGTCACACCTCCCGCGGCATACCTCACGAAGGGGTCCTCCGTGCGTCCGGCCACGCGGATACCCGCATAGCCTAGAGCCGCGAACAGGGCGAGTACCGACAGCGTCCCCGCGAGGCCCAGTTCCTCACCGGTGACGGCGAAGATGAAGTCGGTGTGGGCTTCGGGCAGTTGGCCCCATTTCTCCACACTCGCACCCAGTCCCGAACCGAAGATGCCGCCGGAGGCCAGGGCGTAGATCCCGTGCACGGCCTGCCAGCAGGCGTCGCCGGGTCCGGGGTCGGTCGCGCCGATGCACTGAAGCCGGGCCATCCGGTTCGGGCTGGTCTTGATGAGGATCACACCGAGGGTGGCGGCGATCGACAACACCCCGACGAAGAGCCGGGTGGGCGCCCCCGCCAGCCACAACAGCCCGAACAGGATCGCCGTCAGGATGATCGCCGTGCCCATGTCGCCGCCGAGCATGATCAGCCCGAGCAGCATGAACGCGACCGGCACCAGCGGCACCAGCATGTGCTTCCACTGCGCGAGCAGTTTCCTGTCCTGTTTGCGGGCGAGCAGATCGGCGCCCCACAGCACCAGCGCGAGCTTGCCGAACTCGCTGGGCTGGATCTGGAAGGAGCCGCCGAGCGAGATCCAGTTCTGGTTGCCGTTGACCGACATCCCTATCCCCGGCACCTGCACCAGCGCCATCATGAAGACGGCGCCCGCGAGGATGGGGTAGGCGAGCCCCCGGTGCAGTTTCACCGGCATCCGGGAGGCGACCAGCAGCAGCGCGCCCCCGATGGAGGCGGCCAGGAACTGTTTGCGGAAGAAGAACGATCCCGGCAACGACATCTGCAGCGCGGTGATCTGCGAGGCCGAGTAGACCATCACGAGGCCCAGGACGGTGATCAGCAGGCTTCCGCCGAAGATCAGGTAGTACGCGGTCAGCGGCCGGTCCCAGGCCTTCTGGGCCCGCGTGCAGAGCCGTCGTACGGGGTTGTCGCGGGGCGGGCGGGAGGATGCCGCGGGTCTGCGGACGGTCCGCTGGACAGGCGGACGCCCGGTACGGCTACCGGGCATCAGCTGCTCCCTGGTGCGCGGCGCAACCGCTGTGCTCGGCTGCCGCGCCGTACGTCGGCCGTGACGGTCCCACGCGTCCCTCCCAAGGTCGCCCGGCAGGCGGCCGGATCAGGTTCCGAGTTCGCCAACCGCCTGGGCGAACATGTCACCGCGCTGGTTGTAGTTGACGAACATGTCCATGGAGGCGCAGGCCGGGGCGAGGAGCACCGTGTCGCCTTCCACGGCGAGGCGCCGGGCCTCCTGGACAGCCGCGAGCATCGCCCCAGTGTCCGTCCGGTCGAGGTCGACGACGGGTACTTCCGGGGCGTGTCGCGCCAGGGCTTCACGGATCAGGGCGCGATCCGCGCCGATGAGCACCGCCGCGCGAAGTCGCTTCGCCGACTTGGCGACCAGCTCGTCGAAGGTGGCGCCCTTCGCCAGTCCGCCCGCGATCCAGACGATCGACTCGTAGGCCGCCAACGAGGCTTGCGCCGCGTGCGTGTTGGTCGCCTTGGAGTCGTCGATGTACGCGACGCCGTCCACGTCCGCCACGTGGGCGATGCGGTGGGCGTCCGGTGTGAAGGCCCGCAGGCCGTCCCGTACGGCCTTGGCGGGCACCCCGAAGGCGCGTGCGAGGGCCGCCGCGGCAAGGGCGTTGGCGATGTTGTGCGGGGCGGGCGGGTCGACGTCGGAGACCTCGGCCAGTTCCTGGGCGTTCTGCTGCCGGTTCTCGACGAAGGCGCGGTCGACCAGGATGCCGTCCACGACGCCGAGTTGGGACGGCGCGGGGGCGCCGAGCGTGAAGCCGACAGCCCGGCAGCCCTCCTCGACGTCCGCTTCCCGCACCAGGTCCTCGGTGGCCTTGTCGGCGACGTTGTAGACGCAGGCGACCTGATTGCCCTCGTAGACGCGGCCCTTGTCCTTGGCGTACGCCTCCATGGAGCCGTGCCAGTCGAGGTGGTCGGGGGCGAGGTTCAGGACGGTGGCCGAGTGGGCGCGCAGGGAGGGCGCCCAGTGCAGCTGGTAGCTGGAGAGCTCCACGGCGAGGACGTCGTACGGCTCATCGCCGAGGACGGCGTCCAGCAGCGAGACACCGATGTTGCCGACGGCCGCCGTGCGCAGGCCGGCCGCCTTCAGGATCGACGCCAGCATCTGGGTGGTGGTCGTCTTGCCGTTGGTACCGGTGACGCACAGCCAGGGCGCGGCCTTCCTGCCGTCCAGTTCCCTGAGCCGCCAGGCGAGTTCGACGTCGCCCCAGACCGGTACTCCGGCCTCGTGGGCCGCCGTGAACAGCGGCTTGTCGGGCTTCCAGCCGGGTGCGGTGACGATGAGTTCGGTGCCCTCGGGCAGGGTCGCCCCGTCACCGAGGCGCACGGTGACGCCCAGCGCCTCCAGCTCGGCGGCCTGCCCACGCGCGCGTGCGTCGTCGCCGTCGTTGACGACGGTGACCTTCGCGCCGAGCCCGTGCAGCACCTTGGCCGCCGGGATGCCCGAGACGCCGAGCCCGGCGACGGTGACGTTCTTCCCCTGCCAGTCGGTCACTTGTCCGCTGCCCATCCCGCGTAGAAGATGCCCAGTCCGACGATCACACAGATGCCCTGGATGATCCAGAAACGGACCACCACCAGGACTTCGGACCAGCCCTTGAGTTCGAAGTGGTGCTGCAGTGGCGCCATCCGGAAGACGCGCTTGCCGGTGAGCTTGAAGGAGCCGACCTGGATGACCACCGACATGGTGATCAGCACGAACAGGCCGCCCAGCAGGGCGATCAGCAGCTCGGTGCGGGAGCAGATCGCGAGACCCGCGAGCACGCCGCCGAGCGCCAGCGAACCGGTGTCGCCCATGAAGATCTTGGCCGGCGAGGTGTTCCACCACAGGAAGCCGAGGCAGGCCCCCATCAGCGCGGACGCGATGACCGCGAGGTCCAGCGGATCGCGCACCTCGTAACAGGCGCTGGGGTTGGTCAGGGTCTCGCCGTTGGCGCAGGACTCCTGGAACTGCCAGACGCCGATGAACGTGTAGGCGCCGAAGACGAGGACGGAGGCGCCGGTGGCGAGGCCGTCCAGACCGTCCGTCAGGTTCACGCCGTTGGACATCGCGAGGATCATGAACAGCGCCCAGACGACGAACAGCACCGGGCCGATCGTCCAGCCGAAGTCCGTGATGAACGACAGCTTCGTGGAGGCCGGGGTGTTGCCGCGCGAGTCGGAGAACTGGAGCGAGAGCACCGCGAAGGCGATCCCGACGATCAGCTGTCCGGCCATCTTCGCCTTGGCCCGCAGACCCAGCGAACGCCGCTTGACGATCTTGATGTAGTCGTCGAGGAAACCGACCAGACCCATGCCGCACATCAGGCCCAGCACCAGCAGACCGGAGTAGGTCGGCGGCTTGCCCGTGATCACCTTGGACAGGAAGTACGCGGCGACCGTCGCGAAGATGAAGGCGATGCCGCCCATGGTCGGCGTACCGCGCTTACTGGCGTGCTCGCGCGGGCCGTCGTCGCGGATGTACTGGCCGTAGCCCTTGCGCGCCAGCAGCTTGATCAGCAGCGGCGTACCGCCCAGCGTCAGGAAGAGGCCGATCACACCCGCGAACAGGATCTGATTCATCATCGGGCGGAGACCTCACCCTCGGTGCCGGTCGCGAGCAACGCCTGCGCGACACTCTCGAGGCCGACCGAACGGGACGCCTTCACGAGCACGACGTCCCCCGGGCGCAACTCGCTGCGCAACAGGTCGACCGCCGCCTGTGCGTCGGACACGTGCACCGACTCCTCACCCCACGAACCCTCGTTATATGCGCCCAGTTGCAGCCAGGCGGCTTCCCTGCCCCCGACCGCGACGAGCTTGCCGACATTGAGCCGGACGGCGAGCCGTCCGACCGCGTCGTGCTCGACGAGCGCCTCGTCCCCGAGCTCGGCCATCTTGCCGAGCACCGCCCACGTCCGGCCCCCCTTGCCCATGGCCGCGAGCGCGCGCAGAGCGGCTCGCATGGACTCGGGGTTCGCGTTGTAGGCGTCGTTGACGATCGTCACGCCGTCCGGGCGCTCGGTGACCTCCATCCGCCAGCGGGAGAGGGAGCCCGCCTCCGAGAGCGCGGTGGCGATCTCTTCCGCGGACATGCCCAGCTCATGGGCGACGGCGGCCGCTGCGAGCGCGTTCGACACGTGGTGCTCACCGTACAGGCGCATGGTCACATCGCTGCACCCGGAGGGTGTGTGAAGGCTGAAGGCGGGCTGTCCGCTGTCCGTGAGTCGCACGTTCTCGGCCCGAACGTCCGCTTCGCCGGACTCTCCGAAAAAGACCACCTTCGCCTTCGTACGGGAGGCCATGGCCCGCACCAGCGGATCGTCGGCGTTGAGGATCGCGGCGCCGCCCGCACTGGCCGGCGGCAGGCTCTCGACGAGCTCGCCCTTTGCCTGTGCGATCTGTTCGCGGCCGCCGAACTCGCCGATGTGCGCGGTGCCGACGTTGAGCACGAGGCCGATCCTCGGGGGCGTCAGATCGGCGAGGTAGCGGATGTGGCCGATCCCGCGGGCCCCCATCTCGAGCACGAGGAACTTCGTCTCCTCGGTCGCGGACAGGGCGGTCAGGGGCAGCCCGATCTCGTTGTTGAGCGAGCCCGGCGTGAAGACGGTGGGCGCCTTGCGCCGCAGGACCTGCGCGATGAGGTCCTTGGTGCTGGTCTTGCCGGCCGAGCCGGTGAGCGCGACGAGGGTCGCGCCGAGCTTGTGCACGACGTGCCGGGCGAGGGCGCCCAGCGCCGCCTGGACGTCGTCCACGACGATCGCGGGGACGCCGACGGGGCGGGAGGCCAGTACGGCCGCCGCGCCCGCCTCGACGACCGCGGCCGCGTAGTCGTGGCCGTCCACGCGTTCGCCGACGAAGGCGACGAAGAGGCTTCCGGGCACCACTTCCCGGGAGTCCCGGACGACCGGTCCGGTGACTTCCGCGGACGGATCCGGTATGTCGTACGTCTGCCCGCCGACGACTGCTGCGATCTCGGCGAGGGAGAGGGCGATCACAAGTTCATCCCTGGGTCTGCTGGATAGCTTCGCGAAGCACCTGGCGGTCGTCGAACGGACGGACCACCCCGGCGATGTCCTGGCCCTGCTCATGGCCCTTGCCCGCGACCAGCACGGTGTCCCCGGCGTGCGCGCGGGCGACGACCGCGGCGATCGCGGCGGCCCGGTCCTCGAACAGCAGGACGTCACCCCGCTCGTGCGCGGGCACGGACGCCGCGCCCTGGAGCATCGTCGCGAGGATCGCGAGGGGGTCCTCGGAGCGGGGGTTGTCGGAGGTCAGTACGGCGGTGTCGGCGAGCCGGGCCACGGCGGCGCCCATCGGGACGCGCTTGGTGCGGTCCCGGTCACCGCCGCAGCCGAGGACGACGTGCAGCCGGCCCTTGGTGACCTTGCGCAGCGCCTTCAGGACCGACTCGACGGCGTCCGTCTTGTGGGCGTAGTCGACGACCGCGAGGAAGGCCTGCCCCGCGTCCACGCGCTCCAGCCGGCCCGGCACGCCCGGCACCGCGGCGACACCGTCGGCGGCGGTCCGCGGGTCGATGCCGGCGACGGCGAGGGCGACGATCGCGGCGAGGGTGTTCGCGACGTTGAAGGAGCCCGGCAGTGGCGCCCTGGCGGCGACCCGCACCCCGTCCGGGCCCACGACGGTGAACGTCGAGTCCATCGGACCGATCTCGACGTCGACCGCGCGCCAGTCGGCGTCCGGGTGGCCCTCGGCGGAGAAGCTGACGACCGGGACCTCCGCCTCCCGGATCAGCCGGCGGCCGTACTCGTCGTCGAAGTTGACCACGCCGAGTTTGCTGCGTTTCCGCGTGAACAGCTGCGCCTTGGCCTGGAAGTAGTCCTCCATGCCGGAGTGGAACTCCATGTGCTCCGGGCTGAGGTTGTTGAAGACCGCGATGTCGAAGACGCAGCCGTCGACCCGGCCGAGGACCAGGGCGTGGCTGGAAACCTCCATGGCGACCGCCTCGACACCGCGCTCGCGCATGACCGCGAACAGCGCCTGGAGGTCGGTGGCTTCGGGGGTGGTGCGCTCGGACTTGATCCGCTCGTCGCCGATGCGCATCTCCACGGTGCCGATCAGCCCGGTGGACCTGACCGGCTTGAGGCCGCCCTCGATGAGATACGCGGTGGTGGTCTTGCCGGAGGTGCCGGTGATGCCGATCTGGAGCAGGTCGCCGCCCGGGGCGCCGTAGATCGTGGCCGCCAGTCCGCCCATCCGTCCGCGCGGGTCGTCGGCCACCAGGACCGGCAGGCCGGTCGCGGCGGCGCGTTCCGCGCCGGTGGGGTCGGTCAGGACGGCGACCGCGCCCAGGCCGGCGGCCTGGGTGACGAAGTCGGCGCCGTGCAGGCGGGCGCCCGGCAGGGCGGCGTACAGGTCGCCGGGGCGGACCGCGCGCGAGTCGTGGGTGATGCCCGTGACCTCGACGGCGGCGCTCACCGGCTGCGCGGCACCCAGCTGATCGGCGAGCTCCGCGAGGGGTGTGGCGGAGACCTGGGCCGGTCGCGGCGGTCCCGGATATGTCACGGAAGCGCCCTTCTGGGTGGTTTGGGACTGATCAGCGTGTGGCACGGCGGTGAGCGTACCGGGCGTACCCGCCTGCGGGCGAAGCGAGGGCGGGGCCGCGGACGACGATGCGCGCGGTGCGGGGTTCCCGGGCTCGGGAGTGATCATGGTCACGGGCTGGTTCCTGGCTTGTTCGGCGCTGAACAGTGACGGGACGGGGGTCGGAGGCGGGCGGTGCGGGACGGTCAGGGGGTGAAGGTGACGGGGAGGTTCGCGGCCTTGGCGCCGGTCGGTGGGATCTGGAGGGTCTTCAGGGCGAACTCCATGACCTGCTTGAAGACGGGACCGCAGATCTGGCCGCCGAAGTAGCTGCCCTGGGTGGCGTTCTGGATGGCGCAGTACACGGTGACCCGGGGGTTGTCGGCGGGCGCGAACCCGGCGAACGACGAGGTGTACCCCTTGTAGGTGCCGGTGGCCGGGTCCACCCGGTTGGCGGTACCGGTCTTGCCCGCGACGCGGTAGCCGGGGATACGCGCCTTGGCGCCCGTGCCCTCCTGGTCGTCCACTACCGACTCCAGCATCCGGGCGAGGGTCTTCGCCGTCTTCTGGCTGACGACGCGGGTCTTCGCGGGCGCCTCGGCGGGGCTGAAGCGTCCGTCCGGGCCCTTGGTGCCGCGCACCAGGGTGGGCTCGACACGGACCCCGCCGTTGGCGATCGTCGAGTACACGGAAGCCGCCTGGAGCGCGTTGAGGGACATCCCCTGCCCGAAGGGGATCGTGTACTGCTGCGAGGTCGACCACTTGCCGGGCTGGGCCAGGATGCCCTTCGTCTCGCCTGGGAAGCCGAGCCCCGTCTGGCTGCCGATGCCGAACTTGCGCAGGTACGAGTAGAGCACCTGGTTGGCCTGGGCCTGCGTCTTGCCGAGCTGGCCGGTGGCCAGGATGGTGCCGATGTTGCTGGACTTGGCGAGCACGCCGTTGAGCGTGAGGGACCAGGTGGGGTGGTCGATGTCGTCCTGGAAGAGCCGGTCGCCGCGGTGCAGCCGGTTGGGCACGGTGACGTGCGTCAGCGGCGTGGCGGCGTTCTCCTCCAGCACCGCGGCCATCGACATGACCTTGGCCGTGGAGCCGGGTTCGTAGGCGTCCTGGACGGAGGCGTTGCCCATGTCCGCGGAGTCGGCCTGCGAGAGGTCGCCCGGGTCGAAGCCGGGCGAGTTGGCCATGGCGAGGATCTCGCCGGTGCGGTTGTCCTGGACGATGACGTAGCCGCGGTCCGCCTCGGACTCCTCCACCTGCTCGGAGATGGCGTTCTGCGCGGCCCACTGGATGTCCCGGTCGATCGTCAGCTCGACGTCGGAACCGGGCACCGCGGGGGTCTCGGTGGAACCCACGGTGGGCACCTGACGGCCGCCGGACTGGGCGTAGCGGATCTTGCCGTCCTCGCCGGCCAGGGTCGATTCCAGCTTCTGCTCGACCCCGCCGCCGCCCTTGCCGTCGGCGTTGACCCAGCCCAGTATCCCGGCGGCGAGGTTCCCGTTGGGGTACACGCGCTTGCTGCTGGGAACGGAGAAGACGCCGGCGAGGACGTTGACGGTGGAACTGTCCGTCTCCGCCTTGGTGGACAGGGCGGACCTCAGGTCCTTGATCTGCTTCCAGACCTGCGGCGTCTGCCGGCCGGCCAGCTTGACGTAGCGCAGGCTCGCGTCCTTCGGCCGCAGCTTTCTGACGAGCGCGGACTGCTCCTGGCCGAGGATCGGCGCGAGGAGGGCGGCCGCCTGCTCGGGGGCGTCGTCGACCTTCAGCTGCCCGCGCGTGAACATCGTGGGGTCGGCCGTGATGTCGTAGGCGTCCACGCTGGTCGCGAAGGCGACGCCGGTGCGGTCGGTGATCTCTCCGCGCTCGGCGGGCAGCACCTGGCCGACGTACCGGTTCTGCTCGGCCTTGGCCGCGTAGGCGCTCGCGTCGACGGCCTGCACCTGGAGGAGACGGACGACGAAGGCGATCAGCACCAGGGCCAGCGCGAGGCCGACCATCCGCAGGCGGGGACGGGGGTTGCCGAGCCGGATGGCACGCCCGGCCGCCGGGCGTGCAGGGGATGCGGTCGGGCGGCGGGCGGGACGGGCGCCGGGGCCCGGACGCCGCTGGGCGGACGCGGGGCGGGAGGGCCGGGCGGGGCCGGGCACGCGCCGGCGCGGCGGTTCCCTGTCGGACACTTCCGTCACCTGCCGGGGGTCTCGGGGATGGCTTCGGTCGGGGCGGCGCTCGGGGCCGGGGGCTCACTCGGCTCGGAAAGGGTGCTCGGCGTGGGCGTCGCGGAGGACGGCGGCGCCTGGATCGTCCGGGAGAGCCGCAGGGCCTCCGGCGGCCGTACGGCGGCGGGAGCGTCCTCCAGGGACTGCTGGGCGGCCGGCGAGGGGACGCCCTTGACGGTGCCGTCGGGATTCAGGAAGACCGGGTCCCCGCCGGGGACCATGCCGAGCTCACGCGCGCGGCGCTGGAGGGCGTCGGGGGCGGAGTAGGAGTCGATGTCCCGCTGGAGCGCCTGCTGCTCGTCGGTGAGGCTCTTGGTGTCCTTCTGGAGGTCGTCCATCTTGAACGAGCCCTCGCTGAGCGCGGAGTTCAGCACGAGCAGTCCGATGAGACCCCCGCCCAGAAGGAGGACGACGAGGAGGACGAACGGGGTACGGGCCGCCTGCCGCGGGCCGGCCGGGAAAAGCCGCGAGAGCCGGGCGGCCCTCCCCTTCAGTTCGGGTTTCCTACTCACTCGGCCTCCCCCGGGTCGGAATTCCGAACCCTCGCCTCACGCCCGTCATTCGATGGACTCCCTGATTCGCTCGGCCCCTCGCAGGCGCGCCGGGGCGGCGCGCCGGTTCTCGGTGACCTCTTCCTCGGTGGGAAGTTCGGCACCGCGGGTGAGCAGCTTGAGCCGGGGCTGGTAGCGCTCGGGGACAACCGGCAGCCCGGGCGGCGCGGTGTTGGCGGCGCCGGCCGCGAACACCTGCTTCACGAGCCGGTCTTCGAGCGAGTGGTACGACAGGACGGCGATCCGCCCGCCCACGTCGATCGCCTGCACCGCTGCCGGGATCGCCCGCTCCAGGACGGAGAGTTCACCGTTGACCTCGATGCGCAGCGCCTGGAAGGTGCGCTTGGCGGGGTTGCCGCCGGTGCGCTTGACGGCCTGGGGAAGGGCGTTGCGAATCAGCTCGACGAGCCGCGCGCTGTTGGTGAAGGGCTCGTTGTCGCGCTCGCGCACCACCGCGGAGACGATCCGCTTGGCCTGCTTCTCCTCGCCGTACGCCCGCAGGATCCGCACCAGTTCACCGGGCGGGTAGGTGTTGAGGACCTCGGCGGCGCTGACGCCGGTCGTCTGGTCCATCCGCATGTCGAGCGGGGCGTCCTGGGCGTAGGCGAAGCCGCGGTCGGCCTCGTCGAGCTGCATGGAGGAGACGCCGAGGTCGAACAGGACGCCCTGCACGCGCGCGATGCCGAGCCGGTCCAGTACGTCGGGCAGCTCGTCGTAGACGGCGTACACGAGGGTGGCGCGGTCGCCGAACGGGGCGAGGCGCTCGCCGGACAGGCGCAGCGCCTCCTTGTCACGGTCGAGGGCGACGAGCCGGGCCTCGGGGAACCGGGTCAGCAGGGCCTCGCTGTGGCCGCCGAGGCCGAGCGTGCAGTCGACCACCACCGAACCCGGCCGCTGAAGGGCGGGGGCCAACAGGTCCAGGCACCGCTGGAGCATCACCGGGACGTGTCGACTGTGACTCAAGGGGCCCTCTCAGATCCGGCGGGTGTACGCATCGCCGGGTCCCCGCCCCCTGAGGAAGGGAAGGCCTGCCGGCGCCGCGGGGAGATCTCCGGCGGCCGGGCCGGGGTCTCACGGGTTCAGTCCAGCAGGGAGATCGTCGCCTCCCGCTTCGCGTCACTTTAGTCCACGGTGTCTCGCGGTCAATCAACCGGCCTGCGCGGCGCGGCCCGACGGGAGCCCCCTCCCCGTCTCCGGTGTGGCTTACCTCACAAAGAGCACGTGATGACCCTCTTTTTCCGTCCTCACAGCAGGCCCAGAACGCACGTGACCAGTACCGTCATAGGTATGACGACCTCTGCATCGGTTCCCGCACGGCCCGAAGGCGCCATAACCGACGGCACCGTCACCGACCGCCTCGTCGAGGCGAACGAGCGGTACGCGGCCGCCTTCTCCGACCCCGGCATGGACGCCCGCCCCGTCCTGCATGTCGCGGTCGTGGCCTGTATGGACGCCCGTCTCGACCTGCACGCGGCGCTCGGCCTCGAACTCGGCGACTGCCACACGATCCGTAACGCCGGCGGTGTGGTCACCGACGACGTGATCCGCTCGCTCACCATCAGCCAGCGCAAGCTGGGCACGCGCAGCGTCGTGCTCATCCACCACACCGGCTGCGGCCTCGAGGCGATCACCGAGGACTTCCGCAACGAGCTGGAGATGGAGGTCGGCCAGCGTCCGGCCTGGGCGGTGGAGGCCTTCCGGGACGTCGACCAGGACGTACGGCAGTCGATGCAGCGGGTGCGCACCTCACCGTTCCTGGTGCACACCGACGACGTGCGCGGCTTCGTGTTCGACGTGAAGACGGGCCTGCTGCGCGAGATCGACCCCGCGTAAGCGCTCCCGTGGCCCTGTGCGACCGTTCACCGACGCCGTCGTTCGCTGTCGTTTCGCTGTCGTTTCGCTGTTGATTTCCGTACCGCGGATGCCCACATGGCCATAACACCGACATATCGCGGACAGTTGTCCACAGGCGAGTGACACGAATCGGTAACGGCAGCAAGAATGCGGGTGTGGCGTCACGCTGAGCAGTTCAGGCACGGCGTCCGTGATTCGGGGTGGGCCGGTTTGCCGCACAGAGCGTCGGCCCGGAGAAAGTTTGGGCCGAGGAGGGCCGGGTGACGACCTATGACGAGCGAGCGAGCCTCACAGATCTGACCGCCACTGTGGAGCGTGTCCGCAGTTCGGTGGAGGGAGTGATCGAGGGCAAGCCCGAGGTCGTACGGCTTTCGCTGACCGTGCTCCTCGCCGAGGGGCATCTGCTGATCGAGGACGTGCCGGGCGTCGGCAAGACGATGCTCGCCAAGGCGCTGGCGAAGTCCATCGACTGCACGGTGCGCCGTATCCAGTTCACGCCCGACCTGCTGCCCTCGGACATCACCGGGGTGTCCATCTGGGACCAGCAGCGCCGGGAGTTCGAGTTCAAGCCGGGCGCGATCTTCTCGCAGATCGTGATCGGCGACGAGATCAACCGCGCCTCGCCCAAGACGCAGTCGGCGCTCCTGGAGTCGCTGGAGGAGCGCCAGGTCACCATCGACGGGACGACGTACGAGCTGCCCAGTCCCTTCATGGTGGTGGCCACCCAGAACCCGGTCGAGATGGAGGGCACCTATCCGCTGCCCGAGGCCCAGCGCGACCGCTTCATGGCCCGTGTCTCCATCGGCTACCCGAGCCCGGAGGCCGAGCTCCAGATGCTCGACGTCCACGGCGGGGTCAGCCCGCTGGACGACCTCCAGCCGGTCGCGCACGCCCACGAGATCGTGAAGCTGATCGACGCCGTCCGCGGTGTCCACGTCGCCGACTCGGTCCGTCGCTACGCGGTCGACCTGGTCTCCGCCACGCGCAGTCACCCGGACCTCAGACTCGGCGCCTCCCCGCGCGCGACGCTGCACCTGGTGCGCGCGGCCAAGGCGACCGCCGCCCTCAGCGGCCGGGACTACGCGCTCCCGGACGACGTGCAGAACCTCGCCGTGGCCGTCCTGGCCCACCGCCTGCTGCCCACCGCGCAGGCGCAGCTGAACCGCCGCACGGCGGAACAGGTCGTCGAGGAGATCATCCAGCGCACCTCGGTGCCCGCGACCCCCCAGCAGCACGGGTACGGACTGGGCCACGGCACACAGGCGTACGGCCAGCAGCAGTCGCGGAGGCTGTGATGACCACCGGGGGCGCCGGACAGCCGTCCACGGGCCACGGGGAGAAGGGCGGCGCGCGCACGGCCCTGGCCGGTCTGACCACCCGCGGCCGCTCCTTCCTCGCCGCCGGTATCGCGGCCGCCATCTGCGCCTATGTGCTCGGACAGCCCGACCTGCTGCGGGTCGGGCTGCTGCTGGCCGCGCTGCCGCTGATCTGCGCGGCCGTCGTCTACCGCACCCGCTACCGGGTCGCCGGCAGCCGCCGGCTCTCTCCCGCGCGGGTGCCCGCCGGCAGCGAGGCCCGGGTCCACCTGCGGATGGACAACGTCTCGCGGCTGCCCACCGGTCTGCTGATGCTCCAGGACCGGGTGCCGTACGTGCTCGGACCGCGCCCCCGCTTCGTCCTGGACCGGGTCGAGGCGGGCGGCCGCCGCGAGGTGTCGTACCGGGTCCGCTCCGATCTGCGCGGCCGCTATCCGCTGGGCCCGCTCCAGCTGCGCCTGAGCGATCCCTTCGGCATGTGCGAACTCACCAGGGCCTTCTCCACCTACGACACGCTGACGGTGATCCCGCGTGTCGAGCCGCTGCCCCCGGTCCGCCTGAGCGGCGAGGCCAAGGGGTACGGCGACGGACGCCAGCGCACGCTGGCGCTGGCCGGCGAGGACGACGTGATCCCGCGCGGCTACCGCTACGGCGACGACCTGCGCCGGGTGCACTGGCGGCTGACCGCCCGCTACGGCGAGCTGATGGTGCGCCGCGAGGAGCAGCCGCAGCGCTCCCGCTGCACGGTGCTGCTGGACACCCGGGGTCTCGCCCACCAGGGCGCGGGCCCGGACTCCGCCTTCGAATGGGCGGTCTCGGGCGCCGCGTCCGTGCTGGTGCACATGCTGGAGCGGGGCTTCTCGGTGCGGCTGCTGACCGACACCGGCAACTCGGTGCCCGGTGAGGGCTCCGACGGGTTCGCCGGCGCGAGCCAGGAGTCGGCGGACGCGGCCGGACTGATGATGGACACCCTCGCGGTGATCGACCACTCCGACGGCACGGGCCTGTCCCGTGCGTACGACGTGCTGCGCGGCGGCAACGAGGGACTGCTGGTGGCCTTCCTCGGCGATCTCGACGAGGAGCAGGCGACGGTGGCCGCGAAGATGCGCCGGCGCAGCGGAGGCGCGGTCGCCTTCCTGCTGGACGGCGCCGGCTGGGCGGGTGAACCGAACGGCGTGCCCGATCCGATGAACAGGCAGGAGGAGCGGCTGCGGATGCTCCGCGAGGCGGGCTGGACGGCCCTGAGCGTGCCGCGGGGCGCTCCCCTGAACGAGTTGTGGCGCCAGGCGGACCGCGAGCGGGCGGGCCTGATGACGGCGAGCGGGACGAGCGGCGGGGAGGGATGGTCATGAGCGGGCGGGCTCGACTGACGCTGTGCTCGGCGGCGGCGACACTGCTGGCCTCGTGCGCCCTGCTGCCCCTCGTCACCCCGGCGACATGGCTCGTCCAGGCGGCGTTCCTGCTGGCCGTCCAGTCCGGGGTGGGCGCGGCGACCCGGCGGGTGCCGCTGGCCCGGCCGTTGACCGTGGCCGCCCAGGCCCTGGTCACGCTGGTGCTGCTGACGCTGCTCTTCGCCCGGGAACACGCCCTGGTCGGCCTGATCCCCGGCCCGGAGGCCTTCCGCCACTTCGGCGACCTGCTCCAGACGGGCACCGACGACGTGAGTCGGTACGCGATCCCGGCCCCGCTGTCCGACGGCATCCGGCTGATGGTGATCGGCGGGGTGCTGGTCATCGGCCTGGCGGTGGACACCCTCGCGGTGACCTACCGCAACGCGGCGCCGGCCGGCCTGCCCCTGCTGGCGCTGTACTCGGTCGCCGCGGGCCTGTCCGAAGGAGTGACCGACTGGCTGTGGTTCCTGGTCGCCGCGGCCGGCTATCTGATGCTGCTGCTCGCCGAGGGCCGGGAGCGGCTCTCGCAGTGGGGCCGGGTCTTCGGCGGGGCGCCGCGCGGTCCTGGCGGACACCCCGGCCCGGTGGCGCCGGTGCGCACCGGCCGCCGCATCGGCATGGCCGCGCTGGGCGTCGCCCTCGTGGTGCCGCTCCTGCCGCTGCCCGCGATACAGGGCGGCCTGCTGGACGGGGCGGGCACCGGCGTGGGCGCGGGCAACGGCAGCGGGGGCACGATCTCCGCCGTCAATCCGCTGGTGTCGTTGCGCGACAGCCTGAACGTGGACGAGGACCGCACGGTCCTGACCCTGCGCACCACCACCAGCAACCTGTCGGACATGTACCTGCGGATCGTGTCGCTGGACGACTTCGACGGCACGACGTGGAAGCCGGCGAAGCGTCACATCATCGCCGTGCCGGACGAGTTCCCCTCGCCCACCGGCCTGGGCCAGGACGTCAAGCGCACGGACGTCACGACCCGGATCGCGGCCGCCGCCGGTTACGGCCAGGACTGGCTGCCGATGCCGTACCCGCCCAGCAGCGTGCAGATCAAGGGCAACTGGCGGTACGAGCCGGTCGGCATGACCCTGGTCGGCGACCACGGCCAGAAGACCAGCGGCAAGACGTACCAGGTGACAAGCCTCGATGTGCAGCCGACGGCGGAGCAGCTGGCCTCGGCGCCCGAGGCGCCCGGCTCGGTGAAGAGCACCTACACCAAGGTCCCGGACTCCCTCCCCGCGGTGGTGGCACAGCGGGCCCGGGAGATCACCGAGGACGCCACCAGCGACTACGAGAAGGCCGTCGCGCTCCAGGACTACTTCGCGGTGACGGGCGGCTTCGAGTACGACACCGAGGTCGAGGTCGGCAGCGGCCCGGGCGCGATCGCCCGCTTCCTGAAGGACAAGCAGGGCTTCTGCGTCCACTTCTCGTTCGCGATGGCCGCGATGGCCCGCACGCTGGGCATACCGGCGCGGGTCGCGGTGGGCTTCGCGCCGGGTTCCCCGCAGGCGGACGGTTCGGTGGCGGTGGGTCTGAAGGACGCGCACGCCTGGCCGGAGCTGTACTTCGAGGGCGTCGGCTGGACCCGTTTCGAGCCGACCCCGACCCGGGGCACGACGCCCACGTACACGCTGCCGGACAGCTCGGGCGAGGCTGTCCCCGATCTGCCGCAGGCCACCCGCTCGGCGGACGCGGCGCCTTCCACCGAGCCCTCGGCGAGCACCAGCTGCTCGGCCCAGGACAAGAAGCTCGAGGGCTGCGCCGCAGCACTGCCGCTGGACCCGACGGAACAGGACGGCGGCGGTACCCCCTGGTACGCGGTCGCCGGATGGACACTGATGGGGGCGGCGGCACTCGCTCTGCCGCTGCTGCCGATGCTGTGGCGGCTGAGACGGCGTTCGGTGCGGCTGGCGTCCGCCCAGCACTCCGCGTCCTCGCCCGCCGGGGCACCCCCGGGCGGACGCAAGGACGCCGGCGACGGCCGGCGGCCGGGCGACCCCGCTCCTGCGGTGCTGCTCGACCTGCCGCCGCAGGAAGCCGGTGAGGCGGCCGTCGGGCATGTGCTGGCGGTGTGGCGCGAGCTCACCGACACGGCCTGGGACTACGGCATCGAGCCGGACGAAGCGCTGACCCCGCGGCGGGCCGCCGCGCGGATCGTCCGGATCGCGGAGCTGGACGAGACGGTGGGCCGTTCGGTGCACCGGGTCGCGGGCGCGGTGGAGCAGGTGCTGTTCGCTCCGGAGCCGAGGGCCGAGGCCGGCCTGGCGGACGACGTGCGCAAGGTGCGAGGGGCCCTGCGCGAGCAGGTCGGCTGGACCACGCGCGTGCGCGCCGTCGTGGCGCCGCGTTCGGCCATCCGCGCGGTCTGGGACCTCAACGACCGCTGGACGGCACTCAAGACGTCCTGGGCGGCCCGTCTGGCGAGTCTCGTACGGCGGCCGTCAGGGCAGCAGGGCCAACAGCAGGGCGGCTGAGGCAGCGGGGCCGAGCCGGCGTCCAGGTGGAGCCGAGCTCGGCCCGAGCAAGGCCTGAGCAGAGACCGAGCACGGGCCCGGCCCATACCCGGCCCGTGCCGAGGAAGCGCTGCGCAGGGGCCCGTGGAAGCACTGCGGAGGCCGGGGACGCGCGCGGCTGTGACGGCACAACGTTGAGGGGGGGGCCCCCCCCCCCGGGGGTGGGCCCCGCCACCAGTATTGTCGATGGGG
>NZ_JBHWUW010000050.1:0-65712 GCF_042737245.1 Streptomyces sp. NPDC060002
GGTCAGCGGCTGCGGGAGGTAGCCGTCCTCGAAGAGGTGGTGCTCGGTGAACCAGAGTCCGCCGACACCGCGCCGGTCGGCCTCCTCGCACAGCTCCAGGGTGTGCGCGTAGTGGTCGGCCCAGGGTGGAAGGAGGCGCGCAGATTGCCGGAGCGGTCGGAGACCTGGATGCCGGCGGCGGCCAGCTCGGACCGGCGGAAGCCGAGTCCGGGCACCGAGACGATCGCGGAGCCGGGTGCGGCGACGGGTCGATGACCGAGCGCGGCGAGGCCGGCGCGGAAGCGGTCGGCGAGGGACAGGTCGTGGGCGCCGATCGCCCGCACGCCGAGTTCCTCCACCAGTTCGAGGGAGCGGCGCAGTCCTGCGTAGGTGAACAGGGCGTGGGTCAGGTCGAACCGCCGTGCCGAGTGGGCGAGTTCGGCCACCGGGCCGTAACAGCTGTCCCAGGGCTCCTCGCCGGCGACCCATCCCGCGAGGACCGGTGACAGCCCGCCGAAGTCCTCCGGGACCACCAGGAAGGCCGCACCGTGCGGGCCGAGCAGCCACTTGAAGGAGACGGCGGCGGAGAAGTCGTGGGCGTCGGCGTCGGCCGGGAGCCAGCCGGCGGACTGCGAGAAGTCGACGTAGGTGCGTGCGCCGTGCGTCCGGGCCGCCTCGCGCAGGGCGGCCAGGTCGGCGATCCGGCCGTCGGCGGACTGGGCGGCGCTCACCGCGACCAGCGCGGTGCCGGGGCGGACGGACTCGGCGATCCGCTCCAGCGGGACGGCGCGGACCTTGAGGTCGCCGCGGACGTGGAACGGGTTGAGCACGGAGGTGAAGTCGTCCTCGGCGGTGAGCACTTCCGCGCCCGCGGGGAGCGAGGCGGCGATCACGCCGGTGTGCGCGGCGACCGAGGCGCCCAGCGCCACCCGGGTGACCGGGACGCCGGCCAGCCGGGCGTACGCGGCCCGGCAGGCCTCCACGTCCTCGTACAGCGGGGTCAGCGGCCTGCCCTCGGCCCGCAGCACCGCCGCCTCGTGCAGGGCGGCGACGGTACGGGCAGGCAGCAGGCCGTTGCTCGCCGTGTTCAGGTATGTGGTCTTCGGGGTGAACTCGGCACGGACGAGGCTCTCGAAGGTCTCCATGGGTCCACTGTGGGACCCCGGGAACCCCTCGTCCATTGCCGACTTTTACGTGATTGCGCTAAGGAGCACTTATGGATCGGCTCTCACCTGCGGGTTTCACCGCTGCGGGACCGCGCACCCGTCCGGGCCGCAGGCCTCCGCGCCGCCGTCGTCGATCAGCGTGAGCGGGGAGCGGGCGCCCCAGGCCTGGGTGAGGGCCTGGGTGAAGACCTCGGCAGGCTGGGCCCCGGAGACTCCGTAGGCGCGGTCGAGGACGAAGAAGGGCACGCCGTTCGCGCCGAGCTGAGCGGCCTCGCGCTCGTCGGCGCGGACCTCGTCGGCGTAGCGGGCCGGGTCGGCGAGGACGGCGCGGGCGGCCTCGGCGTCGAGTCCGGCCTCGGCGGCCAATTCCACGAGCCGCTCGTCGCCCTCGGCGAAGACGGACCGCTCCTCGGCGAAGTTCGCCCGGTAGAGGAGCTGGATCAGCTCGTCCTGGCGGCCGTGCTCCTTGGCGAAGTGCAACAGGCGGTGCATGTCGAAGGTGTTGCCGTGGTCGCGGTCCCGGGTGCGGTAGTCGAGTCCCTCGGCGGCGGCCTGGGCGCCCAGGTTCTCCTCGCCGGACTGCGCCTGCGCCTCGCTCATCCCGTACTTCTTGGTGAGCATGGCCAGCACGGGCTGGACGTCACCCTTGGCGCGACCCGGGTCCAGTTCGAAGGATCGGTGCACCACCTCGACCTGGTCACGGTGCGGGAAGGCCTCGAGCGCCTTCTCGAAGCGGGCCTTGCCCACATAGCACCAGGGGCAGGCGATGTCGCTCCAGATCTCGACGCGCATGTCTCGGCTCTCTCCAGGTCGTGCGGCTGGTACGGAACTCCCCCGCGGGAGGTCCGCACGGAGGTTCCCTCCGGCGAGTGCATGAACGTTCAAGCAGGACGTTTCATTCCCCGGTCACCGTGTACCTCAGCCAGAGGTGGTGCTCGCCCTCGGCGGGCGGGTTCTCCGGGTCCGGGCTCCAGCCCTGCCGGGCGTAGAAGGCCTGGGCCCGCCGGTTGTCGACGTGCACGTCCAGCACGGCCGTGCGCCGCCCGTCCGCCCGCCACTGCTCGACGCAGGCCGTGTGCAGGTCCGTACCGATCCCGGAACGCCAGTGGTCGGGGTCGACGTGGAACTGGAACAGCTTGACCGTGTGCACGGGCGCCCCCTCCGGCGTACGGAAGGACGCGAGGCCGACGAGCCGGCCCTGCTCGACGACGCACAGCACATGGCCGTCGGGCCGCTCGATGGCCGTGCGCCAGGCGGCGAGCCAGTCGGTGCCGTCCTGCGGGGTCCCGTCGGGGTAGTACGTCGCCCGGGCGCGCGCGTGCAGCGCGACGACCCGCTCCGCCTCGGCGGGGACGGCGGTGCGGATCACCCGGTTTCCCATGACACGTTCTCCGATCATGCAGGAGAGGACGAGGCGGCCCCCCTCCCCGGTTCCGACCGGCCGGACAGGTTCTAGCTTCCGTCTCGCAGGTCGTCCGGCCACTCGGTCCTGAACTCGAGGTGGTCGTACGTCACGACGCACCCCTCACCCATCGGCGACTGCGTCATGAAGCCGATCAGGGCGGCGCCCGACTCCTTCTCCTCGCCCAGCGTGAACAGGCGGACGAAGATCCACCGACTGCCGTCCCGGGAGGCGTGGAAGGCGAAGGCACGGCCGGTCCGGCTCACCCGGAGCCAGACCGAACTCCCCTCCACGGTGAAGGAGTTGGCGTCGTCGGAGTGCCCTCGGGTGACCACCGTGCAGACGGTGGCCACATCCGGGGAGTACTCCAGGCACAGCTTGGCCCACGCCCGCTCACCGACATGGACGTACAACACCCCAGCGTCGAATGCCTTGTTGAACCCGACGGTGACGCGTGCGATGAGCTGGAAGTCGCCCTCCGGCGCCCCCAGCAGCCGTGGCGCGTCGGCGGCGGGTTCCACCCCGTCCCCGGTGGGCGGCACGAACCGGTCCTGCCGGGCCCCGGCCCACCCGGTGAGCACCCCGTCCTCATGGGACCAGTGCCCGTCGGGCCCGTAAGTACGGAGGGGGAAGGGCAGTTCGGGAAGCGAGACGTCCATGACCTCATCATCTCAGGGGCCCCGCACCCCCAGGGGTGCGGGGCCGCATCGACATGCGGCTCCGCCGCGGGGCGCGACCGGCCACAGGAGACCTGTACCCGACAGTCCACCGCACCCCGACGACGCTCGCTCGGAGCGCTAACGCTCCAGACGCCCGTTGAACCTGCGGGGCAGCCCCAGCTCGTTCTCGTCCCGAAGCTCCACGGGCAGCAGCGCCGCGGGAGCGTTCTGGTAGGCGACCGGCCGCAGCCACCGCTCGATGGCGGTCCCGCCGACGGAGGTCGACGTGGAGGTGGTGGCCGGGTACGGGCCGCCGTGATGCTGGGCCGGCGCGACGGCGACGCCCGTGGGCCAGCCGTTCACCAGCACGCGTCCGGCCAGCGGGGTCAGCTCGGCGAGGATCTCCCCGCCCCGGCCCTCGCCCGCGGCCTCCTCCTCGGACAGCTGGACGGTCGCCGTGAGGTTTCCGGGCAGGCGCGACAGCACCGCCCTGACCTCGCCGTCGTCGTCGTAGCGGGCCACGACGGTGACCGGCCCGAAGCACTCCTCGAGCAGCAGGTCGTGCGCGCCCTCTGCGGTCAGCCGGGAGGCCGGCACGGTCAGGAACCCGGCGCTGACGGTGTGCTCCCCGCCCGCACCGGGCGTCACCGGCGACTCCACGTCGGGCAGCCCGGCCCGCTCGGCGACCCCGGCGATGAAGTTGTCGCGCATCCGGTGGTCGAGCAGCACGCCCGCGTCGGTGTCGCTCACCGCGTCCGTGAGCGACTTGACCAGCCCGTCGCCGGCCGCGCCGGACGGCACCAGCACCAGTCCCGGCTTCACACAGAACTGCCCGACGCCCAGGGTCATGGACCCGGCGAGGCCGGCGCCGATGGCCTCGGCCCGCTCGGCGGCGGCCGCCTCGGTCACCACGACGGGGTTCAGCGAGCCCAGCTCGCCGTGGAACGGGATCGGCACCGGACGGGCCGCCGCCGCGTCGAACAGCGCGCGCCCGCCCCGGATCGACCCGGTGAAACCGGCCGCGGCGACCAGCGGGTGCCTGATCAGCTCGACGCCGGCCTCGAAGCCGTGCACGAGACCCAGCACGCCCGCCGGGATGCCGTGCTCGGCGGCGGCGTTGCGCACCACCTTCGCGACCAGCTCGGACAGGCCCGGGTGGTCGGGGTGGGACTTGACGACGACCGGGTCGCCCGCCGCGAGCGCGCTGGCGGTGTCACCGCCGGCGACGGAGAACGCGAAGGGGAAGTTGGACGCCGAGTACACGGCCACCACCCCGAGCGGCACCTTGTAGCGGCGCAGGTCGGGGATGGGCGGGGTGGCGGTGTCGTCGGGGTGGCTGATGACGACGTCGAGGAACGCGCCCTCGTCGACGATGTCGGCGAACGCGCGCAGCTGGTAGCAGGTGCGGGCGAGCTCGCCGGTCAGCCGGACGGGGCCGAGCGCGGTCTCCGCGTCGGCCACCTCCACGAGCGTGTCCCTGGCCGCCTGGAGCCGGTCGGCGGCGGAACGCAGGAAGGCGGCGCGGACGGTACGGTCGGCGAGGAAGCCGCGCGCCTCATGGGCGGCGCGGACGACGGCGTCGACCTCCTGGGCCGTGGCCTCCACCGCGACCTGTTCACGCTGCTTCCCGGTTCGGGGGTCGACACTCCAGACTGGTGCTGCTGCCACCGCGGGTCCCTCCACGCTTGGTTCTGACCACGTTTGGTACTGGCTCATTCACCAGGGTCGTTCGATATACTGAACGTTGTCTCTGATGATGAATATGCTGTCGGAGCGTATTTCCCGTCGAACGAAGGGGTCAAGGGCGATGTCGGCTGGCGAGACGGGGGGCGGGGCGCAGGTCAAGTCCGCGGTGCGGACGGTTGAGCTGCTGGAATACTTCGCCGGCCGCCCCGGAATGCACTCTCTGGCGTCGGTCCAGGAGGCCGTCGGATATCCCAAGTCCAGTCTCTACATGCTGCTGCGCACGCTGGTGGAGCTGGGCTGGGTGGAGACGGACGCGACGGGCACGCGGTACGGCATCGGGGTGCGGGCACTGCTCGTCGGCACGTCCTACATCGACGGCGACGAGGTGGTCGCGGCCGCCCGCCCCACCCTGGACCGGCTCTCGGACGACACCACCGAGACCATCCACCTGGCCCGGCTCGACGGCACGAACGTCGTGTACCTCGCCACCCGCCAGTCCCAGCACTACCTGCGTCCCTTCACCCGGGTCGGCCGCCGGCTCCCCGCCCACTCCACCTCGCTGGGCAAGGCGCTGCTGAGCACCTGCACCGACGAGCAGGTCCGCAAGCTGCTGCCGGAGACGCTGCCGGCGCTGACCGAGCACACGATCACGGACCGCGAGAAGCTCATCGAGGAGCTGCACCAGATCCGTGAGCAGGGCTTCTCGGTGGACCGCGAGGAGAACACGCTGGGCCTGCGCTGCTTCGGCGTGGCGATCCCGTACCGCACGCCGGCCCGGGACGCGATCAGCTGCTCGGTGCCGGTGGCGAGGCTCACGCCCGCGCACGAGCAGCTGGTGAAAGACGCGCTGTTCGACGCACGCGACCGGCTGACACTGGCCACCCGTAGGCTCTGAGGCATGCTGATCACCCTGCGCCAGGTCCACGACAGCGATCTGCCCGTGTTCTTCCGGCAGCTGAACGACCCCGAGTCCCTCCGGATGGCCGCGTTCACCGCGAAGGACCCGGCCGACCGGAACGCCTTCGACGCCCACTGGGAGAAGATCCGCGCCTCGTCCGCCGTACCGCGCACGATCCTGGCCGACGGGGACGTCGTCGGCAGCGCGGCGGTGTACGGGGAGGCGGGCGAGCGGGAGGTCACGTACTGGGTGGACCGCGCCTACTGGGGCCGGGGCATCGCCACACAGGCGTTGCGGGCGCTGGTGTCCGAGGTCCCGGAACGGCCGTTGTTCGCGCGGGCGGCGGCCGACAACGCCGGTTCCCTGCGCGTCCTGGAGAAGTGCGGCTTCCGGCCCACCGCCCGGGCCACCGGCCACGCGAACGCGCGGAGCGGGGAGATCGAGGAGATCGTGCTCCGCCTGGAGTCCTGACCTGAACCGGCCGCAGATGAACCGGCCGCAGATGAACGGCCGATGAGAAAACGGGGCGGATGGGAACGATTGCCTCCATCCCGTTCGTCTTTCTGTTCGCAATGAACAAGACGATCAGGCGCGCCTCGGTCTTCGCGCTGCTGCTGGTGTTCGCCCTGCTGCTCCGGGCGACCTGGGTGCAGTTCTACGAGGGCCGGGCACTCGCGGACGACAAGCTCAACCGGCGCAACGCGATCGAGACGTACGCGGAGCCGCTCGGGAACATCATCGTGGCCGGAAAGGCGATCACCGGATCGGCCGTCACCACGGGCGGCGACCTCAGATACAAACGCACGTACACGGACGGCGAGCTGTACGCGGCGGTGACGGGCTACGCCTCGCAGAGCTACGCCCCCACGCAGCTGGAAGGCATCTACGCGGACCTGCTCAACGGTACGGACACCCGTCTGAAGACCGCGCTGGACACGGTCACCGACAAACGGGCGGACCCGGGCAACGTGCTCACCACGATCGACCCGGACGTGCAGAAGGCGGCGTACGACGCGCTCGGCGGCAAGAAGGGCGCCGCCGTCGCGATCGACCCGACGACCGGCCAGATCCTCGCGGTGGCGTCGACCCCGTCGTACGACCCGTCGACGCTGACCGACGCCAACACCGCAGGTACGGCCTGGAAGAAGCTCACCGCGGACTCCGACAAGCCGCTCACCAACCGGGCGCTGCGGCAGCCGCTGGCACCGGGCTCGACGTTCAAACTGGTCGTGGCGGCCGCCGCGCTGGAGGACGGGCTGTACTCGTCGGTGGACGAGAAGACCGACAGCCAGGACCCGTACACCCTGCCGGGCACGCGCACGGTCCTGAAGAACGAGAACACGTCCGCGCCCTGCGAGAACGCCACGATCCGGGTCGCGCTGCAGTACTCCTGCAACAACGTGTTCGCGCACATGGCCGTCCAGCTCGGACAGGACAAGCTGCGGGCGACGGCCGAGAAGTTCGGCTTCAACGACGACGGCCAGGACGTGCCGGTGCGGGCGTACCCGAGCGTGTACCCGTCCGACATGGACGAGTCCTCCACCGCCCTGACCGGCATCGGCCAGTTCGACGTGACCGCGACCCCGTTGCAGATGGCCATGGTGTCGGCCGCCATAGCCAACGGCGGCAAGCTCGTCTCGCCGCACATGGTCTCGCAGATCACCGACGGCGGCGGTGACGTCCTCGAGGACTACGACGACGAGGCGTCGAGCACGCGGATCGTCAGCTCCTCCACCGCCGAGCAGCTTCAGTCGGCGATGCAGACGGTCGTCGAGAAGGGCACCGGCACGAACGCGATCATCGATGGTGTCACCGTCGGCGGCAAGACGGGCACGGCCCAGAACGGCGAGAACAACAGCAAGGCGCCGTATGCCTGGTTCACGTCGTACGGGAAGTCCGACTCCTCCGGCAAGCAGGTCGCGGTCGCGGTGGTGGTCGAGCAGTCGGACGCCGCGCGGTCCGAGGTCAGCGGGAACGGGCTGGCCGCCCCGGTCGCGAAGGCGATGATGAAGGCGGCGCTGAAGAGCTGAGGTCGACTGCGCGACCGGCCCGCAGGTCCGCTGTGGCCGGTCGCGCAGTTCCCCGCGTCCCTTCGGGGCGCTCTACTTCACGCCGAGGATCTGCTCGATGGGGTCGATCGCGAAGTAGACCACGAACAGCGCCGAGGCCCCCCACAGCAGCCAGTGGACCTCCTTCGCCTTGCCGAGCACCGTCTTGATGACGACGTACGCGACGAAGCCCGCGCCGATGCCGTTGGTGATCGAGTAGGTGAACGGCATCACGGCGATGGTCAGGAACGCCGGGATCGCGATCTCGTACTTGTCCCAGTCGATGCTCTTGACCTGGGTCATCATCAGGAAGCCGACGGCGACCAGGGCGGGGGCGGCGGCCTGGAGCGGGACGATGGTGAGGAGCGGCGTCAGGAACAGGGCGAGCGCGAACAGTGAGCCGGTGACCAGGTTGGAGAAGCCGGTGCGCGAGCCCTCGCCGACGCCGGCGGCCGACTCGATGTAGGAGGTCGCGGAGGAGGACGAGGCCGCGCCGCCCGCGACCGCCGCCGCGCCGTCGATGAGCAGCACCCGGCCGAGGTGGGGCACGTCGCCCTTCTCGTCCAGCAGTCCGGCCTCCGCGCTGATGCCGACGACGGTGCCCATGGTGTCGAAGAAGTCGGACAGGACCAGGGTGAAGATCAGCAGGACGACGGTGATGACGCCGGTCTCGCCGAAGGCGCCGAACAGGCTGAAGTGACCGATCAGCCCGAAGTCGGGGGTGTCGACGATCTTGTCGGGCCACGAGGGCGTGGTCAGGCCCCAGGACTTGATGTCCGCGACCGAGTTGATGACGATCGCGAGGACCGTCATCGTCACGATGCTGATCAGGATCGCGCCCTTGACCTTGCGGGCCAGCAGACCGATCGTCAGCAGCACGCCGAGGCAGAAGACGAGCACCGGCCAGCCGGTGAGGGTGCCGGTGCCGCCGAGCTGCACGGGGACGGTCGTGTTCGCGACGTCGGGGATGCGGCTGACGAAGCCGGCGTCGACGAAGCCGATGAAGGCGATGAACAGACCGATGCCGACGCTGATCGCCTGCTTCAGCGGTTGCGGGATGGCGTGCATGACGGCCTCGCGCAGACCGGTCACCACCAGCACGCAGATCAGCAGGCCCTCGAGCACGATGAGGCCCATCGCGTCGTCCCAGCTCATCAGCGGGGCGATCTGGAAGGCGACGACCGCGTTCAGGCCGAGGCCCGCCGCGAGGGCGAGGGGCAGGTTGCCGCCGACGCCCATGATGATCGTCATCACCGCGGCCACCAGAGCGGTGGCGGTGCTGAGTTGGACGGCGTCGAGCTGGTGCCCGAACTTGTCCTTGGCGCTGCCCAGGATGATGGGATTCAGGACAAGGATGTAGGCCATGGTGAAGAACGTGGCGAAGCCGCCGCGTATCTCCCGGCCGAAGGTGGACCCCCGCTCGGAGATCCTGAAGTACCGGTCGACGCTGTTCGCCGCGGGTGGCGCGGTACCGGGCCGGTCGGCCGTCGTCTTCGTCTCGGACATGGCTGGTGCTCCTAGGGGCCTGAATGATCTGGGTGCGGATGCTGGCTGGATTGTTCCCGTGTTGAACCGTCTTCAGGTTTTCGCCGTGTTACGGAATCGGACTCCGGACTCGTTCGGCCTGCCACCTGACGTTCGAACCCCCGTACCAAACCGAGTAGTCGATCACTGCTACGCTTCCCGATCTCGCCCCGGCCACCTCCTCGGGGCATCCCCATGTCATTCACATGACACACACAGGCACACCAGTCGTTCCGAGAAGAGGTCAGCCGTGGGCACAGTCGTCGACGACGCCGCCTCCGTGGAATTCCATGCCTTCTTCGACCGCCACTACGCCGAACTGTCCCGTCTCGCCCACCTGCTGACCGGTGAGGCGGACGCCGCCGACGATCTCGCGGCGGACGCGCTGCTCGCGCTGTGGAACCGCTGGGACCGGGTGCGCGCGGCCGACCATCCGGTGGCGTACGCCCGTGGCGTCGTCGCCAACCTCGCCCGCACCCGCATCCGCAGCGCCGTCCGGGAGCGCCGCAGGATCGCGCTGTTCTGGTCGCAGCGCGAGGAGAAGACCGAGAACCCCGACATCGCGGGCGTGGTGGACGTCCAGTCGGCGCTGCGTAGACTTCCGTTCCGCAAACGGGCCTGTGTGGTGCTGCGGCACGCCTTCGATCTCTCGGAGAAGGACACTGCGCTCGCCCTGGGGGTTTCCGTGGGTACGGTGAAGAGCCAGACCTCGAAGGGGATGGCCGAGCTCCAGAAGCTGCTCGGCGCCAAGGGAGCTCCGCTCAAGGTGCCCGCGATGGTGCGCACCGGCGAGGCCTCGGCCTCAGGAAGGGACCGATGACGATGCAGCGGGACGTGCACGGCGAGCTGCGCGCCCGGCTGCACGAGGCGGCCGAGGCACACGAACCCGACCGGGCGTACATCCTGGCCCGCGTCGAGCGCGGCATGGCGGGACAGGCACAGGGGCCGGAGCGGTCCGACCACCGGGCGAGCCGCCCGCTCCTGTGGGGCTGGGCACGGATCGTGGGCGCCACGGCCGCGGTCGCGGGCATGCTCGCGGTCGGCGGCTACGCGGTGGCGTCCGCCGTGAAGGACGACACCCCGGCGCAGCAGACGGTCTCCGTCTCCTCGCCGCCGGTCGAGTCCCCGGACGCGACGAGCCGGCCGCCTGCCTCGCCGAAGGCCACGCCGAGCTCGGGCGGCGGCGCGAAGGACCCGGCGAAGCCGAGCGCCTCCCCGTCGAAGAGCTCCGCGGCGAAGCCCTCCACGCCCGCGGCCACGCTGCTGCCGGCGACGACCGACACCGAGGACGGCCCGCTGTGGTCGGACGGTTCGGTCGACCCGCACAGCAACGACTTCTGGGCGCAGAGCAACATCACGATCAAGACGTCCGAGGCGCTCACCGGACTGACCGTGCAGTTGAAGGTCGCTCAGACCGGCGGGGTCTCGTCGGCGGGCGCCTGGCGCTCCCTGCCCGAGGGCGACTTCACGTTCTCGGTGGCCGAGCGGGACGGCTTCCTGGTCTACACCTGGGTGCTCAAGGAGGGCCGTACGGTCGCCAAGGGCGAGTGGGTGTTCGCCGGGCAGTACGACCATGACCGCGGCGGCCGTGACGCCAAGGACGACACCTACGCGGTCACGGGCCGCTCGGACGGGCAACAGGGTTCCGTGGGCGGCGACTTCGCCTCCCACGAGGACGACGAGGGCGACTCCTGACCCCCAGGGACCGGCCTAGTTCATCGTCGAGCCGATGAGGGTCGAGCCGGTGGTCAGGAAGGTCGTCGCGGGCAGCGAGCCGTCCGGCTTGCGGGCGCCGTACGCCGTCGTCGCGTCCGTCGAGGTGAACGCCGGCGTGGACACCCCGCCGTCCCAGCTGTTCGCCGCGGAGACGGCCGACGAACCCAGCTTGTCCGCCCCGCCCTTGTTGCCGACCGCGAGATTCCTGGCGAGCCGGGCCTTGCCGGTGGCGAAGTAGAACCCGGCCTCGGTGTTGGCGTAGGCGGTGTTGCGGTTCAGCACGATCGCCCCGGTGTTGGAGTTCTCGGTGAACCCGTTCAGCGTGTTGTCCCAGGCCGCGTCGTTGTTGACGACATGCGCGACGGCCACGCCTCCGCCGCCCAGTTTGAAGCCGTTGCCGTTGCCCTCGAACGCGGAGTCGCTCCACCGGTTCTTTCCGTTGCCGAAGGCCCACGAGTGCTCGATGGTGACCGCGGTGGAGAACTGCCACAGGTCGAGGCCGTCATCGGAGTTGTTGTACAGCCGGGCGCCGGTGATCCTGTTGCCCGTCCCGGAGCCGAACTTGACGGCGATGCCGTCCGCGTTCTGGCCGTGGCCCGCGGCGTCGTAGTTGCCGTGACTGTCCAGGTTCTGCACGAGGTTGTTCACCGTGTTGTCGCCGCGCAGCGTGAAGCCGGAGTCGCCGTTGTTCGCGGTGACGAGGTTCCTGAAGATGCCTGCGGTCGACGAGGTGACGACGAAGCCCTGGGCCGGGGAGGACTGGAAGGTGAGGTTCTGCACGGTCCAGTAGCTGCCGTAGATCCCGGCGAGCCAGGAGCCGGCGGGCAGCTTGGATCCGTCGATCCTCACCTTCTCGGTGCCGTACGCCTGGAGCGTGATCCGGGCCGAACTGGTGCCGCTCGCGGTCGACTTGAGGGTGGCTGTGGGGTAGTACGTGCCGCCGCGGACCTGGATGACGGTGCCGGCGACGGCGTTCCGCACGGCTGTCTCCAGCTGGGCGGTGGTGGAGACGGTGACCGTCGACGAGGCGGCTTCGGCGCCGCCGTCGGACAGACCGAGGTAGACGCCGCCCGCCCCCGCCGAGACCGCCACCGCGGCGGCGATCGAGAGGGTGCGGGTCCTGCGGTGGCGTCCGGTGCTCATGCGCACGGGGCGTTCCTTCCGGTGAGGCGGCGAGGGAGGAATCGGGCCGGAGGGGTCGCCCCGGCCCGATTCCGCACCTCAGTCGTCACCGTGACCGCAGCAGGTTGCCGCGCCACCGAAAGAGATCGAGAAAGTTGCGTCAGCCGACGTAGTACGTCGGGTTCGGCAGCTTGTACGTCCGGTCGGCGTAGCCGCCGTCGAGGTCGGAGTACTGGTCGCCGAAGTTGGCGATGATCTCGTAGCCGAGGTCGTGCTCGATGTGCTTGCGGGTGCCGGACTTGTACTGGACGGTCGTGCAGGTCCAGGCGCCCGGGGTGGCGCAGCCGCTCAGGTACGACGGCGGGGTGGCCGCGTTCTTGAGGAACATGTGGTCGGCGTCGAGGTTGAGGTCGGCGCCGACCTTCTTCAGGTTCTCCACTGCGGCGGAGCGCTGCGCCTCGGCGAGGCCCGAGTTGTAGAAGACCTCGACGCCCTTCTTCTCGGCGTACTGCACGAGTTCGGGGCTGCCGAACACCGCCGGGCGGTCGGCCTTGTTCACGTACGCCGCCCAAGTGGCGGAGCTGTACGTGTAGTTGTACCGCTTCTCGTAGTCGAGGCTGAGCAGCAGCGTGTCGTCGATGTCGAAGACGACCGCGGGCTTCTCGCCCTTCTTCACCGCCTTGCGGGCGGCCTGGTCGATGTACTTCTTCGCGGCCTTGTCGATGCTCGCGAGGTCCTTGGCGTACGGGCTGGCCGGCGACGCCTGGTACACGCCGTTCGCGTCCGGCGCGGTGCCGTAGTAGGTGTCGATGTCCTTCACCAGGAGCCCGATGTTGTAGGGCTCGTGGGTGGAGTTGGCCGTGGACTGGCCGGCCGTGGCCGCGCCGGCGCCGTAGAGGGCGGCGCCGGCGACGGCGCAGGCCGCGGCGACGGCCGCGATGCGCAGTGGCTTATGCATGACACGTTTTCTACGCGCGTCACACGGCTGAGCGCGAGACCCGTTGCCCGATCGATACCCGTCCACGGGCAAAAAACGGGTCAAGCGATCGAGGCAGACGATCGGGCTGGGCGCCCGGACTGACCGGCGAGGGCCCCGCCGGTCAGTCCATGGTCGCTCCGATGGTCGTCGAACCCGTGGTCAGGAACGTGGTCGTGGGCAGGGTGCCGCTCGAACTGCGCGCGTTGTACGTGGAGCTCGCGTCGGTGGACCTGAAGGCGGGTGTGGAGATGCCGGAGTCCCAGTTGTTGCCGGCCGAGGTGACCGACGACCCCTTGCTCACCGAGCCACCGCCGTTGCTGACGGCCAGGTTCTTGCCGAGCTTGGCGGAGCCGGTGGCGAAGTAGTAGCCCCACTTGCTGTTGGCGTAGGCGGTGGTGCGGTTGATGACGATGGCACCGGTGTTGGAGTTCTCGGTGAAACCGTTTCCGGCGTTGCCCCAGGCGGCCGAGTTGTTGACGACGTGCGCGACCACCTCTCCGTCGCCGCCCAGTTTGTAGCCGTTGCCGTCGCCCGCGAACGCCGAGTCGGACCAGCGGTTGACGCCGTTGCCGAAGGACCAGGTGTGCTCGATGGTCACGGGCGAGGAGAAGGACCAGAAGTCGATCCCGTCGTCCGAGTTGTTGTAGAGGCGGGCGCCGGTGATGAGGTTGCCGGTGCCGGATCCGTACTTCACGGCCACGCCGTCGGCGTTCTCGCCGTGGTTCGCGGCGTCGTAGTGGCCGTAGGAGTCGATGTTCCTGACGGTGTTGTTGACCGTGCCGTCCCCGGTGAGCGTGAAGCCGGAGTCGCCGCCGTTGATGGTCTTGATGTTGTTCCAGTTGGTGCCGGTGCAGGACTGGCAGACGACAGCGCTGTCCGGGGAGTTCTGGAAGGTGATGTTGGAGACGTTCCAGTAGTCGGCGGTGAGTTTGAAGATCCAGTCCCCGTCGGGCAGCGACGAGCCGTCGATCTTCACGGTCTCCGAGCCGTACGCCGTGAGGGTGACGGGCGACGAGGAGGTGCCGTTGGCCGTGGACTGGAGGGTGGCCGTCGGGTAGTAGGTGCCCGCGCGGACCTGGATGACCGTGCCGGCGGTGGCGTTCTTGATGGCGTTGGACAGGTCGGTGGAGTTGCTGACCACCACGGTGGCGGCCTGCGCCTGGGTGGGCAGGACGGCGAGTCCGGCGCCCAGGGTGAGGGCGGCGACGGCCGTGAGAGCGGTACGACGAGACATGGAGTGCGGGTCCTTTCCGTCGTTCAGCGGGATGGGGCAACGGGTTGGGTCAACGGGACGGGTCGGGCAAAGCGGCGCACAGGACGGTGTCGAGCCAGTCGAAGACCTCGTCCTGCATCCGGTCGACGAAGACATGGCCGAGGTCGGGCCAGCTCTTCAGGTGCAACCGCTCCTCGGCGTGACGGGAACGCCAGACGCTGCGCAGCCGGTCGTGGGCCGCGCGGACGCCGTCGGCGGGGAAACAGCGGGTCGAGCCCGCCGTCGAAGAACAGCATCGGCCTGGGTGCGGCGATGCTCGCCACGTCGGGGAAGTCGAGGTACCGGGGGAGCCCGGGGTGGAGCATGCAGCACGAGGACTGCCCTCGCGGGGTGTTGTTGCCGGGCACCATCATTTCCTTCGGGCCGGTCATCCAGCAGACGGCCGCCGCTGCGGCGAGGTCGTCGCTGAGCGCGGCCGCCTGCCAGGCGCGGAAGGCGCCCATGGAGAACCCGACGGCCGCGACCCGGCGCCGGTCGACCCGGTCGAGGCCGGCCAGGAATCCGGCCGCCCGGGCGTCCTCGCGGGCCATGACGAACGCACGCCGCCCCACCGCCGGGTCACGGGCGCCCATACGGCCTCCAGTCTCCGAGGTACGTCCGCCGGGTGTGGGCGGCCGCCTCCTCGGTGGTCAGCTGCGGCCGGTTCTCCGGCACCGAGATCACCGCGCCGGGGCCGGAGTTGGCGTGTTCGCGAAAGCGCATGGTCTGCCAGGGGTAGGCGTCGCGCATGTTGGTGTACGGGGTCACCGCGTCGATGCCGGGGCCGATCCAGGTGTCCCGTACGACCAGTGCGGGCCAGGCGGTCGTCTCGTACGTCGGCACCCAGGGCCGGGCGATCTTGTACGCCGCGTTCTCGGCGCCGGAGGTGATCCGGCCGCGCAGGGCGAGGAAGCCGTAGGGGTTCGCCCGGGCGGTGGCGGGGGCGAAGACCATGCCTTTGGGGGCGAAGTTCACGTCCCGCTGGAGGGTGTGGAAGTGACAGGCGTCGAAGACGGCCCGGCCCCGCCCGAAGACGAAGTCGACGTCGCCCTCGACGTAGCAGCGGTGGAAGTACTGCCGGTCGAAGGCGTCCAGCGCGGTGGTGTCGGCGAACAGGGTGTCCTGGTGGGCCAGGAGGCGCACGTTGTCGAAGTGCGTGCGGTCGCCGGTGACGTGGGCGGCCACCGCCTGGGTGCCGGTGATCTCCGGGTGGTCGGCGCGCAGCCAGTCGTTGGCGAGGGTGAGGTCGCGGACGGTGAGGCCGGGCGCGGCCGAGGTGAAGGTGGCGGAGCCCGCGGTGCCGTAGGTTCCGGACCCGTCTGGCTTCGGCGTGCCGTTGGCGTTGTCGAAGACGAGGACGACGGCACGCGGGTCGCGGGAGGCGCCGCGAATCGTCAACTCGCCCTTGTCGGAGGACACGTTGACGACCTCCCGGTACGTGCCCGGGTGTACGACGATCGTCCGGCCGGGCCCGTCGACGGCGTCCACGGCGGCCTGAAGGGAGTCGCCGGGGCGGACGTGCAGGATGCGGCGGGACTGCGCGTGAGCGGGAGTCGTGGCCGTGGCGGCCAGGCCGCTCACGAGTCCCGTGAGCCCCGCGAGGAGGGTGCGCCGGTGCAGCATCTCAGCACTCCCCCTTCCAGGGCTCCCAGTCACCCAGGCAGGCCGCACGGGTCGCCGACTCGGCCTGTCCGGCCGTGAGTTGGGGGCGGTTCTCCGGGACCGTGATCCGGGCTCCCGGCCCGGTGTCGCGGTACTCGGCGAACCGCTGGTTCTGCCACGGGAAGGAGGCCGACATGTTGGTGTAGGGCGCGACCGCGTCGATCCCGGCGTCCAGGCGGGTGTCGCGGACGGTGAGCATCGGACGGGCGGTGGTGTCGGAGCTGGGGACCCAGGGGCGGGCCAGTTTGTAGGCGGCGTCGGGCGCCTCGCTGCTGATCCGGCCCCGGACGACCAGGTACCCGAGTGGGTTGGGACCCGCCGTCGAGGGGGCGAAGACGAAGCCGTAGGGGGCGGCGGCCAGGTCGGTGCGGTTCAGGGTGCGGAAGTGGCACTGCTCGTAGACGGCTGTCGCCCGGCCGAAGACGAAGTCGACGTCTCCCTCGACGTAGCAGTGCGCGTAGTACTGCCGGGCGAAGGTGGCGAGGGCGGGGGAGTCGGCGTACAGGGTGTCCTGGTGGCCGAGGAAACGGCAGTGGTGGAAGGCGGAGCGGTCGCCCTGGACCTTGATGGCGACGGCCTGGGTGCCGGTGATGTCGGGGTGGTCGGCGCGCAGCCAGTCGTTGGCGAAGGTGATCCAGCGGGCGGTGAAGCCGTCGGCCTGCACGGTGGTGGTGGCCGACCCTGTGGTGCCGTAGGTGCCCCCGCCGGGCTTGGCGGTGCCGGCCGCGTTGTCGTAGACGATCACGACGTCGCGGGGGTCCTCGGAGGCGCCGATCCAGGTGGCCTCGGTACGGGTGACGTCGAGGGCGACGGTCTCCCGGTAGGTGCCGGGGGCGAGGACCAGGGTCCAGCCGCTGCCGGTGGTGGCGGCGACGGCGTCCCGGACGCCGGTGAAGTCGCCCCGGCCCAGCGGGTCGACGTACAGGGTCCGCGGGGTGAGGCGGGCGGCCGGCGAGCCGTGGCGGCCGAACGGGCCGCGTCGCGCGGTGGCGGCCCGCGCGGGTGCGGCGGCGAGGCCGAGGGCGGCGGCCGTACCGGCGGTCGCCGTCAGGAATCCCCTTCTGGAGAGCGGGGGTCGCCAGGATCGGGCGTCCTGGGATGCCCGCAGTTCTCGGGGGTGTAGGGGCTTGGGCATGCGGCGGCTCCTTGGCAGTGCGGCTCTGCTGAGGGGGCCGGGGCGGCGACGGGCGCCGCCCGCCCCGGCCGTCGTGGGAGGGGTCAGCCCAGGCCTCCGGCGCCCGCGCCGCAGCCGACGATCCGGGGGACCGCCTTCGCCGGGTCGACCTTGGTGCGCAGGGTCGGCGTCCAGCCAGCGCCGGACTCCAGGACCTCGGCCGGGATCTCCGCGTTGTGCACGGCGATCAGATCGGTGAGCGTGCCGTTGACGTAGTTGTCGTCGGCGGTCAGCGGCGACACGGTCCACCGCTTCAGCACCTTGGCCGCGCTGACCCCTGCCGGCAGCGTGAACGCGTTGTGCTGGGCGACGAGCCGGGACTCCTTGCCGATGCCGAAGCTGTAGGCGAAGGAGTCGTCGGCGACGAAGTGGTTGTTGTAGGAGTCGACCTGTCCGAAGCGGACCCGGGGTGCGCGCTCGACCAGGTTCGAGAACTGGTTGTGGTGGAAGGTCACCTTCAGGTGCCCCCGGTCGCCGACGGCCGTCGACTCGCTGTCGCTGTTGCCGACGAGGATCGTCTTGTCGTGGTCGGTGAAGACGTTCCAGGAGGCGGTGACGTAGTCGGCGCCCCGTACGATGTCCAGCTCGCCGTCGTGCTGCTGGTACAGCATGCCGAAGTAGGTCGGCGCGGCGCTGTCCGGGTGCGATCCGTCGGTGAACGTGTTGTGGTCCAGCCACACGTGCGTCGAGCCGTAGACGACGGCCGTGTCGTACTCGGAGTTCCAGTTGCCGTTCGTGCCGTCGGTCGGGTCCCACTGCGGGAAGCAGTCGATGGGCGACTCGAAGGCCAGGTTCCGGATGATCACGTTGTCGACGGCCTTGATCTGCAGGCTGACGCCCTTGAAGCCGGCGTTCTTCCCGATGCCGACGATGGTGGTGTTGGCGGGGACGTTCGCCTTGATGGCCGTGTCCTGGGCGGCGGCGGAAGCGCGCCGCAGCCCCTCCGGGCTGCCGTCGGGCTCGGCGCTCAGGTCGGTGTCCAGGCCCCAGGTCTCGGGCGCGTAGGCGGCGAGGTAGGCGTCGAAGTCGTAGCCGGGCGCGGCGAAGGCGTCGCATCCCTCGGCGACGGCGTCGATGACGCCCTTCACCTTGATGATCTTCGGCGCGCTGCCGCCGGCGGCGAGGGCGGCCTTGAATCCGGCCCAGGTGGTGACGGTGTACACATGGTCGGCGTCGGCGGCCGACCCGCCGGTGGTTCCCGTCCCGTAGGAGGCCCAGCCATCGTTCGCGGCCAGGACCTGCCGGCCGAGGTCGCGGGACGCGGAGCGGGGGTGGGCATCGGCCTGGGCGGACGCCGTGCCGGTGACGGACAGCACCAGCGCGGTGCACCCCACCAGGACACCAATGACGCGGCCATGACATATCTGTGTACGCACTGTACGGGTCTCCTCTTGTGACGAAAGGCGTGCGGGTCCCGCGCGAGCGGTGCGGCCCTACGCGAGCGGTGCGGGCCAGGTGATCCAGGACGTGGGGATCTCGTCGTGCAGCCGGACGACGTCACGCGGCCCGAGCACCCGGGTCCGCAGCAACTCCCGCACGACGAGCCGCGCCACGGCGATCGCACCCGGCGGATTGAAGTGCGTGTTGTCCTGCTCGGTGTCGGTCCAGTTGAAGTACGTCTTCGTCTCCTCGACGCCGAGTTCCTGCCACAACGCGAGCGACAGCGCCTGGAGGTCGAGCAGCGCCACCCGCTCCTCCTCGGCCAGCGCGCGCATGGCGGCCGGATACTCGCCGTGCGTCGGCACGGCGTTCCCCGCGGCGTCGAACCTGCGCCGCTCGACAGGCGTGGCGAACACCGGCCGCGCGCCCTTCGCACGGGCGCCGTCCACGTACATCCGCAGGTAGTCCTGGTAGGTGGTCCAGGGCTCGGTGTAGCGGGTCGGATCGGTGGTCTTCTCGTCGTTGTGCGCGAACTGGACGAGGAGCAGGTCCCCCGGCCGGATCGCGGCGAGGACGGCGTCGAGCCGCCCCTCGTCGATGAAGCTCTTCGAACTGCGGCCGTTCACCGCGTGGTTGGCGACGGGCCGGTCCTTGTGCAGGAAGAAGGGGAGCGCCATCCCCCACCCGGTCTCGGGAGCGGCGTCGGAGTACTTCTGGGCGGCGGTGGAATCACCGGCGATGTAGATCGTCCGCTTGCGTCCCTCGGCGTGGGCGACACCGCCCGCCGCTACGCCGAGGGGGATGGCGGCCAGTGCCGCCGCGGTGACCTGCCTGCGGGTAAGTGACACGAACGTGCACCTCTCGTCCTTGAGGGGCGCGGGGAACTGCGCGACCAGCCACGGCGGGCCGGCAGTCCCCCACGACCGCAACCACCTGGGCAGTTATCCGTGGTTCTTCTTCCAGTCGGCCTGAGCCGTGTTCAGCTGCTCGGCCAGCGTGTCCAGGAAGTCCTTCGCGCTCAGCTTCCCGAGCAGCACCTTCTGGAAGTTCGGCTCGTTGTCCGCCTTGGAGATGGTGTTCCAGTCGGGCAGGTAGTAGGGCAGCTGCACGATCTTGGTGCTGGTGCCCGCCAGCGCCTCGGCGGCCAGCTTCGTCGGCTCCGACGACTGCACCCAGCTGTCCTTCGCCGCCTCCGTGTTCGCCGGGATCGACCCCGCAGACTCGTTCCACTTGCTGTTCGACTGATGCGAGGCGGCGAACTCGATGAACTTCCAGGCGGCGGTCTTGTTCTTGCTCGCCTTGAACAGCCCGAGCCCGTCGACGGGGTTGGACACCTGCACCCGCGTGCCGTCGTCCTGCGTGGGCGCCGGGATGCCCTTGAACTTGCCGGCCAGCGCCTTCTGGTGGTCGCCGTAGGAGCCCAGGTTGTGGCTCAGCATGCCGATGGTGCCGGAGTCCCACTGGGCGACCATCTTGGTGAAGTCGTTGTTGACGTCGGCGGACGGGGTGTCCTTCTTGAACAGGCCGACGTACTTCTCCAGCGCGGCCACGTTCCTCGGGTCGTTGACCGTGGCCTTGTCACCGTTCCAGAACTCGGTGACACCGCTCTGCCCGTAGGTGGCGTCCAGCGCCTGGGCGATGGACCCCGCGCCGCCGCGGATGGTGTACCCGAACGCGTTCTTCTTCTTGTTCGTGAGCTTGTCGGCGGCCTCGTAGAACTTCGTCCAGGTCGTCGGGGCGTCGAGACCGGCCTGCTGGAACAGGTCGGTGCGGTACCAGAGGGTGCCGTTGTTCGCGGAGGTCGGCACCGAGTAGGTCTTGCCGTCGATGCCCGCCGCCTTGACGCCGTCCAGGAACTTCTGGTTGAGCTTGCCGTTCAGCGTGCTCTCGGAGATCCGGCTGTCCAGCGGTTCGAGGGCGCCCTGCGCGGCGACCTCGGCGAGCATCGCGGTGCCCACGCCACCGACGTCGGGCAGACCGCCGCCCTGGATGGCGGTGTCGTACTTGGACTGGACGCTGTCGGCCGGCACACCGACGTAGTTGACCTTGATGTCGGGGTTCGCCTTCTCGAAGTCGGCGATGATCTCCTTCCAGACGTCGGTACGCACACCGCCGTTGTTGTCCCAGAAGGTGATCTCCCCCTTTCCGGAGCCCTCGCCTCCCTTGTCCCCCGCGCCGCCGCTGCCGTCGTCGCCGCAGGCGGTGGCGGTCAGCGCGAGCACGGAGCCCAGGGCGACGGCCAGGGCGGCGCGCCTGCTTCTGCGGATGCTGCTCTTCATGTGTTCGGCTCTCTTCTTCTGGATCCCGACGGAGGTGTGAAGTTGTGGGGGGAGTCAGTTGTGGGGGGAGTCAGTGGGTGGCGCCGGCACGGCCGTACGGTTCCCAGCCGTCCGTGCCCCTGAGGTAGTCGGCGACGGTGTGCGCCTCGGCGTCGGCGTCGCTCAGCTGCGGCCGGTCGGCCGAGGCCACCGCTCCCGGACCGTGGTTGCGGTACTCCGCGAACCGTGCGTCCCGCCACGAGAAGCCGCTCATGTCGGTCCACGGCGAGGACTTGACCGCCGCCGGCAGCTCGGTGTCCCGGATGAGCACCTGGGCGACCGCGGCCGGCTCCCCGCCCGGGTGCCACGGCCGCCCCAGGTGGAAGGACTGCTCCGGCGCGTCGCTGACGACCTTCGACCGGGTGATCAGGAACCCGCGCGGATTGCCCGTCCACGTCGAAGCGGCCGTCAGATAGCCGTTGTTGGAGGTCGACCCCCGGCTCAGCAACCGGATCACCGACCGCTCGATCACGGTCGTGGCCCGTCCGTAGACGAAGTCGACGTCGCCCTCGATGTAGGAGTCACGGACGTACACCCGGCTGACGGTCGTCAGCTTGGGGCTGTCGGTCATCAGCGTGTCCTGGTTGCCCAGGAAGGCGGTGTTCTCGAAGACGATGCGGTCGCCGGTCGTCTTCATGGCGAGGGCCTGCTCACCCTTGAGTTCGACCGCGGCCTCGTCGAAGTCGTTGCTGAAGGTCAGGTTGCGGGCGGTGACGTCGTTCGCGGCGATCCGGACGGTGGCGCTCCCCGTCGAACCCCCGTACTCGGCGGGCGTGTCGTAGACGATGACGGTGTCCGAGCGGTCGCGTCCGGTCCCCCGGAGCACGATGTTCGGCTTGGTGGCGGGGATCAGGACCTTCTCGCGGTACGTGCCCGGCGCGACGGCGACGGTGACGTCGCCGGAGTTGCCGTCGGGCACGGCGTCGACGGCGGCCTGGACGGTCGGGTAGTCGCCCGGGACGTACAGCGTGACCGCGTCACCGATCCGCTTCTGCGGCCCGGAGAACCGGGTGACCAGGGCGGGAACGGCGGCCGCGGGGTCCAGGCGGTACGCGTAGAACGCGCGCGGGTCGAAGGCCGCGCCCCACTCGTCGGTCCGTCCGCTCGTGTTGCGCAGGATCGACCCGCGCTGCACCAGCTCGGCGGTGGCGTCGGCCTGGTAGGGGTGCTGGATCCCGTCGAAGTAACTGTTCTCGATGACCATCTTCGTGTGGCCGCGCGACCAGTTCCCGTACGTCCACACCGGGTCCCCGTCGGCCACCTGCGCCGAGAGGTAGTTGTTGTAGAGGTGCGCGTACGCGCAGTTGTCCGCGGACGGGTTGCGCTGCTTGGTGCCCGTGAACCAGTTGTGGTCGATGGTGATCTGGGTCAGGACGTCGGTCGTCCAGCCGATGCCGAACGCCTTGTTGTGGGTGTCGAACCGGTTGGCGGAGACGGTGACGTACTGGCTGTTCCTGCGGATGTCGAGCAGTCCGTCGCCCATGTGCGTGAAACGGTTGTGGTCGATCCACACGTGGTCGGCGGTGTCCATCTGGATGGCGTCGAAGTCGGTGGTCTTGCCGTCCCAGTCGCCCTCGACGTACGAGTCGCGGATCGTCAGGTTGCGGATGATCACGTTGTGCGTGCCGGGGTCCAGGTGAAGTTCCCCGTGCACGATCTCACCGGTGTCGCCGACTCCGATGATCGTCTTGTTCGAGGTCACGACGATGCCGGAGCCGAAGGGCTGGACGGCCACCGCGCCCTCGACCCGGATGACGTACGGCTCCTCGGCGGCCGCGTACCTCGCGAGCGAGGCCTGGTCGGTGACGGTGACGACCTTGCCGCCGGCGCCTCCGGTGGTGCCGCCGGCGAGGGAGGCGAAACCGTGGGCACGGTCGGTCCAGCGGGGTGACGAAGGGGCCGGGCCGAGGGCCGTCCGCGGCGTGTCGGCGGCCCTCGCCTGCCCGACGGCACCGAGGCCGAGCGCCGCCAGCAGGACGACGACGGCCGCCAGGACCGTACCCGGCCCCGGCAAGCGCTTGCTATGGAAGTGCGTCATTGCGGCTCCCAAGAGGCGTACAGAACAGGTGGGTTAGAGCGGGCTGATCCGGAACTCGCTGAACGTGGCCGCTCCCGCGTGCCCGGTTCCGGCGGGCGCGAGGGCGAAGAGGCCGAGCAGGGCACCGACCCAGCGCCAGGGCGTGGCGGCGAACACGGGACCCGAGCAGCGCAGGCCGTCGCCGGTGTCGTACGCGAAACGGCAACGCGCTCCGGTGCCGATCTCGATCCGCAGGCGCGCCCGTCCCCGGGGGGCGAGCCTCGGGTGGGCCGCGTCCCGTTCGCTCTCGGCGACCGCTTCGGCGAACCGGTGCACGAGGTGGACCGCCCCGTCGGTACCCCGCTGGAGCCCGATCCAGCCGAAGGCGTCCCCGAGGACCGCGAGTCCGGCGCGTGCTCCCGGCTCCTCGCTGAGCAGCTCCAGTTCCACCTCCACGACGGACGGGAGCCCGGGCAGCCGTTGTGTGAGGACGCTCGGCAGCCTGCGCAGGTCGTGTGCGTCCGCCGTGCGCACGCAGGTCAGCCGCAGTCCGTCCGCGGAGTGCTGGGTGGCGAGGCCGTCATGGGGGTCCCCCCGCTCGAGCGAGGACGAGAGTGGGGGAGGGTTGGCGGTCCACGACCACTGGCGGCCGAAGCGTCCGCCGGGGAAGTCGTCGTCGGTGGCGGGTGCGGCCGGCGGTCCCGCGGGCAGGCCGGGCCGCCGGTGCTCGAGCACGGGGGCGCCCTCGTCGCCGATCACCGGCCAGCCCGCCGCACTCCCGGATTCGCCCCAGCGCATCGGCTGGAGATGGACGACACGGCCGTACGCGCCGCGCTGCTGGAAGTGCAGGAACCAGTCCTCGCCGGACCGGGTGCGCACCCAGCCGCCCTGGTGGGGGCCGTTGACCTCGGTGTCCTTCTGCTCCAGGACGATCCGCTCCTCGTACGGGCCGAAGAAGTCCCGGGCCCGGAAGGCGCCCTGCCAGCCGGTCTCCACTCCCCCGGCGGGCGCGAGGATCCAGAACCAGCCGTCGTGCCGGTAGAGCTTCGGCCCTTCGAGGGTGAACCAGCCGGGGATCCGGTCCCCGTCGACGATCACCTTGCCCTCGTCGAGGACGGCCGTCCCCTCGGGGTGCATCCGGTGACCGGTGAGCCGGTTCTTCACCCCGGCACGGGACTTGGCCCAGGCGTGGACCAGATAGGCCTCGCCCGTCTCGTCGTCCCAGAGGGGACAGGGATCGATGAGCCCCCTGCCCTCCTTGACCAGCTGCGGCCGGGACCAGGGCCCCCTGATCTGAGGGGCGTTGACCTGGAAGATGCCCTGGTCGGGGTCGCCCCAGAAGATCCAGAAACGGTCGTCGTGGTGCCTCAGCGACGGCGCCCACACCCCGCAGTCGTGCCGCGGAGACCTGAACTCGTCGGCCGGTTCCAGGCGTTCGAGGGCGTGGCCGACCAGTGTCCAGTTGACCAGATCGCGCGAGTGCAGCAGGGGCAGGCCGGGGGCGCGGCCGAAGCTGGAGGCGGTGAGGTAGAAGTCGTCGCCGACCCGCACGACGTCCGGGTCGGACCAGTCTGCGTTCAGGACGGGGTTGGTGTACGTCTCGTACGTCACTGGCTGACCGCCTTCCGTACCAGTGCCGCCGCCTCGTCCCGGTCCAGGCGGCCGTCGGCGACGACGGTGACGATCCGGCGTACGGCCGTCTCGCCGGGCGGGACCGCCAGCCTCGCCTCCGAAGCCAGCGAGGAGCCGACGCCCGGGTACTCGGCGGTGCGGACGAACCAGGGGTCGCGGCGGGTGGCGGCGGTCGCCCCGGCGAAGACGAGGGTCCAGTGCGCGCCGGCCAGGGCGAGCCAGTCGGCGCGGGCTCCGTGGACGGATGCCTCGCCCTCCGTGCCGGCGGTGAAGACCTCGGGGGCCGCGTCCTCCTTCCGGGCCCGCCAGAAGAAGCCGCCGTAGGCCGCTCCGGGGCGCCCGTTCGTCGCCGGGCTGCCGAGGGACAACGGGCCGGAGGTGACGTTGGTCAGGGAGAAGGTGAAGTCCAGCGCCCAGGCGGAGTCGGTGAGTTCGGTGGCCGCGACCGTACGGCGCTCACGCAGCAGCTCCGTTCCCGAGGCGACCCAGCGCAGCTCCTCCACGAAACCGTCCGGGTCGCGGAGCTGGAAGGAACTGTGCCGCTGGGCGCCGTGGTTGTCGAGCTCGGCCGGACCCCGGCCGCGGACGTAGGTGCGTCCGCCCCAGAAGTTGTGCCCCTCGACGTCGGGTACGGCTACACCGACGCCGAGGTGGTGTGCGTGGTCGGCCGGGCTCAGTTCGGTGACCGCCGTGCCCGCCAGGGTGGTGACGGGGTGCAGATAGGGGCGCGGGGAGAGCCCGGCGGGCAGTTCGGGCCGGGTCACGTAGCGGGCGACCGGGCGGCCGGCGACACGCAGGACGACCGGTGCGTCGGGTGCGGCTGCGGTCATCAGGGGCTCACCTCTTTCGGATGCGCGGTCGTGAACGCCCAGGGGGCGCCCAGTTCGGAGTAGAGGGCGAGAGTGTCGGCGGCGGCCGCGACGAGGCCGTCGACGCCGGGGACGACCCGACGCTCCTCGCCGGGCAGCAGGCGCCAGTCGTCGTCGGGCACCTGCACCGGGTCCGGGGCGACCCGGATCGCCTCGACGACCCGCATGAACGACTCGGTCACGTCGGGCGGGACCAGCAGTTCCGTTCCGTCGGCGAGGTGCTCGACGAGGTTCTCCAGCAGGTCGGTGCGGCCGTACTCGAACTCCTCGGGGCCGTGGCCGGCCCGCTGGAGCAGGACGCGGTCCTGCTTGTACCAGTACGTGATCCGGCCGCGGCTGCCGTGCACGATGACGTACGGGTCGTCGGGGTCCTCGGCGCACAGCGTGGCCGCGACGACGATCTCGCGGCCGTCGGCCGTGGTGACGCGGACGCAGGAGGTGTCGTCGGACTCGATGGCGTTGGCGTGCGCCAGCTCGGTCTCGATGCCCGTCACGTCGGTGGCGCGGGTCGCGCCGGCCAGCGCGAGGGCGGTGGCGACGGCGTGCGCGAGCGGGTTGGTGAGCGCCCCGTCGATCACGTCGACGCCGTTCATCCGCCGCTTGCCCGCCCAGGGCGCCCGTCGGTAGTACGCCTCGGGCCGGGCCCAGGCCCCGGCGCCGCCGACCCCGGTGACCTCGCCGACCACCCCGTCCTCGATCAGCGCGCGGATCGCGGGCACGGCGTGCGAGCCCAGCGACTGGAAGCCGATCTGGCAGACCACGCCCGCCTCGGCGACCCCGTCCGCCATCCGGCGGAACTCGGCGTAGGAGGGCGCGGGCGGCTTCTCCAGGAGCAGGTGCACCCCCTTGCGCGCCGCGATCAGGGCCAGGTCGGTGTGGGTGGGGATCGGGGTGCAGACGACGGCGATCCGGGCGCCGGTCGTGTCCAGCAGCGTGCCGAAGTCGGCGCACTGCTCGGGCGTGCCGAGGCCCTCGGGGATCTCCGCCGGGGTCAGCGGGGTCAGCTCACAGACGCCCGCCAGGCGGACGATGCCCTTGTCCTGGAGCCGGCGGATGTTGTCCAGGTGCCAGCGGCCGTGGCCGCGCGCGCCCGCGAGGACAATCGGTACAGCGGTGCTCGAAGTGCTCATGGGATCCTCCCTGCGCCCGCGCCGCGTGCCACCTCGCGGTCGGCCACCGCGGCGCTGTCGATCTTTCCGTGCAGGGTAGGCGTCCAGCCGACGTCCGCCGTGAGGTCGCGCTCGCTGCCGCTGTTGTAGGCGTTGTAAATCGCGAGGAGGTCCACGGGCCGGCCATTGAACAAAGTGCCGCTCTGGTGCAGGGCGGTGCCGTTCCAGCTCTTGACCAGGTCGGCGACCTCCACGTGGCCGGGGGTGTGGAAGGCGTTGTTCTCGGCGTAGAGGGCCGACTCGGTCGACACGCCGAGCGAGTAGCGGTACTCGGCGCCCTCGGGGACGACGTACCGGTTGTCGTAGAGGTGCACCTGCCCGAAGCGGACGCGCGGTGCGCGCTGTACGACGGACTCGAACTGGTTGTGGTGCAGGGTGACCCGGAGCTTTCCGCGGTCGCCGGTGGCCGTGTCGCCGCTGCCGATGAGCATCGCCTTGTCGTGGTCTGCGAACCGGCTCCAGGAGACGGTGACCAGGTCGGAGCCGTTGGTGATGTCGAGCAGGCCGTCGTGGCGCAGGTAGTTGCGGGCGAAGTAGGTGGGCTCGGCGGAGTCGGGCCGGCCCTGGTCGGAGGCGGTGACGTGGTCGACCCAGACGTGGGTCGCGCCGGTCAGCCAGATGTTGTCGTACGCCGTCTTCCAGTCGCCGAGGCCGCCGGTGTTGGGCTGCCAGACGGGGAAGCAGTCGTAGGCGTCGCGCAGGTCGAGATTGCGGAGGATGACGTTGTCCGCGTTCCTCACCTGGAGACTGGCGCCCTTGAGGACGGCTCCGTCGCCGAGGCCGATGATGGTGGTGTGGGAGCCGACGGGCAGCACGATCCGCTCGGCCTGCGCGGCGGCCGATGCCTGGCGGGCCTCCTCCTGCGCGCCGCTCGGCTTGGCGGAGCCCCAGGTGCGCGGGTCGTAGGCGGTCAGGTACCGCTTCAGGCGGTAGCCGTCGGTGGCGTAGTCGGCGCAGTCCAGGTGGTCGCCGTCGTCGTCGGTGTTGGCGTCGATCGTCCCGGCGATCCTGATGATCTTCGGGGTGTCGCTGCCGCCGTCGAGGGCGCGGACCAGTCCGGCGCGGTCGGTGACGGTGTGGACGTGGGCGTCGTCGGCGGCCGCGCCTCCGGTGGTGCCGGTGCCGTACGCGGCCCAGCCGTCGTCGGTGGCGAGGGTGTCACGGGAGGCGTCCCGGGCCTCCGCCTGCGCGGGGACGCAGAGCAGCCCCAACGCCGCTGCCAACAACGTGATCTGACGGATCCTCACCCCTTCACCGCCCCCGCGCTGAAGCCGGTGATCAGCCACTTCTGGATGAAGGCGAAGACGAGCACCACGGGTACGGCGGCGATGATGCCGCCCGCGGCCAGCGCGCCCAGGTCGACGCTGTCCGCGCTCATCAGGGTGTTGAGGCCGACGGGGATCGTCTGCTTGGTCTGGTCGGACAGGAACATCAGGGCGAACAGGAAGTGGTTCCAGGCGTGCACGAAGGCGAAGGAACCGACGGCGATCAGCCCGGGCCGCAGCAGGGGAAGGACGACGATCCGGAAGGCGGTGAGCCGGTTGCACCCGTCGACCCAGGCGGCCTCCTCCAGGGAGTACGGCACGTTCCGGATGAAGCCGCTGATCAGGATCATCGACAGGGGCAGCTGGAAGACCGTCTCGGCGAGGATGACACTGCCGAGCGAGTTGATCATCTTGAGCTCGGCGAAGATCTGGAAGAGCGGCACGAGGAGCAGCGCGCCCGGCACGAACTGGGTGCACAGCAGGGCGAGCATGAAGCCGCGCTTGATCCTGAAGTCGAAGCGGGCGAGGGCGTAGCCGCCGGCCAGGGCCACGCCGGTGGTGAGCAGCAGGGTCGCCACGCCGGTGAGCACGCTGTTCTGGAAGTAGACGGCGAAGTCCCGCTCGTTCCAGACCTTCTCGAAGTGGTCGAAGGTCATCGGCCAGGGCACGAGCGAGGTCGAGCCGGCCGGGCGGAGCGCGAAGAGGAGGATCCAGTAGAAGGGGACCAGGGTGAAGACCAGGTAGATCCCGAGGGGGAGATAGATCTGCCAGCGGGGGGCCTCGTCCCAGGCACGCCTGTGCCGGGACGGGCGCCGTTCGGGCGCGCCGGTCACGCGCACGGGGACGGGTGTGACCTCGGTGGCCTCCTTGGTGATCACTTGTCGCCTCCTCCGAACTTGCTCAGCCGCAGATAGACCATCGAGCAGAAGAGCAGGATCACGAACGCGACCGTGGTGAGGGCGGACGCGTAGCCGAAGTTGTGTGCGTCGACGCTGGTGTTGGCGATGTAGAGCGGGAGGGTGGTGGTCTCCCCCGCCGGGCCGCCGCCGGTGAGCGTGTAGAGCAGGTCGACGTTGTTGAACTCCCACACCGCGCGCAGCAGCGTGGACAGGACGATGGCGTCCTTCAGGTGGGGCAGGGTGATGTGCCAGAACTGCTTGATCCGGCTCGCGCCGTCGACCTCGGCGGCCTCGTACAGGTCCTTGGAGACGGACTGGAGGTCGGCGAGGATGAGGATCGCGAAGAAGGGGACGCCTCGCCACAGGTCGGCGATGATCGCCGCCGGGAAGACGGTGGAGGTGTCCGACAGCCAGCTGGTGCCGTACTCGCCGATCCCCATGTCCGCGAGGTAACGGGTGATGCCGGTCTGGGAGTTGTAGAGCAGCACCCAGATCGCGGAGGTCAGCACGCCGGACACGGCCCACGGGGAGAAGACCAGCGCCCGGCCGAGCGAGCGCCCCACGAAGGTCTGGTTGACGATCAGCGCGAGTGCCAGACCGAACAGCAGCTGGAGTCCGACCTCGACGAAGACCCACTTGGCGCTGAAGGTCAGCGTGTCCCAGAACTGGGGGTCGTCGGTGAAGGCGTGGACGAAGTTGTCGAAGCCCGCGAAGCCGTTGCGCCACGGTTTGGTGGGGTTGAAGTTCTGGAGGCTGTAGTAGAAGACGCTGATGACCGGGTAGGCGATGAAGCCCAGCATCAGCAGGGCCGCCGGCGCGATCAGCAGGTACGGCAGTCTGCGGGGCGTGGCGGAGGCACGGCGCCGCCGGGGTGGCGCGGGCGGCTTCGCCACGGCTGCGGCTTGGGCCATGACTGTTCTCCGTTCTCAGTGCGTCTCTCGGTGCGTTGTGCGTTCGTGTGGGTCGTGCTCTCGGTGCGTCGTGCGTTCGTGTGCGTCGTGCTCTCGGTGCGTCGTGCGTTCGTGTGCGTCGTGCTCTCGGTGCGTCGTGCTGCGTGTGCGTGCTTCGCGCTTCGCGCGGGTTAAGCGCTTTCTCCGTGCACATGCGTGGGCCGGGTCGTGCTGCTGTGGTTCAGCCCGCGTACGGGTCCGCGACCTTGCCGGGGCGGGCCAGGAACTCGAAGTCGCAGCCGGTGTCGGCCTGGGTGATCTGCTCGTTGTAGAGCGCGCCGTAGCCGCGCTCGTACCGGGCGGGCGGCGGTGTCCACTGCGCCCGGCGCCGCTCCAGCTCCTCGTCGTCCACGTTGAGCCGGAGGGAGCGGGCCTCGACGTCGAGGGTGATCGAGTCCCCCGTGCGCACCAGGGCGAGCGGCCCGCCGACGTACGACTCGGGCGCCACGTGCAGGACGCACGCGCCGTAACTCGTCCCGCTCATCCGGGCGTCGGAGATCCGCACCATGTCCCGCACACCCTGCTTGAGCAGGTGGTCGGGGATGGGCAGCATGCCGTACTCGGGCATGCCCGGGCCGCCCTTGGGGCCGGAGCCCCGCAGCACCAGGACGGTGTCGGCGGTGATCCCCAGCCCGGGGTCGTTGATGGTGCGTTGCATGGTCCGGTAGTCGTCGAAGACGACCGCGGGACCGGTGTGCTCGAGCAGGTGGCGCTCGGCGGAGATGTGCTTGATGACGGCGCCGTCCGGGCAGAGGTTGCCGCGCAGGACGGCGACCCCGCCCTCGCTCGCGACCGGGTCGTCCCGGCGGCGGATGACGTCCTCGTCGTGCACCTGGGCGCCGGCGAGCTGCTCGCGCAGCGTGTCGTACGAGACGGTCGGGCGGTCCAGGTGGAGCAGGTCCGGGATCCGGGAGAGGAAGCCGGGGAGCCCGCCCGCGAAATGGAAGTCCTCCATGAGGTACTTCTGGCCGCCGGGCCGCACGTTGGCGAGCACCGGGACGGTCCGGGCGACGCGGTCGAAGTCGTCGAGGGTGAGCTTGACGCCCGCCCGGCCGGCCATGGCGATGAGATGGATCACGGCGTTCGTCGAGCCGCCGAGACCGAGGACGGTCGTCACCGCGTCCTCGAACGCGTCCCGGGTGAGGATCTCGCTCAGTCTGCGGTCCCGGTGGACCAGTTCGACGATGCGCAGACCCGCGGCGGCGGCCATCCGGTCGTGCCCGGAGTCCACGGCCGGGATGCTCGACGCGCCCGGGACCGTCACGCCCAGCGCCTCCGCGGCGGCCGTCAGCGTGGACGCCGTACCCATCGTCATGCAGTGGCCCGGCGAGCGCGCGAGGCCGCTCTCCAGCTCGGCCAGCTCGCAGTCGCCGATGAGGCCGGCCCGCTTGTCGTCCCAGTACTTCCACATGTCGGTGCCCGAGCCGAGGACCTCGTCGCGCCAGTGCCCCGGCAGCATCGGCCCGGCCGGCACGAACACCGTCGGCAGGTCGACGCTGGCCGCGCCCATGAGCAGCGCCGGTGTCGTCTTGTCGCAGCCGCCCATCAGCACGGCCCCGTCCACGGGATAGGAGCGCAGCAGCTCCTCGGTCTCCATCGCGAGCAGGTTGCGGTAGAGCATCGGGGTCGGCTTCTGGAAGGTCTCGCTGAGCGTGGAGACCGGGAACTCCAGCGGGAAGCCGCCCGCCTGCCACACGCCCCGCTTCACGGCCTGCGCGCGGTCGCGCAGGTGGACGTGGCAGGGGTTGATGTCCGACCAGGTGTTGAGGACGGCGATGACCGGCTTGCCGAGGTGCTCCTCGGGGAGGTAGCCGAGCTGGCGGGTGCGGGCGCGGTGGCTGAAGGAGCGCAGGCCCTCGGCGCCGTACCACTGGTGGCTTCTGAGGTCCTCCGGACGTTTGCGGGCTTGATCGTCGAAGCGCTTCATATGGACCATCCGGCAGCTATGGCGGCGACCTCGGCGCGCTCGTCCTCGGGCAGCGGCCGGCTCGGCGGGCGGACCTCACGACGGCACAGGCCAAGGGAGGAAAGGGCCTCCTTGACCACGGTGACGTTGTTGGCGGAACCGTTGGCGGCGCGCAGTTCCTCGAAGCGTCTGATCTGTTCCCACACCTTCATCGCGGCCGGGTAGTCCCCTGATCGAAGCGCTTCGATCATGTTCAGCGAAACGGCGGGGGCGACGTTCACGAGCCCGGAGGTGAAGCCGGTGGCGCCCGCGGAGAAGTAGGAGGGGGCGTACGGCTCGGCGAGACCGGCCACCCAGACGAAGCGCTCCAGACCCGCGTCCCGCGCGAACGCGGCGAAGCGCGAGGCGTCCGGGACGGCGTACTTGACGCCGATGACGTTCGGACAGGCGTCGGCGAGTTCGGCGAGACGTTCGCCGCGCAGCTGCGCGTTGCGGATGTACGGGACGACGCCCAGCTCGGGCACCGCCGCCGCGATCTCCCGGTGGTAGTCGACCCAGCCGCTCTGCGACACGTACGGATGGACGGGCTGATGGACCATCACCATCTGCGCGCCCAGCTCTCGGGCGTGCCGGGCGGAGGCGACGGCGGTCGGCACGTCGTGTCCGACCCCGACCAGGATCGCCGCCCGTCCGCCGGCCACCTCGATGGTCAGCTCCGTGACCAGGCGGCGCTCCTCGGGGGTCAGTGCGTAGAACTCGCCGGTGTTGCCGTTCGGGGTGAGGGTGGTGATCCCGCCGTCGAGCAGCCGGCGCAGCAGGGCCCGGTGGACTTCGCCGTCGACGGAGCCGTCCTCGGCGAACGGGGTCACCGGGATGGCCACCACGTCGGCCAAAGCCGCACGCTGGGTCTCGAACGCCACGCTGCTCATTCCTGACCTTTCTCTGCCCGGGGCCCTTCCGGGGCCTCCTGGGCGGTCTCGGGGAACGCCCGGTGCACGAACGACGCGATGTGGGCGTGCAGGGCGCGGGCCGCTCCGTCGGAGTCGCCGGCCAGGGCGAGCCGCAGGATCTCGCGGTGCTCGCCGGCCTCCCGTTCCCAGGAGGGCGAGGCGGCCCAGGCGACGGCGGACACCAGGGCGGCCTGGTCGCGCACCTCGTCGAGCATCCGGCCGAGCAGCGGGTTGCCGCACGGCAGGTACAGGGCACGGTGGAACGCACGGTTGGCCAGAGACCGTTCGGCGGTGTCGGTCGCCCGGTCGGCCCTGGTCAGCGCCTCGCGGGCGGCGTCAAGGGAGGCACCCAGCCGCACAGCCCGCTTGAGCGCCTCGGGCTCGAGCAGCAGGCGTACGTCGTAGACCTCGCGCGCCATGTCCGCGTCCACCATGCGCACCGTGACGCCCTTGTACTGGCTCATGACGACCAGTCCGGTGCCGGCCAGGGTCTTGAGCGCCTCGCGCACCGGGGTCTTGGAGACCCCGAACTGCGCGGCGAGCTCGGTCTCGACCAGGGCCTGGCCGGGCGTCAGCCGCCCGGTGAGGATGCGGCGTTTGATCTCCTCCAGCACGTACTGCGTGCGGGACGGGATCGGCGTGGGCACAGAGGTCATGCGCGCCTCTCGGGTGTCGCGTGTCTGATCGCGGATCTCGTGTATCGCGTCTCATATATGACGTACGAAGTACGACGCGTTGAAGGTAGGAGCGGCCCTGTGTTTCGTCAATGCTTCTGACAAAGGAAGTTGAGGTTGCGGGACGAGACCGCCGGGGCAGAGCGCCCCGAGTGGGGTCAGAAGGGGAGGGTCTCGCCCTCGCGGGCGGTGCGGGCGGGGGCTCCGAAGGCGACGGTGGCCCGGGCGGTCGCGGCCTCCCGGGTCAGCGTGGGCCCGACGTGGGTGATGTACAGCTCGCGCACCCCTGCCCTGCGGGCGGCGTCGCCCGCTTCCTCCGGCGTGAGATGAACCTGCCGTTCCCGTTCGCCTTCGCGATGACTGTCGATGTCCGCCTCGCACAGGAACAGATCGGCGCCGGAGGCGAGTTCGGTGAGGGCCTCGCACGGCCCGGTGTCGCCCGAGTACGCGAGGACGCTCCCCTGGCACTCGGCCCGCAGCCCGTACGCCTCGGTGTCGTGCACCACCGCACGGGAGGTGAGACGCAGGTTCCAGTGCCGCACGGTGTGCCCGTCGAACAGGGCCCTGAAGTCGAAGACCCCGCTCAGGAACCGTACGTCCGGCCGGCCGAAGAAGCCGGCGAGACGCCGGGCGCAGTCGAGCGGCGCATAGACCGGGATCGGGGCCGGCGGGGTCATCCCGCCGTAGGCGAGGGCGTAGGCGGCGGCGAGGAGGTCGGCGCTGTGGTCGGCGTGGAGGTGGGAGATCCAGATCGCGGTGAGCCGGTCGGGATCCGTGTGCCGCTGCAACTCCGCGAACGTCCCGGGCCCCGCGTCCACCCACACCTCCGCCCCCGCGCCGCGCAGCAGGTAGCCGGAGCAGGGGCGGCCCGGCCCCGGGTGCGGAGAGGCGGTACCGAGGACGGTGAGGCTCAGGGGCATGGTGGGGAGCGTACGTTTCGCTTCCGCGGGACGCGCCCTGATTGCGTGCGTCTACGGCAACCACGGGTGGCCGTCCACGTCCCGGCTAGCGGGTCCACGCCGGGTCGCGCCCGCTCAGTCCGACCGCCCGGTCGAGCAGCGGGGCGTCGTCCGGGACGGGGACCACGGGGCCGAACACCCCGCTCCCGGGCTCACCCTGGGCCGCGGCGGCGGCGAGGAACCCGTACGCCGCCGACAGCGCGGCCGGGTCGGGCGTGTACTCCTGGCCCGTGGCCCGGGCCAGGTCCCAGCCGTGGATCACCAGCTCGTCGGCGGCGACGGCGCCCGCGACCGCGCCGGGCAGGTCCACGCCGCCCGCGCGGGTCATGCCGGTCCAGGCGGCCGGGTCGCGCCAGGCGTCGGCGAGCGCGTCGAGCGCCTTGGCGAGTTCCTCGCGCCGGCCGGGGCCGATCTCCGGCGCCGCGGCGTCCGGCGGGGTGTCCGTCGTGGGGCCCAGGTCCTTGCGGGCGGCGTCCCGGAAGGCGACGGCGAGGCCGGTGAGGTGCCCGAGCATGTTGCGGACGGCGCAGCCCGGGCAGGGCGTCCCGTCCGCGAGCTGCTCGTCGCGGACGCCCTCCGCGAGCCGAGCCAGAATCAGGGTCTGCGGGCCGAGGTCGAGGGTGCTTGTCGTGTCGGTCATGAAGGGTGGACCGGTCACGTCCCCGAAACTCATCGCATCCCGGCCGGTGACGGTTCTGCCGCTGCTGCGCGGCTCTCAGCGGGCGGCCAGCGCCTCGCGTACGGCCGCCAGGTCCCCGTCCGACGCCAATCCCGCGTGATACAGCCGCAGTTCGGTCGCCCCGAGCTCGCGCGCCCGCGCGAGGTCGGCGGTGAGTGTCCCCGGGCTGCCGCCCATGCCGGAGACGACGCCGAAGTTGGCGGCGACGACCGCGCCGCCCCGGCCCTGCCCGGCGAAGGGGGCCAGCAGGCCGGGCCCGTCCGCGCAGGGCACGACGACCCCGTCCGCGACGGACAGGATGTGCCCGGGGTCGACGCCCGGGTTGGCGCCGACGTGGTAGCTCACGGGGTCGGCGTGCAGCAGGATCTGGAAGCCGTCGGGCGCGGCGTCCCGTACCGCCCGCACGGCTGTCTCCTGGAGCGTGCGGGCCCTGTCGTCGCGCCACGCGCGCGTGGCCGCCGCCGTCTCCTGCCCGAGCAGCTTCTCCACCCCGGTCCAGCCTCCCTCGCCGTCCGGCGCCCCCCGCCACAGCGGCTCAAGCGCCTCCCGTACGGCGACGGCGAGCGCGTCGGCGTCCAGGCCCTGTTCGCCGTAGCCGGCCCGGCAGGCGGGGCAGAAGCAGAGCGCCATCAGGTACTGGCCGGCGTCCCCGAGGCCGACGCCGCCGGTCTTGTCGTGGGCGTGCAGGTGCTGGAGCCCGTACCAGCCGAGGGACTCCAGTTCGGTGCCGCCCGCGCCCGGGCGTACGGCGGCCTCGGCGGCGAGGTCGACGAGGTACGCGCGCGTGTCGGGCTGGGCGATGCAGGGGGCCCACGGGTAGCGGTCGCCGTAGGCGTTGACGACCGAGGTGTCCGGATGGTCGGCGCCCAGCCGGGAGTTGTGCGCGAGGACCACCCAGGTGTGCACGTCGAGCCCGGCCCGCGCGAGCGCTTCGGCGGCTTCGCCGTAGGCGTCGCCGGGGGCCCAGTCACCAGCCGGGTACGGGCGCAGGGCGCGGCCCTTCCAGCGGTCGCCGGCCGGATCGGTCGGGTACAGCACGGCCGCGTGCTCGGCGGTGACGATGCGGTGGCGCGGGTGGCGGGGGGTGAGGGCGCGGGTGGAGTGGTAGGCGGCGGCGAGGGTCACCTGTTCCACGCCGAGCGCGGCGATCCGGGCCGGCGCCTCGGGATCGCCGGTGACGTCCCAGGGATAGACGAATGTCGACGCCCTCACTTACCTGTCCTCCTCCAGCAGCGCGTAGCCGCGTTCGATCACCTGGGCGAGCTGCTTGACGTGATCCTCGCTCGGTTCGTGCAGCGGCGGGCGCACTTCGCCCACGTCGAGGCCGCGCAGCCGGACCCCGGCCTTGACGAGGGAGACGGCGTAACCGCGGCCCTGGGCCCGCAGTTCGACGAACGGCCGGTAGAAGCCGTCGAGGAGGCGGTGGGCGGTGGTGTCGTCGCCGGTGGTGAGGGCCCGGTGGAAGGCGAGGGCGATCTCGGGGGCGAAGCAGAACACGGCCGAGGAGTAGAGGGTGACGCCGAGTGCCCGGTAGGCGAGCTGGGTCTGTTCGGCGGTGGGCAGGCCGTTGAAGTAGAGGAAGTCGCCGGGGACCTCGGTGCGGACGGCGCTGATGGTCCGCTGCATCAGGTCGAGGTCGCCGAGGCCGTCCTTGAGGCCGATGATCCCCTCGGTGCGGGCGAGTTCGACGACGGTCCGCGGGGTGAAGACGGCGTTGTCGCGCTGGTAGACGACGACCGGGAGGGCCGTCGCGGCCGCCACCTCCCGGTAGTGGCGCAGCAGTCCCTCCTGGGCGGCGACGACGAGGTAGGGCGGCATGGCGAGCAGGCCGTCCGCCCCGGCCGACTCGGCCAGTCTCGCGTAGCGCACGGCGAGCGCGGTCCCGTAGCCGGCGCCCGCGACGACCGGCACCCGCCCGGCGGTCTCGGCCACGGCCGCCCGCACACAGGCCTCGAACTCCTCCGGGGCGAGCGCGTGGAACTCCCCGGTCCCGCAGGCCGCGAAGACGGCGGCGGCACCCGCCTCGACGCCGCGGCGGACGTGCGCGCGGTAGGTGTCGAGGTCGAGGGAGCCGTCGGGGCCGTAGGCGGTGACGGGGAAGAACAGCGGTCCGCTGGGAACGCGGAGGCGGTCGGCGAGCGGGGCTGACGTCACGGGCTCTCCCGGGTCCATAACGGGTCCATATCCTTGAGCGGCGTCCATATTCCTGAACAACCTCACGCTAGGGTGCCCGATCGAGCCGGGTCAAGCGTGCAATCCCCCGAGACACCAGCACTTTTGCCACACGCGCGGGACACTTGACGGGTGCGGCCGCCGCTCCATAGCGTGTCCATGAATGTGAACTACGGCCACACATGCGTCCGCCCTACAGTGATCCCCTCTCACCGCGATCCAAGGAGACCCGAGGATGCCCGCTCCGCGCACCGTCCTGCTCACCGGCGCCGCCGGCGGCCTCGGCACCCTGATGCGGGAGCTGCTGCCCGCCTACGGCTACGAGCTGCGTCTGCTCGACCTGCGTCCGGTCGGCGACGCGCCGGAGGCGATCGTCGCGGACCTGGCCGACCGGGAGGCGGTCCGCGAGGCGGTGCGGGGCGTGGACGCGATCATCCACCTCGCGGGCATCTCCCTGGAAGCCCCCTTCGAGAAGATCCTCGCCGCGAACATCGCGGGGACGTACAACCTGTACGAGGCCGCCCGCGAGGAGGGTGTGCGGCGCGTCGTCTTCGCCTCCTCCAACCACGCGGTCGGCTTCACCCCCCGCCCGAGGGGCGGCGCACCGCACGACGCGGGCGAACTGATCCCGATCGACACCCCGCACCGCCCGGACACCTTCTACGGCCTGTCCAAGTCCTTCGGCGAGGACCTCGCCCAGCTCTACTGGGACAAGCACGGCCTGGAGAGCGTGTCGGTGCGCATCGGCTCCTGCTTCGCCGAGCCGACCAGTGTGCGCATGCTGTCGGTGTGGATGAGCCCGGCCGACGGCGCCCGCCTGTTCCACGCGGCCCTGACCGCCGAGAACGTCGGCCACACCGTCGCCTACGGCTCCTCCGACAACACCCGGCTGTGGTGGGACCTGAGCACCGCGCGGGCGCTCGGCTACGACCCGCAGGACGACTCCGAGCCGTACGCCGAGAAGCTGATCGCCGAGCAGGGCGAGCTGGACCCCGAGAACATCGCCCACGCCTACCTGGGCGGCCACTTCGTCAGCGACCCGCCGATCTGGCCGTACTGACCGGAAGGCGGACCTCGCGAACGGCGGGCGGGCACCGAACGGGCCCACCGCCGCCGTATCCGGGCACCCGCCCTGCCCGATCCCACCCGCCACCCGGCTGCTCCCCAGGTCCGAGCCGGGCGGACCGCGCCGGAAACGGGCCCACCCGGGCAGCATCGGGCCCGCAACAGGCCTGGTCAGTGCCGCGCGCCCGCTGTAGAACTTCCCCCATGGGTCCCACCGGGCCCGAACGGGCAGGACAGCGGGAGAGCGAGGTGACGGCATGAGCCAGAGGACGGCGGAGGAGCGCCAGCGCGAGATCGTGCGCACCGCGCGCGCCACCGGCTCGGTCGACGTCGCCACGCTCGCCGCCGAACTGGGCGTGGCCAGGGAGACCGTACGGCGGGATCTGCGCGCCCTGGAGGACCACGGCCTGGTGCGCCGCACGCACGGCGGCGCCTATCCCGTGGAGAGCGCGGGCTTCGAGACGACGCTGGCCTTCCGCGCCACCAGCCATGTACCCGAGAAGCGCCGGATCGCCGCCGCGGCGGCCGGGCTGCTCGGGGACGCCGAGACGGTCTTCGTCGACGAGGGCTTCACCCCGCAGCTCATCGCCGAGGCGCTGCCCAGGGACCGGCCGCTGACCGTGGTCACCGCGTCCCTGCCGGTCGCGGGCGCGCTCGCCGAGACCGAGAACGTGTCCGTGCTGCTGCTCGGCGGCCGGGTCCGCTCCGGCACCCTGGCCACCGTCGACCACTGGACGACGAAGATGCTGGCCGGCTTCGTCGTCGACCTCGCCTACATCGGCGCCAACGGCATCTCCCGCGAACACGGTCTGACCACCCCGGACCCGGCCGTCGGCGAGGTCAAGGCGCAGGCCGTGCGGGCTGCCCGGCGAGTGGTCTTCACCGGCGTGCACTCCAAGTTCGGGGCGGTCGGCTTCTGCCGGTTCGCCGAGGTGGGCACGCTGGAGGCGATCGTGACGAGCACGCTGCTGCCGACGGCCGAGGCCCACCGGTACGCACTGCTGGGGCCTCAGGTCATCCGGGTCTGAATCCCCCGAACCACCCATTCCCGAGGGCACCGCCACGCCTCGGGGCGCCCGATACATCCCACTACGCCCAGGAGCGGTCCATGCGCACCCAGAGCCGACGGAGGCCGCGAGCCACGCTCGCCGCGGTCGCCGCAGGGACGCTGCTCGCCCCGTTGCTCTCCGGCTGCTGGGCCGGAGCCGGCGGGGCGGGTTCCGGCGGCGACTCCCTCAACGTCCTCATGGTCAACAACCCCCAGATGGCCGAGTTGCAGAAGCTCACCGCCGACCACTTCACCAAGGAGACCGGCATCAAGGTCAGCTTCACCCTGCTGCCGGAGAACGACGTCCGCGACAAGATCAGCCAGGACTTCGCCAACCAGGCGGGCCAGTACGACGTGGCGACCCTGTCGAACTACGAGATACCGATCTACGCCCGCAACGGCTGGCTGCACGCGATGGACCCGTACGTGGCGGCGGACCCCGCCTACGACGAGCAGGACGTCCTGAAACCCATGCGCGAGTCCCTCACCGGAGACGACGGAAAGCTCTACGGCCAGCCCTTCTACGGCGAGTCGTCCTTCCTGATGTACCGCAAGGACGTGTTCGCCGCGCAGGGCCTGACGATGCCCGCACACCCCACCTGGCAGCAGGTGGCCGACCTCGCGGCGAAGACGGACGGGGCCGAGCCCGGCATGAAGGGCATCTGCCTGCGCGGGCTGCCCGGCTGGGGCGAGGTGATGGCGCCCCTGACGACCGTCGTGAACACCTTCGGCGGCACCTGGTTCGACCAGGACTGGACGGCGCAGCTCGATTCGCCCGCCTTCGAGAAGGCGACGAAGTTCTATGTCGACCTGGTCCGTGACCACGGCGAGTCCGGAGCCGCTCAGTCCGGCTTCGCCGAGTGCCTCAACAACATGACCCAGGGCAAGGTCGCCATGTGGTACGACGCCACCTCCGCGGCCGGTTCCCTGGAGGCGGCGAAGTCCCCGGTCAAGGGCAAGGTGGGCTACGCCCCGGCCCCCGTGGAGCGGACCGGCGCGTCCGGCTGGCTCTACACCTGGGCCTGGGGCATCCAGAAGGCCTCCCGCAACGCCGACAAGGCCTGGAAGTTCGTCTCCTGGGCGTCGGGCAAGAGTTACGAGCAGCTGGTCGGCGAGAAGACCGGCTGGTCGAACGTGCCGGCCGGCAAGCGCGCGTCGACCTACGAGAACGCGGCCTACCGCGAGGAGGCGGCCGCCTTCCAGGACATGACGAAGCAGGCCATCGAGGCGGCGAAACCCAACGACCCGGGAGTGCAGCCGCGGCCCGCGCCCGGCATCCAGTTCGTCGGCATCCCCGAGTTCACCGACCTCGGCACCAAGGTCTCCCAGGAGATCAGCGCGGCCATCGCCGGACGCCAGTCCGTCGAGTCGGCCCTGAAGAAGTCCCAGCAGCTCGCCGAGCGGATCTCCGAGGAGTACGAGGGACGATGACCGCGACGACGACGGCCCCCGTGACCGCACCCACCGTACGCACCCCGCGCGGGCCCTCCACCCGCCTGCGCGCCTGGGCGACCCGGGCCCCGCTGCTCCCCGCCCTGGTCTTCATGATCGTGGTGACCCAGCTCCCGTTCGTGGCCACGGTGGTGATCTCCTTCTTCGACTGGAACGCCCTCTACCCCAAGGCCCGCCGCTTCACCGGGCTCGACAACTACCACCAGGTCCTGACCGACGCCGACCTTCGCCACTCCGTGTGGACGACCGTCCTGCTCACGGCGACCGTGGTGCTGGTCAGCCTGCTGCTGGGACTGGCCCTGGCCCTGCTGCTGGACCGTCGGTTCCGGGGCCGGGGCGTGGTCCGCACGCTGCTGATCGCGCCCTTCCTGGTGGTGCCGGTGGCGGCCGCCCTGCTCTGGAAGCACGTCCTCTACAACCCCGAATACGGCCTGCTCAACGGCCTGTCGCACTACGTGGGCGGCCCCCAGCCGGACTGGATCTCCGACACCCCGCTGCTCGCCGTGGAGGCCTCCCTCGTCTGGCAGTGGACGCCGTTCATGATGCTGATCCTGCTGGCCGGCCTCCAGAGCCGGGACCAGCAGCAGATCGAGGCCGCACGGGTGGACGGCGCGAGCGACTGGCAGATCTTCCGCCATCTGACCCTCCCCCACCTGCGCCGCTACCTGGAGCTGGGCGCCCTGCTCGGCTCGATCTACATCGTCCAGAACTTCGACGCGGTCTTCACCATCACCTCGGGAGGCCTCGGCACGGCGAACCTCCCCTACACCGTCTACCAGAGCTTCTACCAGGCCCATGAGAACGGCCTCGCGTCGGCCGCGGGCGTCCTGGTGGTCATCGGCTCGATCGTCATCGCGACCTTCGCCCTGCGGGTCGTCTCGTCCCTGTTCCGCGAGGAGGTGTCCCGCGCATGAACGTCGTACGCCGACGCGGCCTCGGGCTGTTGGCCTGGGTGACCGGCATCGTGTTCTTCCTGCCCGTCGCCTGGATGGCCCTGACGTCCTTCCACTCGGAGCAGGACGCGGCGACCAACCCGCCGTCCTTCGCCGCGTCGCTCACCCTCGACGGCTACCGCGAGTTCTTCGGCACAGGCGGCGGCGCGAGCCCCTGGCCCGCGCTGGTCAACTCGACGGTGGCGTCCCTCGCGTCGACCCTGTTCGTCCTGCTCCTCGCCCTCCCGGCGGCCTACGCGCTGTCGATCCGGCCGGTGAAGAAGTGGACGGACGTCCTGTTCTTCTTCCTGTCGACCAAGATGCTGCCGGTGGTGGCGGGCCTGCTGCCGATCTACCTGTTCGCGAAGAACGCGGGGCTGCTGGACAACATCTGGCTGCTGGTCGCCCTCTACACCTCCATGAACCTGCCGATCGCGGTGTGGATGATGCAGTCGTTCCTGGCCGAGGTCCCGGTGGCGGTCATCGAGGCCGCGCGGGTGGACGGGGCACGGCTGCCGACGATCCTCGCGCGCGTGGTCGCCCCGATCGCCCTGCCCGGGATCGCGGCGACGGCCCTGATCTGCTTCATCTTCAGCTGGAACGAGCTGCTCTTCGCGCGGGTGCTCACGGGTGTGGTCGCGGAGACCGCCCCCGTCTTCCTGACCGGCTTCATCACCAGCCAGGGCCTGTTCCTGGCGAAGGTGTGCGCCGCCTCGCTCGTCGTCTCCCTGCCGGTGCTCGCCGCGGGGTTCGCCGCCCAGGACAAACTGGTCCAGGGCCTGTCCCTGGGAGCCGTGAAATGAAGGCCGCCGTCATCGAGTCCGTGGGCCACGCCGTCGTCACCGAGGTCCCCGACCCGACGCCAGGGCCGCGCGAGGTGGTCGTGGAGGTCGCCGCCTGCGGTCTGTGCGGCACCGATCTGCACATCCTCCAGGGCGAGTTCGCGCCGAAGCTGCCCCTCGTGCCGGGGCACGAGTTCGCGGGCGCGGTCGTGGGGGTCGGCACGCAGGTCACCGAGGTGTCCGTGGGCGACCGGGTGGCGGTGGACCCGTCGCTGTACTGCCACGAGTGCCGCTACTGCCGCACCGGCCACGACAACCTCTGCGAACGGTGGGCCGCGATCGGCGTCACCACGGCGGGAGGCGCGGCCCAGTACGCGGTGGCGCCGGTGGCCAACTGCGTACGGCTGCCCGAGCACGTCCGCACCCAGGACGCGGCGCTGATCGAGCCGCTGTCGTGCGCGGTGCGCGGCTACGACGTGCTCCGGTCGCGGCTGGGCGCGCATGTGCTGATCTACGGCTCCGGGACGATGGGACTGATGATGCTGGAGCTGGCCAAGCGCACGGGCGCCGCGAGCGTGGACGTGGTGGACCTGAATCCGGCGCGGCTGGAGACCGCCCGCCGGCTGGGCGTCTCCGGGACGGCGGCGAACGCGGACGAGCTGGAGCGGCCGCGCGGCTGGGACCTGGTCGTGGACGCGACGGGCAACGCGGCGGCGATCCAGGACGGTCTGGGGCGGGTGGCGAAGGCGGGAACGTTCCTCCAGTTCGGCGTCGCCGACTACGCGACCCGGGTCACCGTCGACCCGTACCGGATCTACAACCAGGAGATCACCATCACCGGTTCGATGGCCGTCCTGCACAGCTTCGAGCGGGCCGCCGAACTCTTCGCGAACGGGGTGCTGGACCCGGAGGTCTTCATCAGCGACCGGATGCCTCTGGAGGAGTACCCGCGGGCGCTGGAACAGTTCGCGGCGGGGGTCGGCCGCAAGATCGTGGTGGTGCCGTAGGCCCGCGCACCTGCCATGTCCCTGCCCGGGCCCGTTCGGGTCCGGGTAAGGGAACGGCAAAGTGGTCTCGCTCGTTCACCCGGCATGACAGCTATGACCCCCGGCTCGAACATCCCTCTCCCCACCGCGCGCGTGACGGTGGACGTCGCCGCTCCGGTGCGGCTCGACGTTTCGGGCCTGCTGCTCACCGCCGACGGCAAGGTGCGCTCCGACGACGACTTCATCTTCTACAACCAGGCGAGCGGTCCCGGCGTGACCTACCGCTCCGGCGGCGGCACGGCCCCCGACGCGATCATCGTCGACACGGCCGCCGTCCCGCCGGGCATCGAGAAGATCGTCGTCACCGCCAGCCCGGACGCCGCGGGACAGACGTTCCAGGGCGTGGAACCGACGGCGACGATCCGCAGCGCGGACGACAACGGCGTGCTGGCCACGTTCACGCCCCCGCAGCTCGGCTCGGAGACGGCCCTGGTCGTCGTGGAGATCTACCTCCGCAACGGCGCCTGGAAGGCCCGCGCGGTCGGCCAGGGGTATTCCAACGGCCTGGCCGGCATCGCCACCGACTTCGGGGTGACGGTGGAGGAGCCGGCACCGGCCGCTCCCCCGCAGCAGGTCGCCCCGCCGCCCGTGCGGCAGTCCCCGGTGACCCCGGCGGCCCCGCCGATGCCCCCGGCGCCGCCCGCCGCGCCGCCCGCCGCGACGGGGAAGATCAACCTGGACAAGGGCCGGGTCAGTCTCCAGAAGAACCAGACCGTCTCCCTCGTCAAGGGCGGCCGCCCGCTGCTCTCGCAGGTCAAGATGGGCCTGGGCTGGGAGCCGGCGTTCCGCGGCAAGGACATCGACCTGGACGCCTCGGTCATCGCCTACGGCCCCCAGCGCAACCACATCGACAGCTGCTACTTCGGCAAGCTCTCCATCGTGAACGGCGCGATCAAGCACTCCGGCGACAACCTCACCGGCGAGGGCGGCGGGGACGACGAGGTGATCGTCGTCGACCTCGGCCGTATCCCGCAGGAGGTGTCCGGTCTGGTCTTCACGGTGAACTCCTTCTCCGGCCAGAAGTTCACGGAGGTCGCCAAGGCCTACTGCCGTCTCCTGGACGCCGCGACCGGCGAGGAGCTCGTCCGCTTCGACCTCACCGGCGCCGAACCGCAGACGGGCGTGCTGATGGCCAAGCTGATCCGGCAGTTCTCCGGCGAGTGGGAGATGACGGCCATGGGGGACTTCGTGAAGGCCCGCACCGTACGGAACATGGTGAAGCCGGGCGCCCAGGCCCTGTAGCCGCGTCCGGCCCCGGCCCGCAGTCGCTCAGCCAAGGGCGCCCGCCGCCACGGGGGCGCCCGCTGTCGTCACCGCGCGGGCCGCAGCCCCTCCGTCAGCAGCGACACATACCGGCGGATGGCGCTGCGGTCCCCCTTCGCCAGCTCCGACGCCGTCGCCACCCCGTGCGCGAGGCGCAGGACGTCGATCGGCTCGACGTCCGCCCGCAGGGTGCCCTCCCGCTGCGCCGCCTCCACCAGCCGGGCCGCCGCTTCCTTCATGTTCGTGCCGCAGGCGGTGACCGCGGCCGCGCTGCCGTCCGTGACGGCTGAGCCGAGCAGGGACTTCATACCGCGGACCTGGATCGTGCCGACGCACAGCTCGTTGAGCCACTCCACCAGCGCCTCGCCCGGCGGGAGTTCCCCGCCGAGCTCGTCGGCCCGCACGGCCAGCGCCTCGATCCGGTCGACGTAGGCCGCCTCCAACAGCGCCTGCCGCGTGGGGAAGTGCCGGTACAGCGTGCCGGATCCGACGCCCGCCCGCTTGGCGATGTCGTCGAGGGAGGCGCCCTCCCCATGCTCGGCGAAGGCCTCCGCCGCCACCTTCAGCAAGCGCTCGTAGTTGCGGCGAGCGTCCGCACGCATGGGCCTGACCTGCGTCATCCAGTTACTCCTTGCGAACCGGGGACTCTCTCCGTATTTTGGCAGACACTAAACGGAGAGGGTCCCCGCTTAGTGCTCTCGTCTCCGCGGGTCCACGACCAGGGTCTATTCGTGCTGCCCGCATGTTCCACCACATCACGCGGGGACACCAGACAGGGAGCACCCCATGTCCACGCCGTCCCCTTCCGCCTCGCCTGCCGACGCCTCGGCCACTGACGCCTCGACCGCTTCTTCCCTTCCACCCGCGCCACCCGGACCGGCCGCCCGGCCGCGCCCGGGCGGGCGGCGTCCCGGCGCGGCCGCCGGCCAGGACGTGGACGACGGCCTCGGACCGGAACCGGAACGGGAACGGGAACGGGAACCGGAACGGGAACGGGAACGGGAACGGCGCCAGGTCCTCAGAACAGCGCGCTGTACGCGTTCAGTGCCGGCTGCCCGCCCAGGTGCGCGTACAGCACGGTGGAGTCGCGGCCGATCTCGCCGCGCGCGACCAGGTCGATGAGCCCGGCCATCGACTTCCCCTCGTAGACGGGGTCGGTGACCATGCCCTCGGTGCGCGCGGCGAGCCGCATCGCCTCCAGGGTCGTCTCGTCCGGGACGCCGTAGACGCCGGCGTGGTACCGCTCGTCCAACTCGACGTCCTCGACGGTCAACTCGCGCTTGACACCGATGAGTTGGCCGGTGCCGTGGGCGATGCGGGCGATCTGCTCACGGGTCTCGGTGGGCTTGGCCGAGGCGTCGATCCCGATGACACGCCGGGACCGCCCGCCCGCCTCCTCCAGCGCGGCGAACCCGGCGACCATGCCGGCCTGGGTCGATCCGGTCACGGAACAGACGATCACGGTGTCGAAGAACATGCCCGACTCCCGCTCCTGCTCGGCGACTTCGCACGCCCACCCGGCGAAACCGAGTCCGCCGAGCGGATGGTCGGAGGCCCCGGCCGGGATGGCGTACGGCTTCCCGCCCGACTCCTCGACCTCCCTGAGGGCCAGTTCCCAGCTCTCCTTGAAGCCGATCCCGAACCCGGCCCGCACCAGGCGCACATCGGCCCCGGCCAGCCGGCTGATCAGGATGTTGCCGACCTTGTCGTACACCGAGTCGGGCCACTCCACCCAACTCTCCTGCACCAGAACGCACTTGAGTCCCGCGCGGGCGGCGACGGCCGCGACCTGACGCGTGTGGTTGGACTGCACCCCGCCGATCGACACGAGCGTGTCACAGCCCTGCGCGAGCGCGTCGGCGACCAGGTACTCCAGCTTGCGGGTCTTGTTCCCGCCGTACGCGATGCCGGAGTTGCAGTCCTCCCGCTTCGCCCAGAGGGCGGTTCCGCCGAGGTGGGCGGTGAGCCGTTCCAGCGGGTGGACCGGGGACGGGCCGAAGAGGAGGGGGTAACGCTCGTACGAGGAGAGGGACATGGGGCCTCCTGGAGCAGTGGGCCGCCTGGGGCGGTGGGCCGCCTGGAGCAGTGGGCGGGTCGGTCGGTCACTCGGCCACCGGTCACTCGGCCGCTCGTTCCTCGGAGTCGGCGAGATCCGCGAGGGTGCGCCAGATCTCCGCCGTGACGCGGACGGCCTCGTCCACGTCGCCTTCGGCGCAGGCCTCGATCAGCCGGCCGTGCAGTCCGGCCGAGCGGCAGGTGCCGCCCTCGCCGAAGCGCCGTCGTTCCAGCCGCCGGATGAGGGGGGTGTAGCGGGCGATGGTGGCGGCGGCCGCGCGGTTGCCGGCGGCCCGGACGAGGATGTCGTGCAGTGCGTCGTCGGCGCGCAGGGCGGCGTCCACGTCCCCGGCCCGTACGGCGGTGGCGAACCGTTCGTTGGCCGCGCGCATCCTCTCCACGTCCGCCGCGAAGAGCCGGGGCACCGCCACCCGGGTGGCCAGCTCGTGCATCGCGCCCACCACGGCCGCCGCGTCCCGTACCTCTGCGGCCACCACCGGGGTCACCCGCGTGTAGCTCTGCGGCTTGCTCTCCAGCAGCCCCTCGTCGACCAGCCGGGCGAACGCCTCCCGTACCGGCGCCCGGGACAGCCCGAGCCGCTCGGCGAGATCGGCGTCGCGCACCACCGCGCCGGGGGCGATGTCCCCGGCCACGATGGCGTCCCGGATGGCCGCGTAGGCGCGGTCCCTGAGCAGCGTGCGTGGTACAGCCTCCATGAACTGACATGTTAGATATCAGTTCGCGTCGCAGGCAAGGGCCGACCGGCACCGGGCGAGCAGACGCACGACTTCCTCGCCGCGCCGCACCCGGTCGGCCGGATGGTCGAGCAGAGCGACATCGTCGACGCGGTCGTCTACTTGGAGAACGCCCCGTTCGTCACCGGCGAGATCCTCCGCGTCGACGGCGGCATGAGCGCCGGCCACTGACCGGCGGACAGGAGCACAGCCATGAGCAGCGGTACGACGGACGACGAGGTGATCCTGCGCGGTGTCCTGGACCGGTGGAAGGCCGCCGTCGACGCGCACGAACCCGGGCGGGTCGCCGCCCTCTTCACTCAGGACGCGATCTTCCAGGGCCTGCACCCCTACAGCACGGGGAGGCCGGGAGTCGCGGACTACTACGACTCCCAGCCCCTCGGCATGACGGCCGACTACCGGTTCCTCGAGACCAGACGCCTCGCCGACGACCTCGTCCTCGGCTACCTGAACGTGGAGTTCTCGTTCACCGACCGGCCCACGATCGCCGTGTACCTCGGCGTTCTGGTGAGACGCGAGGAGGACGACTGGCACATCGGCCACTACCAGGTCTCACGGCTGGGCTAGCTTGCGCCGGCTCTCAGGCCGCCCACGGCCACCGCGTGTCGTCGGCGGCCTCGAGCAGCGGCACCATCCGGAAGGCCGCGTCCGAGAGTCCGCCGAAGGTGTGCCGGTTCCCCTTGCCCGACGGACCGTGGCCCGCGCGGTGGCCGGCCAGGTTCCAGGTGTAGACCGGCACGTTCGCCGGGACCTGGTCGGTCGGGTCGCCGTGGCGGCTCGCGGCGAACTGCTCGTCGGTGACGATCAGCACCCGGTCGTGCGCGCGGTAGTGCCGGCGCACGGCCTCGGTGGTGTCCGTACCACCGAGGTCACCGAAACGCTCCAGAATCTTCAACATGGACTCCCCCTTACGGAACTTGATCGTGTTGCTGCTGGTCCCGAACTCGACGAGGTCGGCGTCGGCCGCCCGCAGCGCGAGCGCCGTGCCGAAGATCGCCGCCGCGTCGGCCCGGTTGAGCTCGGAACGGTCCGACAGCCGTGCGTAGAACATCGAGCCCGAGCGGTCGACGAGCACCAGCGTCCGGCCGGGCAGCGCGGGCACGTTGGCCAGCGAGTGGCCGAGCGCCCGCTCCAGCGGGTACGCCCAGCGCAGCGAGGGCGCGTGCTGGTAGGCGGCGAGGTACCGGAAGGGGAACTGCCGCGAGCGCGTCACCTCCGCCGGGTCGCTGATCTTCGCCGCCACCCGCGCCGCGACCTCGTCGCAGACACCCGCCTCGTCGAAGTTGCGCAGGTTGCGGGTCGCGGCCATGGCCCCCATGGAGGGGATGACCGCCTCCCAGGCCGCCTTGTCCATCGGCCCCTGGAGCCAGCCCGCCAGCGCCTCCCACGTCATCCCCGCCGTCGCGAGCCGCTCGGCCCCGGCCTGCGAGGTGACCACCGCACGCCGGTCCGCCACGGGCAACGCCATCAGCTCGCGGTGCGCGGTCAGCACGCGGTTCGAGGCGGGCGGCACGGCGGTGTCCGGGTGGTGCCGGCGGTCCAGGGCGTACCGGAACAGCTCGCCCTGCCACGGCTTGTCCGGGTCGGGCGCCGCGTGCACCAGGTTGAGGACGTCACCGAAGCGGTAGCCCTTGGACGCGGTGTCGTACTTCAGCAGCGACCTGCCGCTGTACAGCCGTCGTACGGCGTCGGCGATCCCCCGCTTGACGGGCTTGGGGATGTTGCGGCCGTACGTCGCCGTCCAGTACGCGAGCAGCTCGCCGGGCTCGTCGGGCCGCTGGAGCACGGAGTCCACGACCTGCCGGTTCGACGGGCCTTCGGTCACGCCCGCCGCCAGGCGCGCGTGTACGTACTCGGCGGCGCCGACGACCGCGGCGGTACGGAGGTTGCCCTCGCCGCGCAGCCAGCCGAGCAGGCCGGCCGTCCAGGACGGGTCGCCGACGGCGAGTTCGCGCACCAGCTTCGTGAAGCGGTCGTCGCGGGCGGCGCCGCTCTCGTAGAAGGTCTGCTGGGAGACGAAGTCGGCCACCGCCAGCAGAAAGAGCTCGGAGCGGGCGTCCCGCTCGTGTCCTTCGCCGCCCTGGTGGGTGCGGAGCGTACGGCCCGTGGTGGTCACGGGCGAGGTGGGCCGCGTTTTCCGGGCACGGACATTGAAGCGCGCCATCGTGAATTCCCCCGAATTCAATGCTGATTGAGTCGTGTATCGGGGAGTGGCGCAGCATAGGGAGGGTGCCCGAGATCAGGAGTCGGCGACGGACTTAGCCAGATGCTCTGACCGACTGAGCTACATCGACCTGAAGTCGATGACGGGACTCGAACCCGCGACCGTCCGATCCAATGAAGTAACCGTTGCCTGCGCACCGGGCACCCACCGCATGCTGCGCCTCCCGAGATCGAGTCGGCGGCGGCGTCGATTTCTGTTGCAAAGAAGTAGCCGCAGCCTGCGCACCGGGAGGTGCGTTGTCGTGATCTCAATCTAGGAGACGCAGCACGGAAGTCGCGAGCGAATTAAGCGGTGCCGGTGAATTACCGCTGCTGGCGCTTCCAGGGCCCGGTGATCGCCAGCATGATGCCCGGGGTCTGGATGTTGGCGAAGAGGGTGTGACCGTCGGGCGAGAACGTGACGCCGGTGAACTCGCTGTACTCCGGCTCGTCCGCGGTGCCGATGTTCAGTTCGTTGCGGGCGATGGGGTAGGTGCGGCCGCTGTCGGTCGCGCCGAACAGGTGCTGGACGCCCTCGCCGTCCTCGGCGATGACGAGACCGCCGTACGGGGAGACGGTGATGTTGTCGGGGCCGTCGAAGGCGCCGTCGACGGACGGGTCGGGGTTCACGCCGAGCAGGACCTTCAGGGTCAGGGTGCGGCGCTTGGGGTCGTAGAACCAGACGGCGCCGTCGTGCTGGACGGGGCTCTCGTCACGGGCGTAGGAGGAGACGATGTAGGTGCCGCCGTCGCTCCACCACATGCCCTCCAGCTTGCGGGCGCGGGTGACCTGGCCTTCGGTGAACTGCTTGCGGACGGACACCGTCCTGGCGTCGCGGTCGGGGACGTCGATCCAGTCGACGCCGTAGACCGTGCCGATCTTCGTGGCGCGGGAGAGGTCGTCGACGAACTTGCCGCCGGAGTCGAAGCACTTGAACGCCTGGAGGACGCCGGCGTCGTCGGCGAGGGTGCGCAGCTTGCCGCGGCCGTGCCGGAAGCCCGCCGGCGGGGTCCAGCGGAAGAGCAGGCCGTTGGGGCCGGAGGCGTCCTCGGTGAGGTAGGCGTGACCGCGCTTGGGGTCGATGACGACCGCCTCGTGGGCGTACCGGCCGAACGCCTTGACGGGCCTCGGGTCGCGGTTGGCGCGGCGGTCCTCGGGGTCCACCTCGAAGATGTAGCCGTGGTCCTTGGTCATGCCGTTCTGGCCCGCCTTGTCCTCGGTCTCCTCGCCGGTGAGCCAGGTGTCCCAAGGGGTGGTGCCGCCCGCGCAGTTGGTTGAGGTGCCGGCGATGCCGACCCACTCGGCGACATGGCCGCCGGGGCGCACCTCGACGACCGTGCAGCCGCCGGCCGCCGCCGGGTCGTAGACCAGGCCCTCGGTGAGCGGGACCGGGTACGCCCAGCTCGCGCGCGGGCCCTTCAGCTCGTGGTTGTTGACGAGCAGGGTCGCGCCGCGCGGGCCGCAGAAGGTGGCGGTGCCGTCGTGGTTGGACGGGGTGGTCTCGCCGGACTCCAGCTTCGTCCTGCCGCTGTAGGTGATGACGCGGTACTTGAAGCCGGCGGGCAACGCGAGGATGCCCGCGGGGTCGGACAGCAGTGGCCCGTAGCCGACCCCGTGGTGGCCGGCCGCCGACTTCCGCGTCGCGTCCGCGGTGTCCGGCGCGGACTCGGTCTCCGTGGACGCGAGGGCGTTGGGCGCGGTGGCGAGGGCGCCTACGCTGCCCGCCAGCGCGACCCCGGCACCGGTGATCGCGGATTGTCGGGCGAAGTCCCTGCGGGTGAGCGACATGGTGTCTCCTGAGACGCGGTGAAGGTGCCGTGGAGGGTGGCGGACCTCGGTTCGGCGACACCGTCCCGCCCGTGCCTGAACAGGAGTTGAACGGGGGGCGACTTCAGGGGACCCCCTTCCGTGAATCCGTACGGATCAGGCCACGGGAGACCAAAGAGGCCCGCGCCACGGAAGCCTCATCCGCCCTGCTGGGACCGCGCCTTGAAGGCCGCCTTGCGTGCTTCCTTCGCGATGCGCTTGTCCGGATGCAGGCGTCCCATCGCCTCCAGGACGTCCGGGGTCGCCGGGTGGTCGACGCGCCAGGCCGCCGAGAAGAATCCGCCGTGCTGCTGGGCCAGCCCCTCGACGAGGGCCTGGAGCTCCTCGGAGTTGCCCTCCGCGGCGAGCTGCGCCGCCACCGTGTCGATGGTGAGCCAGAAGACCAGCTCCTCGGAGGGCGCCGGGACGTCCGTCGCGCCGAGCTCGCTGAGCCAGACGCGGGCGAGGCCGCCGAGTTCGGCGTCGTCGAGGACCTCGCGGACGGCGGGTTCGGCCTGGCCGCCGACGAGGGAGAGGGCCTGCTGGCAGCGCAGTCGGCGCAGCGGGGCGCCCGGGTCCGAGCCCCGGGCGGCGGCCAGCAACTCCCGTGCGGCGTCGAGGGGTTCGCGACGCACCAGCCATTGCTCGGTCTCGGCGAGGGCGGCGCGCGAGCCGTAGTCGGCGCTGCCGTCGAGGAGGACGTCGGCGCCCTTGTCGGCGAGGTCGCCGACGGCCGGGGCCTGGAAGCCGGCCTCCAGCAGCCGGGCCCGCAGCCCGTACACGCCGAGCGGGGTGAGCCGGACCATGCCGTAGCGGGAGACGTCGGTGTCGTCGGCTTGGGCGGCGGGCTCCTCCTCGGGGTCCGCCATCAGGTTCTCGTCGACGGGCCGGTAGGCGACGATCCCGATCGGCTCCAGCAGCCGGAACTGGTCGTCGAGCCGCATCATCGCGTCGGAGACCTGTTCCAGGACGTCGTTGGTGGGCTCTTCCATGTCACCGGGGATGATCATCGACGCGGCGAGGGCGGGCAGCGGGACCGGGGCGTCGCCGGGGCCGTCCTCGCCGGCGGTGAGCAGGTAGAGGTTGCCGAGGACGCCGTCGAGGAACTCGGCCTCGGCCTCGGGGTTCCAGTCGAGCCGGGAGAAGTCGACCTCGCCGCCCTCGTCCATCGCCTCCATCAGCTCGTCCAGGTCGGGGACGGCCGCGTCGGCGAGCACGGTCTCCAGGGCGCCGAGCCAGACGGCGAGGATGTCGTGCGGGGAACCGCCGGTCAGCAGCGCCAGGTCCTCGCCGGCCGAGACGGTGCCGGCCTCCTCGTCGGCGACCTCCACGAGCCCGGCGTCCACGGCGACCCGCCAGGCCTCGCTCGCGCAGGCGGCGGCGTCGTCCCCGGTCAGTCCCAGTACCTCGGCGGCGGGTGCCAGCTGGTCCTCGACGAGTCCGCCCCCGGCGTCGACCCGGGTGCCGGGACCGGCCCAGCGGGCGAGCAGGGCGGCCCGGGAGAGCAACGGCGTGGACAGCGCGTCGCGCGCCAGCTCCGCTTCGGGGTGCAGCCGCACCGGCGGGAGGGGGGAGCTGTCTGACATCGGCTGGTTCTCCTAGGGCGCGTGGTGCCACCGGCCCGCTGGGGGCACTGGGCCACTCAGCCTAGACGGGTATGGACCCATGCCGCCCGGTTCATCTCCCCGCCGGGCGGCGTACATGGCTGAAACCTTGACAAGTGGCGTGACCAGGCAGGAGATTGACGCGCGTAGAAATCCGATGGACATCTGTTCACTGTATTTTCTACGCGCGTCGCGTCCGCCCCGCGGATCGCGGCCCCACGTTCCACCCTCGTCCCGGCGCTCATGTACGTCCCCGGAGGGATTTCCGTTGCCGAGCAAGAAGTCCGCGCGTCTCGCCGCGCTCACCGTCGCCGCCGTCTGTTCCGCGGCCTCCACCGTCGCCCTGTCCGCGCCCGCGCACGCGGAGACGGTGGCCATCCACGACATTCAGGGCACGACCCGGCTGTCGCCGTACGCCGGCCAGGCGGTCACGGGTGTGGCCGGAATCGTCACCGGCGTGCGCACCTACGGCTCGTCCAGAGGCTTCTGGATCCAGGATCCGAACCCGGACGCCGCCCCGGCCACCAGTGAGGGCGTATTCGTCTTCACCAGCTCCGTCCCGAAGGTCGCCGTCGGCGACTCCGTCACGGTCACCGGCACGGTCTCGGAGTTCGTCCCGGGCGGCGCCTCGACCGGCAACCAGACGATCACGGAGATCACCAAGCCGACGGTGACCGTCGTCTCGAGCGGCAACGCGGTCCCGGCCGCGACGGCCGTGAACGCGAAGTCGGTCCCGGCCGCGTACACCCCGGCCGGCGACACAGCCGCGAGCAACTCGGTCAACGCTCTCACCCTGCGGCCCGGCACGTACGCCCTGGACTACTACGAGTCCCTCGAGGGCATGAACGTCCAGGTCGCCGACGCCCGCGTGGTCACCGCCACCGACCCGTACACCGAGCTGTGGGTCACGGTGAAGCCGCGCGAGAACACCAGCCGCCGCGGGGGCGCGCTGTACGGCTCCTACACCTCGCAGAACACCGGCCGGCTCCAGATCCAGTCGCTCGGCGCGACGGCCGACTTCCCCGTCGCGAACGTCGGCGACACCCTCACCGGCGTCACCCAGGGCCCGCTGGACTACAACCAGTTCGGCGGCTACACCCTCGTCGCCGGTCAGCTCGGCACGCTGAAGAGCGGTGGCCTGGAGCGGGAGACGACGCAGAAGCAGAAGAAGGGCGAGCTGGCGGTCGCGACGTACAACGTCGAGAACCTCGACCCGTCCGACGCCACGTTCGAGGAGCACGCCTCCGCGATCGTGAACAACCTGAAGTCGCCCGACATCGTGTCCCTGGAGGAGATCCAGGACAACAACGGCGCGACCAACGACGGCACGGTCGCCGCCGATGTGACGGTCGGCAAGCTGATCGACGCGATCGTGGCCGCGGGCGGCCCGACGTACGACTGGCGCTCGATCGACCCGGCGAACAACACCGACGGCGGCGAGCCGGGCGGGAACATCCGTCAGGTGTTCCTGTTCAACCCGGAGCGGGTCTCCTTCACCGACCGCGCGGGCGGCGACGCCGGCACGGCCGTCGGTGTCACCAAGGTGCGCGGCAAGGCCCAGCTCACCGCCTCCCCCGGCCGCATCGACCCGGCCGACGCGGCCTGGGCGAGCAGCCGCAAGCCGCTGGCCGGCGAGTTCGTCTTCCGTGGCCGCACGGTCTTCGTGATCGCCAACCACTTCAACTCCAAGGGCGGCGACCAGGGCCTGACCGCGCAGTACCAGCCGGTGGTGCGCAGCTCGGAGACCCAGCGCCACCAGCAGGCGACGCTGGTCAACGCGTTCGTCAAGGACATCCTCGACACGCAGAAGAACGCGGACGTCATCGCGCTGGGCGACATCAACGACTTCGAGTTCTCCGGCACCGCGCAGCTCCTCGAGGGTGAGGGCGAGCTGTGGTCGGCGATCAAATCGCTCCCCAGGAGCGAGCGTTACACCTACGACTACCAGGGCAACCAGCAGGTCCTGGACCAGATCCTGGTGAGCCCGTCGATCCGGCGCGGCTGCGGCCTCGAGTACGACAGCGTGCACATCAACTCGGAGTTCCACGACCAGATCAGCGACCACGACCCGCAGGTGCTGCGCTTCGAGCCGTAGCACCTGCGGCCGCCGTCACCGGGGCCGGCTGAACACTCCGTTCAGCCAGCCCTGCCAGGCGGTCTCGTTCGCCGCGGCGTCGGCGTCCGGTGCGAAGTCGTGGACGCTGACGCCGACCGGGTAGCCCCAGTGGTTGCGGCCGAAGAAGCGGACGAGAGCGCTGTCGCCGCGCAGCCCGACGAAGTACGGGTCGCGGAAGTCGACCACGGCATCGAGGAGCCGTCCCCCGGGGCCGCCGGCCTGGACGCGCGCGCCTTCGGCCGTGTCGTCCGCGAGGCCCAGCGCCCGTGCCACGGCGGTGAGGGCGTCGGGCGCCTTGGACGCGTCGGGCCCGTCGAAGGTGACGAAGGCGACCGGGCGGCCGTCGAAGTGCGTCAGGTACTCGCGCAGTGTGTGCAGGTAGAAGTCGGTGTGCCGGCCCGCCGCGTCGTACTGGTTGTCCCAGTCGTCGACGAAGATGCCGCTGTGCACATAGCGCACCCACGCGCGCCGGCCTTCGTCGCGCGGCTCGACGGTGTAGTCGAGCTGGTTGACGGTCTGCTCGGAGATGCCGTCGACGTTCTCGACCCGGTTGGTGTAGCGGTGCGGCGGGTCCCAGACGGTGACCGTCGAGCCGAAGGGGCCCTTGCCGCCCTCGCGCGGCTCCGGCTCCTCCATCGGCCACAGCCAGCCGCCGGTCCCCGCGGTGAAGGCGTCCCACACCTGCTGCGGCGTGGCGTCGACCTCGAACTCGCGGGCGATCTCGAATTCCTTGGACATGGCTGGCTCCTGATTACTGACTGTCTGGTTCCCGGGTCCGGATCTGGGCCTGGGCCTGACTCCGGGGCTGCGCCTGGGTCTTGACCGTGGGATGGACGGCCACGACGATCCGGTGGTCCCGGCCGCTCTCGGCGTCGGGGGCGTCGTACTTGCGGATGAGCGCGCCGACGCCCGCCGTCAGCTCCTGGATGAACGCGGCCCGGTCCGCGGCCGAGGCGAAGCGCACCTCGCCGTCCAGCGCGTAGGTCGCCAGCCCCTTGCGGGCTTTCTCGGCGCCGGTGATCAGCGAGCCGACGTCACGCACCAGCCGGGCGCCGAGCGCGAGCAGCCAGCGCGCGGACAGCTGGTCCCGGAAGCGGTCCGGGTCCGGCTGCACCGCGGCGAGCGCGAGCGGCGAGATCACGTACGACGCCGCGGTCGCCCGCATCAGCCGCTCGGTCACGTTGCCCTTGCGGCGCTCACCGGCCAGCTCGACCAGGCCGTGCCGCTCCAGCGCCTTGAGGTGGTAGTTCACCTTCTGCCTCGGCAGCCCGACCTTGCCGGCCAGCATCGCCGCCGACGCGGGTCCGGCCGCCAGCTCGGCGAGCAGCCTGGCCCGTATGGGGTCCAGGGAGACGGCGGCGGCCTCGGGGTCCTCGATCACGGTCACGTCCAGCATGCGTCCACCGCTCACCGAAAACTTTTCTTGTCCAGGACAATATGGTTTTCGGTCGCGGGGCGGGACCGGGCGCCGGGCAGGCCGAAGGCCCGGCACCCGCATGCCGCGGGTACCGGGCCTCCACCTGTCGCACCGGCGCGGGCTAGTGCTCCGCCCTCGCCCTGCCCCTTCCGATCACCCCGACCGCCACCAGTGCCACCACGGCGGCACCCGCGACCACTACCGGCCGCGGGTGCCGGAGGGCGAACCGCACGGGTACGCGGACCGGAGCGGGCGCCGACCGCTGCGCGGTGCGACCCGCGCGGGCCGCGTTGTCCCGGAGGTCGTGGCGGGCGTGGCGGGCATGGTCCTGGGCGGTGCGGCCGACGCGGGCGGCGGCGTCCTGCACGGCGTGCCGCGCACGGCCCCCTCGTCCCTGAGCCGCGTGGCCCGCCCTTGCCTGCACCGCGTGCCCCGCGTGGCTCGCCCGCTCCTGAACCGCGTACCCCGCGCGCCCGGCCCGTTCCTGCAGGTGGTAACTCGCCTGGGACGCCGTGCTGCGCAGCTGTACGGTCATCGCGCCGGCGCGGTCCATGAGGTCGGCGGCGCGGGCCCGGGTCCGTCCGCCGACGTCCGCCCGGGCCGCCAGTTCCTCGACCGTGACCCCGAGCCGGTGCCGGGTCCGCTCCATCTGCCGACGCAGGCCGGCCGTTGTCCTGTCCGTCATCGGTGTGCCCTTTCCCTGATCTCCTCGACGTCGGCCCGGACGCTGCCGAGGGTCTCCTCGGGGGTGGGCGGCGCGGCCCGGCGCAGCTGGCCACGGCCGAGCGCGGCGAGCACGGCGGCGATCGCGAAGAGCACCGCCGTCACGATGAGCGCCGCCGCCCAGACGGGCAGCGTCAGCGAGAGGGCGGCGACGGCCGTGCCGGCGAGCGCGAGCAGGCCGGCGTAGCCGAACGCGCCCGCGGCGCCGAGCAGACCTCCGCCGCGCCCGGCGCGTCGCCCCTTCTCGGTGAACTCGTGCTTGGCGAGGGCCAGTTCCTGCCGTACGAGCCGGGAGAGCTGTTCGGTGCCCTGGTTGACGAGTTCGCCGACGGTGTGGTGCCCATTGCCGGGGTGCCCGTCGCCGTGGTGCCCATTGCCGGGGTGCCCGTCGCCGTGGTGCCCATTGCCGTGGCGCCCGTCGCTGTGGTGCTCGTTGCGGACGGGTCGGATGTCCGTGGTCCCGGTCACGGCGTTCCGCCTCCTCTCGGTTCCGGAGCATCCGGGTACCCCGGCCGGTCGCCGCTACCCCGCGCCGGGACATCCGTACAGGAACACTTATTCGTACTCCGTAGAAAATTTAAGTAGAGCTTCACTGTCATACGACCGAGACTGCCCGTATGACGACAGCTCGCACCACACCCCCGAGTCCGACCGCCGCCCCGCCCCCCGCTCCGGCCTTCGGCCGTGCGCTCTGCGCGATGATCACGCCGTTCACCGGTGCCGGCGCGCTGGACCTCGACGGTGCGCGGCGGCTCGCCGGCCGGCTGGTGTCCGCCGGCTGCGACGGACTGGTGCTCTCCGGCACGACGGGTGAGTCGCCGACCACGTCGGACGCGGAGAAGGCGGAACTGGTGGCCGCGGTACGGGAGGCGGTGGGCGACCGGGCGTCGATCGTGGCCGGGGTGGGCACCTCCGACACCCGCCACACCGTCGAACTCGCCCGGGCCGCCGAGAAGGCCGGCGCGGACGGGGTGCTCGTGGTCAGCCCGTACTACAGCAGGCCTCCGCAGGACGCCCTGGAGGCGCACTTCCGCGAGGTCGCGGACGCGTCCGGGCTGCCGGTGATGCTGTACGACATCCCCGGCCGCACGGGCACCCGGATCGAGCCGGACACCATGCTCCGGCTCGCCGAGCACCCCCGGATCGTCGCGGTCAAGGACTGTTCCTACGACTTCCTCGGCGCCCAGAAGGTGCTCTCCCGCACCGAGTTGGCGTACTACGCGGGCTGCGAGGAGCACCACCTGGCGCTGTACGCGGTGGGCGGGGCAGGCTACGTCAGCACGGTCGCGAACGTGGTGCCGGACCGGCTCCGGTCCGTCCTGGACGCGTTCGACGCGGGCCGCACCGCCGAGGCCGCCGGGCTTCAGCAACAGGTCATGGAACTGGTGGAGTCGATGATGGCCTCGGGCCTGCCCGGGACCGTCACCGCCAAGGGGCTCCTGGGCGACCTGGGCCTGCCGGCCGGCCCGGTCCGGGCACCGCTGCGGCCCGCCGACCGCGAGACGGTCGCCGGGCTGCGCGCGGCCTACGAGCGGCTCGTGGCCCGGCCGGGTTCCTGAGCGCCCGGCGAGGGCCAGTCAGCGGTCCGCAAAGACCGGCGTCCAGCGTGCGAGGGTGTCGTCCCCGGTCGCCCGGAAGTCGCTGAGCGGGACGACCTCGTCGCTGTCGAGGGTGACCAGCACCAGCCGCTGGTGGTACTCGTCGCCGTCCGGGCCGATGTCCCAGGCGACGAGGGTGGAGTCGTCGGCCCAGGCGAGCAGTTGCTGGCCGCGCGTCTCGACGAGGTTCCTCCCGGTGCGGGGGTCGACGATCCAGGAGGACGTCTTGTACTTCTTGCCCGCGAAGTCACCGGCGAGCTTCCTCCCGTCGGGCGAGAGGCCCGCGTCGACGAACCACGACAGGTACTTCTCGCCCGCGGGCGGGCCGGCCTTCGCGCCCTGCCGGTCGTAGAACTGGTAGCCGGGCTCCGAGGGCAGACCGGTCCAGATGCGGCTGCCGTCACGGCTGAAGGCGAAGTCCTGGCGGCTGTTGAGGAAGGCGGTGGGGTCGTTCATGTCCGTGCCGAGCTTCACCTCGCTCCAGGAGCCGCTCCCGGAGGCCACGTCGAAGACGTAGAAGCCGGTGCGGTACGACTGCGCGGTGTTCGCGTCCCAGCCTCCGGTGCCGCCCTCCGACTTGACCCGCAGGTCCGGGTTCGCGCTGTACGTCGTCGCGACCAGCTCACGGCCGTCCCGCGAGAACGCGAGACCGGCGACGGCCTGCTCGACCGGGATCCACCGCTCGACCTCGCCGCTGGCCAGGTCGAGCAGGCCGATCCGGCGGACGGGCAGGTTCTGCTCCAGGACGGCGGCGGTCCGCAGCCCCGGCGCGACGGCGACCCACGACCATTCGGTGGTCTTCACGTACTTCTGCGTCGTCGGGTTCAGCAGCCAGTAGGTGCGCGTCGACACCGCCCGCTCGGCGGTCTGCGGGACGACGGTCGTCGCGTAGTACGCGGCCAGCGCCGTCCGCCCGGCGGCGATCAGGTCGCGCGGCGGCGACTGGTCCGGATGCGCGGTGATCCGGGTGGGCCGCGTGACGTCGGCGGGGCGCACATCGGTCGGGCCGCCGGATTCCAGCCTCGGCACCGCCACGGCGACGGCCACCACGGCGACGGTCGCGACCGCCACGGACACGAACCGCCGGGCACGGCGGCGCCGGCGCAGGGCGAGGACCCGGTCGGCGAGTCCGGCCCCGGCCGGCTGCTGCTCGTCGGCCTGCTCGCGCAGGGAGTCGCGTACGAGTTCGTCGACGTTCACGGACGCACCTCCACGGGCGAGAAGTCACTGGACGGCGCCCTTTCGGCGTCCGCGCGGCCGAGGGCGGCCAGCTCCGGCGCGAGGGCGCGCAGCCGGGCGAGGGAACGGTGGGTGGTGGACCGTACGGTGCCCACGGAGCAGCCGAGGAGCCCGGCCACCTCGGCCTCCGGCAGATCCTCGAAGTAGCGCAGCACGAGCACGGTGCGCTGGCGCGCGGTCAGCCGCGACAGGGCCGCGCGCATCACGATCCGCAGTTCGGCGGCCGAGGAAGCGTCCAGTCCGGCTCCGCTGTCCGGCGGTTCGGCGACGCTGACCTCGCGCCGGGGCCACTTCAGACGCCAGCGGCTGATCTGCTGCCGGTAGAGCACCTGGCGTACGTAGGCCTCGGGTTCCTCGATGCGGTGCCAGCGGCCGGCCGCCTTCGCCAGGGCGTTCTGGAGCAGATCCTCACCGGCGTGCCGGTCGCCGCCGCTGAGCAGGACGGCCGTCCTCAGCAGCGCCGACGATCTGCTGTCCACGAAATGTCGGAAGCTCTCCAGCCCCTCGGCATCCATCGTCACCTTCTCTTCCCCCGGGACCGGACCCGCTGCCCGCCCCCCGCACCCCTTGAGACACGCGCTCCCCGCCCCCGCTATGCCGCCCCCCGCACGAAATTCCGCCGGCCGTCCGCCCGTGCCCACGTACGGTGAACGCATGAGCCGACCGCTGCTCTACCTCGACGTCGACGGCCCTCTCAACCCGTACGCGGCCAAGCCCTCGAAGCGACCGGCGGGCTATACGACCATCAGGGCGTCCGTGGGCCGTGAGCGGCCGCTGCGGGTCTGGCTGCACCCCGGGCACGGCGCCGCCCTGCTCCGCCTCCCCTACGACCTGTGCTGGGCGACCACCTGGATGGACCTGGCCAACCGCTGGATCGCGCCGGTGGTGGGGCTGCCGGAGCTTCCGTACGTCGACTTCGGCGAGGCGCTCTTCGCCCACCGGGCCGACGGGGTCCACTGGAAGACGGAGGCGATCGTCGTCCACGCGGCGGGCCGCCCCTTCGCCTGGGTGGACGACGAACAGTCTCCCGCCGACACGGCCTACGTCACCGCCCACCACCCGGCACCGGCTCTCCTGCACCACGTGGACCCCCGACTCGGCCTGCGCGAGGAGGACTTCACGGCCCTGACGCAGTTCGCGGCGGCACTGCCTGACTGACGAAGTCCGGCCCGGCTCCCGGCGCCAGGCGCCGACGACGGGCCCGCGGGTGACCGACCGCGGACGATCGCGGCTTCCCTCCCCCTCCGGTCACCGCCGCACGCGCGAGCGCCCTCCCGGGCCGCGCCGGGGCGGGCGGGGGAGGGCGGGGGAGGGCGCTCGACGATGACCGATGTCGATGGCTGCCGGCGACTGGGCCGCGGGCCGGGGAGCTGATCGGTCGCGCGGCCGCAGGTCAGGGCCGCCGGTGGTCAGTTGTGGCTGTGCAGGATTTCGTTCAGGCCGCCCCACACCGCGTTGTTCGGGCGGGCCTCGACCGCGCCGGTGACCGAGTTGCGGCGGAAGAGGATGTTCGAGGCGCCGGAGAGCTCGCGGGCCTTGACGATCTGGCCGTCGGGCATGGTGACGCGGGTGCCCGCGGTGACGTAGAGGCCGGCCTCGACCACGCACTCGTCGCCGAGGGCGATGCCGACGCCCGCCTCGGCGCCGACGAGGCAGCGCTCGCCGATGGAGATGATCACGTTGCCGCCGCCGGACAGCGTGCCCATCGTGGAGGCGCCGCCGCCGATGTCCGAGCCGTCGCCGACGATGACGCCCGCGGAGATGCGGCCCTCGACCATCGAGGTGCCGAGCGTGCCCGCGTTGAAGTTGACGAAGCCCTCGTGCATGACCGTGGTGCCCTCGGCGAGGTGGGCGCCGAGGCGGACCCGGTCCGCGTCGGCGATCCGGACGCCCTTGGGAGCGACGTAGTCCGTCATGCGCGGGAACTTGTCGATGGAGGTGACCTGGAGGTGCAGGCCCTGCGCGCGGGCGTTCAGGCGGACCTTCTCGATGTCGTCGACGGCGACCGGGCCGAGCGAGGTCCAGGCGACGTTGGCGAGGTGGCCGAACATGCCGTCCAGGCTCTGCCCGTGCGGCTTCACGAGCCGGTGGGAGAGCAGGTGCAGACGCAGGTAGACGTCGTGCGCGTCGAGCGGCTTGTCCTCGAGCGAGGCGATGACCGTGCGGACCGCGACCACCTCGACGCCCCGGCGGGCGTCCGGACCGACCGCCTTCGCCGCACCCTCGCCGAGCAGCTCCACGGCCTTCTCGGCGGACAGGCGCTCGGTGCCGGACGGGCCGGGCTCCGCGATGAGCGCGGGCGCGGGGAACCAGGTGTCGAGAACGGTGCCGTCGGCGGCGATCGTGGCGAGGCCGGCGGCCGTGGCGCCGGTGGTGCGGGGAACAGTCGTGTCGGTCATGAGGGCAACCTAACCGGCGGGGGGCCGCAGAGGCCAACCCGCACAGCGGTGTCTCAGGAGGCGGGCCGCACGCCCCCGCCGACCTGGTGAGTTTCTCTTGGGAACCAACTGTGTCAGCATGGCCGCCGACGACGGGAGGAGGCCCATGGCCCGCAGGACGAGCCTGGAGGATTCCGGCTGCGCCATCGCGCAGGCACTGGACGTCGTCGGGGACTGGTGGACCCTGCTGATCGTCCGGGACACCGCGCGCGGGGTGCACCGGTTCGACGAGCTCCAGCGCGAACTCGGCCTGTCCCGGAAGGTGTTGACCGAGCGGCTGCGGCTCCTCGTCGAGGCGGAGGTGCTCGCGCGGGTGCCGTACCAGGAGCGCCCGGTGCGCCACGAGTACCACCTCACCCCGCGCGGCCGGGGCCTGCTGCCCGTCCTGGTCGCCCTCCAGGACTGGGGCGACGCCTGGGTCCTGGGTGACGGCAGCACCACGGCCACGGCCGAGCAGGCGTCCGCGGAGGCCCGGCGGGTGCACGCGCTGGCGGGCACCCGGCTGCCCGGGCTCCGACTGGTCGACGACCGGGGCTCACCGCGCGATCCGGTCGCCGACGACGCGCTCCACACCGTTCTCTACTGCTTCCCCGGCGCCCGCGCCGACGCCTACCCGCCGGGCTGGACGGACATCCCGGGCGCCCCGGGCTGCACGCTGGAGTCCCGCACCTACCGCGACCGGCTCGCCGGGTTCCGGGCGGCGGGCGCGGCGGTGCACGGAGTGTCCACCCAACGCCCGGACGAGCAGCGCGCGTTCGCGGAGGAGGAGCGGCTGGGCTTTCCGCTGCTGTCCGACGCCGGGTTGACGTTGATCACCGCGCTGCGGCTGCCGACGTTCCGGGCGGCGGGGGCGAGCAGGCTGAAGCGGCTGACCCTGGTCGTGGACCGGGAGCGGGTCGTACGGCATGTGCGGTATCCGGTGACGGACGTGGCGGGGAGTGTCGAGGAGGCGCTCAGCGTCGTCCGGCGGCTGGGCGAGGACGCCGACCCGGGGAACCAGGAGTAGCGGGGGGACCGGGGGCGGCAGGGGCGGCGGGAATGAGCCGCGTCAGCGCTTCTCGCGCGTACTCCTCGTCGTAGGGCGCGTCCGTCAGCAGCACCTGGAGACAGATCCCGTCCATCAGGGCGACCAGCGCGCGTGCGGTGAGGGGGTCGACGTGCCCGGCGAGGAGGGCGGCGAGGTCCTCGGCCCACTCGGCGGCGACGGGGCGCAGCGCGGGCCGTCGCAGGGCGGCCAGGTACAGCTCGTACTCCAGCTCGACGCCGGTACGCTCGCCGGCCAGCCATTCGCCGAGCAGGCCGGCCAGTTCGGCGGGCAGGTCGAGGCGGGTGTCCGTCAGCCCGCCGTGCGCCGCGACGGCCTTGGCGAAGCCCTCGTTGGCCTGCCGCAAAGCGGCGATCATCAGTTCGTCGAGGGTGGCGAAGTGGTACGTGGTGGAGCCGAGGGGCACGTCCGCCTCGGCGGCGACCGAGCGGTGGCTCAGCCCGGCCAGCCCCTTCTCCCCGACGACCCGGATCGCCGCGTCGATGATCCGCTGCCGCCGCTCGGGGTCGTGACGCCGGGGCATCAGTGCGCACCCCCCAGGTTCAGCACGACCACTCCCCCGACGATCAGCAGGATGCCGACGGCCTTGGCGGGCGTCAGGGACTCGCCGAACAGGGCCGGCCCTATGACGGCGATGGCCGCGGTGCCGACCCCGGCCCAGATCGCGTACGCAGTGCCGATGCCGACGGTCTTGAGGGTCTGGGCGAGGAGCAGGAAGGAGACGACATAGCCGGAGGCAGTCAGAAGCGAGGGCCAGAGCCTGCTGAAGCCGTCGCTGTACTTCATGGCGGTCGTCGCGGCCACCTCGGCGGCGATGGCGCCGGCCAGCGTCAGATATCCCATGTGTACGAGCGTACACAACGATGCGTACGGGTGTACATAACGATGCCGGGACCGGCCCCCTCTCATCCCAAGTCCCCCCAAGTCGCCGCAGGGTCGACCATGTTGCCGTCGTGGAGTCGAAAGCGTTATAGAAAGCGCTCGCTCAAACGGCTGAACGTGAGCCACACGTTCCACTACTGTTTCACCGTTCACACACCGGGCCATCGCAGCCGCGGCAGCCGTCAGGGGTACCGCTGGAGGAACAGCGCATGCCAGAAAACAAGTCCCGGCCACCCCAGGAGCAACCCTGGGAGAACGGCTGGGCCCCGGACACCTCCCGGGCACCCGGAACACGGCGCCTCTGGCTGGCCGGCGGTCTCGCCGTGGCCACCATCGTGGCGTGCGTGACCGCAATCGCCTTGAACGACAAGCCCGTTGACGACAAGTCGGACGCCCGGCAGGGGCAGACGCTGTCGGACGAGGAGACGGAGGGCGGTCTGATCTCCTTCGCCACTCCCTCCGCGAGCGGATCGGCGACACCGACGGGGAAGAAGAGCACGACCGCGTCCGCGTCCGCGTCGCCGAAGACCTCCTCCTCCCCCGAGGCGCAGGGCAGTTCGACGCCACACGCCCCGGCCGCGCCGTCCGCGTCATCGACGACGAAGCCGTCCACTCCCAAGCCGGCCGCCACCCAGCGCTCGGTCCGCTCGGTCAACTACCCCGGCCGCTACTGGCACGTCAGCGGCGGCCTGGTGAAACTCGACCCGGTCGGCGGCTCGGAGTCCCGTGCGGACTCCACCTTCACCGTGGTGAAGGGCCTGGCCGACAGCTCCTGCTCCACCTTCGTCACGGCGGACGGGAAGTACCTGCGCCACCGCGACTTCGTCCTGCGCGCCGAACGCAACGACGGCTCCACCCTCTTCAAGCAGGACGCCACGTTCTGTGCCGTCCCCTCCTCCTACTCCTCCGGCGCCGTCATGCTGGAGTCGGTGAACTACCCCGGCCGTTTCCTGCGCCACAAGAACTTCGCGCTGCGCCTGGACGCGTACGGCTACGGCTCCAACAACCGCGAGGACTTCTCGTTCCACCTGGTGGACGGGCTGGCCTGAGCACACACGAGAGCGGCGGCACCCGGTGGGTGCCGCCGCACAGGGGTGGTGGGGGGGTACCCAGTGGGGATCTCCGCCCGGATGACAGG
>NZ_JBHWUW010000051.1:0-63670 GCF_042737245.1 Streptomyces sp. NPDC060002
TCTTTGGGCCGCGGTGATGGTTTGTTTTTTCCCCCCCCGGTGGTTCCCCCAACCCGCCCCCCCAGTTTGCCCGGGGGGGGGCGGGGCCGACGGACGGCCGGCCACCACGGGTCCGGAAGACGAAGCCGGAGGAACCGGCCGGCCCAGAAGGGCTAGAAGGCCCAGAAGGGCTAGAAGGGCTCGAAGCCCTCGAACTCCTCGGCCGCCTCGTCCCGTTCGGCCTGCTTGTCCCGGCGGCGCGTGGTCGCGGGACGCGGCTCCTCGAAGCGGTGGTCCTCGCCTCGGCGGCCGAGCATCTCGGCGCCGGCCGTCACCGACGGCTCCCAGTCGAAGACGACCGCGTTGTCCTCGGGACCGATGGCGACGCCGTCGCCGCCCCGGGCGCCCGCCTTCATCAACGCGGCCTCGACACCGAGGCGGTTGAGCCGGTCGGCGAGATAGCCGACGGCCTCGTCGTTGTTGAAGTCGGTCTGGCGCACCCAGCGTTCGGGCTTCTCGCCCCGGACGCGGTACAGGCCGTCCTCCTCCAGCGTGACGGTGAAGCCGGTGTCGTCGACCGCCTTCGGACGGATGACGATCCGGGTCGCCTCCTCCTTCGGCTTGGCCGCGCGCGCGGCGCCCACCATCTCGGCGATGGCGAAGGACAGCTCCTTCAGTCCCATGTGGGCGACCGCGGACACCTCGAAGACGCGGTAGCCGCGCGCCTCCAGATCCGGGCGGACCATCTCGGCGAGGTCCTTGCCGTCCGGTACGTCGATCTTGTTCAGCACCACGAGCCGCGGCCGGTTGCCGAGTCCGCCGTACTGCTTGAGCTCCTCCTCGATCATGTCGAGGTCGGAGAGCGGGTCGCGCTCGGACTCCAGGGTCGCCGTGTCCAGCACGTGCACGAGGACGCTGCACCGCTCGACGTGGCGCAGGAACTCCAGGCCCAGGCCCTTGCCCTGGCTGGCGCCCGGGATCAGGCCCGGCACGTCGGCGATCGTGTAGACCGTGGAGCCGGCCGTCACGACGCCCAGGTTCGGGACGAGGGTCGTGAACGGGTAGTCCGCGATCTTCGGCTTGGCGGCGGACAGGACGGAGATCAGCGAGGACTTGCCCGCGCTCGGGTAGCCGACGAGGGCCACGTCGGCGACCGTCTTCAGCTCCATGACGATGTCCTGGAGGTCACCGGGCACGCCGAGCAGCGCGAAGCCGGGCGCCTTGCGGCGGGCCGACGACAGCGCCGCGTTGCCGAGGCCGCCGCGGCCGCCCTGGGCGGCGATGTACGAGGTGCCGTGGCCGACCAGGTCCGCCAGCACGTTGCCGGCCTTGTCCTGGATCACGGTGCCGTCCGGGACCGGCAGGATCAGGTCCTGGCCGTCCTTGCCCGAGCGGTTGCCGCCCTCGCCGGGCTTGCCGTTGGTGGCGTTGCGGTGGGGCTTGTGGTGGTAGTCGAGGAGCGTGGTGACCGACTGGTCGACGACCAGGATCACATCGCCGCCACGGCCGCCGTTGCCCCCGTCGGGGCCACCGAGCGGCTTGAACTTCTCACGGTGGACGGAGGCACAGCCGTGGCCTCCGTTACCCGCGGCGACATGGAGTTCGACGCGGTCCACGAAGGTGGTCATGGTAGGTGCCTCCAGCACTGCGAAAACGTACGGGTTTCTTCTTGCCTAACACGCGAAAGGCGGACCCGCCTTCCCACACGGGAAGTGAGGTCCGCCTCGCGAAAGCTTCCGATCAGGCGACCGGAACGATGTTCACGACCTTGCGGCCACGGTGGGTACCGAACTCCACCGCACCGGCGTTCAGCGCGAACAGCGTGTCGTCGCCGCCACGGCCGACGCCCGCGCCGGGGTGGAAGTGCGTGCCGCGCTGGCGGACCAGGATCTCACCAGCGTTGACGACCTGACCGCCGAAGCGCTTCACGCCGAGCCGCTGGGCATTGGAGTCGCGACCGTTCCGGGTGGACGATGCGCCCTTCTTGTGTGCCATGTCTCCTCAGTCCCTTACTTCGCAGCCGCGGGGATCTCAGTGACCTTGATCGCCGTGTACTGCTGGCGGTGGCCCTGACGACGGCGGTAGCCGGTCTTGTTCTTGTAGCGAAGGATGTCGATCTTGACGCCCTTGTGGTGGTCCACGATCTCGGCCTGGACCTTGATGCCGGCCAGCACCCACGGGTCGCTGGTCACAGCGTCGCCGTCGACAACGAGCAGGGTCGAGAGCTCGACCGTGTCGCCAACCTTGGCAGTGGAAATCTTGTCAACCTCAACGATGTCGCCGACAGCAACCTTGTGCTGGCGACCACCGCTGCGCACGATGGCGTACACGCTGATCTCACTCTCTCGCTCTGGGACCGCATCCCCGCAGTCCAGCCGCCCGGGAACGAACACGGACGGCCTCTCCCGACCACCGGGGTAACCGGCACCCGGAAGGAAGAGGGTTTACGGGGATGTGACATGTCAGCCGACACGCCGAGGGTCAAGGCTACGGGCCCCGGCTTGAGGGGTCAAACCGGGCCCGATCCCGCCACCTCGGCTCTGATCGTCTTCCGGCCCCCCGGCCTCGCACGCAGGGGACATGCCGCCGTCGGGACCCTGCCGGAAACCGGAGCTCGGCGTTCCCGATCACCCGCGACACGCGCACGTCTCCACCATCAGCCTCTCCGCCAACCTCTCCGCCGGATCACGGTTCCATCACGGAACCCCCTCGGCCCTCGCCGGATATCCCGCGACGCACCGAAATGCCCCAACTGCCCCTCGATCCCCTTCGATTGAACTTCTCCTGACCGTCACGGAAACACACAGGTTTCACATACGATCCACATTCACTGTCAATCAAGATCAACTATTGATCATGGCCGATCAACACCCTTGGGGGGGACCAGAGTTATGGCTGGAAAGAGGCGTGCCGAAATCGGCCGGAGACGTTTCATACGGCTGGCCGGAGGAGGCGCCGCGGGGGTGGCGGTCGTGGGAGGCGGGGCCGTCACCGCGATGGCCACCGGGGTGTTCGAGTCACCGACGCCGCCGGACCCGTTCGCCAACATGCCGCGGTCGATCGCGCTGAGCCTGCCGTCCGGCACGGGCGGGGAGTCCATACCCGTACCGCCGCTGCCGGACCCGCTGGAAGGCGGCAGCGTCAGCGAGCCGAGCGCCGGCACGCGTATCCCGTACACGGGCGGCACGCCGACCGAGACGGACGTCCCGACCACCCTGCCGTTCGAGTTCCAGAAGGCCGGCTACCAGATCGCCCCCGATCTGCCGGAGGCCATGCGGCCGTGGCGCAACCGGGCCACCACCTGGGCCAACGCCAACCTCTCGGCGGGGGACTACCACCTGAACTCCGACGGCGTGTACATGAAGTACACGGCCGACGGGAAGTCCTACGACCACCCCGTGGGGCAGATCCAGTTCGGCCTCGGCTGCATCACCAGCTACCGCGTCGAGACGGACCCGGCCCGCAAGGCCGTGTTCCTCAAGCGCGCCAAGGCCCAGGCCGACCGGCTGATCGCCAAGCGGGTCGAGACCCGCGGCGCCTGGTACTTCCCGTACCCGTTCGACTTCACCCACGCCGAGCACAGCGGTGTCGTCTACAAGGCGCCCTGGTACTCCGGCATGGCTCAGGGCGAGGCGATCAGCCTCTTCGCCCAGCTCGCCGCCCTGGAGGACGGGCTCAGCGCGGACGAGCGGGCCCTGTACCGGACGGCGGCCGACGGTGCCTTCGCCTCCCTGCTGCGCGCCGACAACACGAACCCGTGGGTGGTGAACAAGGACAAGGCGGGCTACCTCTGGATCCAGGAGTACCCGTTCAAGACGGCCGGCACGGGCGACTACACGTACAACGGCATGATCTTCGCCATGTTCGGCGTCTGGGACTACCACCAGCTGACCGGCAACGAGCTCGCCGCCCAGCTGTACGACGGCGCCTGCACGACGATCGCCCGGTACTTCACCCTGCTGCGCAACCCGCGCTGGTTCTCGTACTACTGCCAGACGCACCGGATTCCGGCGAACACCTATCACCACCACCACATCACGCTGTGGCAGCAGCTGAACTGGCAGACCAACAGCTCGGTCTTCGCCCACCAGCTCGACATGCTGATCGAGGACGTCCCGCCGGGCGTGAAGTCCGGCTCGGTGATCGCGATCGCCGCCGGCACGCACACCCTGTACAAACTGGACACCAAGGCCGACGGCAGCTGGGTCAAGGCCAAGGCGGACAAGATCCTCAGCTCGAAGAAGGTCGTCTTCGCCCGGGCCACCCAGGCTCCGATCGACATGCGGCGGCGCATCCAGGGCGCGGGCGTCTGGTACCGGATCAACGCCGGAGCGTACAAGGGCTACTGGATCGGGGAGGCCTACCCGAAGGTGTTCCTGCGCGGTGAGCACGTCACCGTCGCCTACCGGGTGCCGCGCACGCTCACGATCGCCGCGAACGCCTCCGTCGAGGCGATCAGCTTCGGCACCAACGGTGTGGCCGGCACGCTCAAGACGCTGAAGTACTCCTCGGCGCACACCCTCCAGTTCGACCGCAGGGCGGTCGTGAACGGGCGGTCGATGCTGCGGATCGCCTCGGAGGAGTTCGCCGGGTACTGGATTCCCGCCAACCAGGTCACCACCGACGGACACTGATCGACACGGTTCGAGCCGGTACGCGTCAGGGGCCGCCCCCATCGAACGGGCGGCCCCTCCCCGTATGCTCGCGATGCGTAGCCAGACACCGGAAGGCGGAGAAGTGAACTACAGGGTCCAGCCCAGCGCCCAGGTCGACGCGGGTGCCGAGATCGGCGCCGGGAGCAGCGTGTGGGACCTCGCGCAGATCCGGGAGGGCGCGCGGCTCGGCGAGGGCTGCGTGGTCGGCCGTGGGGCGTACGTCGGTTCCGGTGTCCGCATGGGCGACAACTGCAAGCTCCAGAACTACGCGCTGGTCTACGAGCCGGCCGAGCTCGGCGACGGCGTCTTCATCGGCCCCGCCGTGGTCCTCACCAACGACCACAACCCGCGCTCCGTGGATCCCGAGGGCAAGCAGAAGCGCGGCGGCGACTGGGAGGCCGTCGGCGTGCGGATCTCCGACGGGGCGTCCATCGGGGCGCGTGCCGTGTGTGTCGCGCCCCTCACCGTCGGCCGCTGGGCGATGGTCGCCGCGGGCGCCGTCGTCACCAAGGACGTGCCGGACTTCGCGCTGGTCGTGGGCGTCCCGGCCCGCCGCGTGGGATGGGTCGGACGGGCCGGCGTCCGGCTCGTCGAACGAGAGGGTGAGCCCGGCGTGTGGGAGTGCCCGCAGAGCGGCGCCCTCTTCGACGAGAAGGACGGGACACTGGTCGAGCGCACCGCGTAACGACCCGTCCGTGTTGACCCGGTTTACGTACCTGTAAACGCAAGGTTCACGAAATCGTTATGCGAGTGAGCCGGAGCCCGAAAGCCGTGTTCTGACCACGGCTTGGACGGACATGGACAGGACGCGCTCCCCCCTCAGGGCAACCCACCGCGGATCCGACGCGTCCAACCCTTTGCCTACCATTCCCTTTGCTCACGAACCCCACCTTCCCGCCCCCAGTAGAAGAGTGCTCTGTGAAAGTCATCAGCATCGTCGGTGCCCGTCCCCAGTTGGTGAAGCTCGCCCCCATCGCGGCCGCCTTCGCGGGAACCGAGCACGAGCACGTCATCGTGCACACCGGGCAGCACTACGACGCCGACCTCTCGGACGTCTTCTTCTCCGGACTCGGCATCCCGGATCCCGACGTCCACCTCGGCGTCGGCTCCGGCAGCCACGGCGTGCAGACGGGCGCCGTCCTCTCCGCGCTCGACCCGGTCCTCGACCGTGAGCAGCCCGACTGGGTGCTCGTCTACGGCGACACCAACTCCACCATCGCCGGTGCGCTGTCGGCCGTGAAGATGCACCTGCCCGTGGCACACCTGGAGGCGGGCCTGCGCTCCTTCAACCGGCGGATGCCGGAGGAGCACAACCGCGTCCTCACCGACCACAGCGCCGACCTGCTCCTCGCACCGACCGAGGAGGCCATGCGCCACCTCGCGAACGAGGGCCTCGCCGACCGCGCCCGGCTGGCCGGCGACGTGATGGTCGACATCTGCCTGCGCATCCGCGACCAGGTCCGCGCCGGCGAGTTCCCCGCGCCGGAACTGCCCGAGGGCATCGACCCGACGCAGCCCTTCCTGCTGGCGACCCTGCACCGCCCGGACAACACCGACGACCCCGCGCGGCTCGCCCGGATCGTCGACTCGCTGGCCAAGCTGCCGGTGCCGGTGGCGCTCGCCGCCCACCCGAGGCTCGTCGCCCGCGCCCACGAGCACGGCATCGACCTGTCCCAGGGCAACCTGCACGTCGGCCGCCCGCTGCCGTACGCGAGCCTGGTCGCCGCCGTGCTGGCCTCCGTGGGCGTGGTGACGGACTCCGGCGGTCTCCAGAAGGAGGCGTTCCTGCTGGAGCGCATCTGCACCACGATCCGCCCGGAGACGGAGTGGGTGGAAACCGTCAACACCGGGTGGAACGTCCTTGTACCCGACCCGCACACGCTGTCGCCCCAGGAATGGGCCGAGACCGTGACCCGTGCCGTGCCGACCGACGACCCCGGCATCCCGTACGGCGACGGCCGCGCGGCGCACAACGTCGTCCGTCTCATGGAGGAATGGAAGGGGGGCAGCCGGCTCGCCTGACATGAGCAGCGGAACCGGGGAGCGTGGCCGTCCGCCTGCGAACGGCCACATGTGACCCACAGTCCGTGCATGTCAGCGTGCTAGCGTCAACCGCTATGTCATCGTCTCCCCCGTCCGGGCCGCCTGCGGAAGGCAAGCGACCGCACGTCATCTATCTCGCCATCGGCTTCCCGCCCGCCGCCAAGAGCTCCACCTACCGGATGCGCGAGACCGCCAACCAGTTCGTGAGGGTCGGCTGGGACGTCACGGTCGTCAACATCGCCCGGGAGTCCTGGGAACTCGACTCGGGCATCGACCTCTCGCTGCTGGACCAGGTCGATCCCCAGGTGAAGATCGTCGAGCTGCCGCTGGCGCGCGAGGATCTCGAGACGGACATCCGCCTCTTCGACGAGGCGCGTGCCCTCGACCCCAACGGCTGGGTCGCCAAGCTCCGCAAGCGCCAGACGGAGAACTTCCCCGAGCCGAACTTCGGTGAGTGGCGCGACGACCTCGAGCAGGCCGTGCTGCGCATCCACCGGGAGCACCCGGCGGACCTGGTGCTCGCCAGCTGTGTGCCGTACGTGAACCTCGCCGCGGCCTGGAAGCTGTGGGAGGACGCGAAGGTGCCGTACGCGGTGGACTTCCGCGACGGCTGGTCCATCGACGTCATCGACGGCGTCGAGGCCTTCGCCCGCGACTCCGCCGAGGGCCGCTGGGAGCAGAAGATCCTGGACCACGCGGCGTCGCTGTGGGTCGTCAACGACCCCATCGCCGAGCACTACCGGGCGCGTTACCCCGCGTTCGCGGACCGCGTGCACGTCGTCCGCAACGGCTACGACGCGGACAGCTCGCCGGGCCGGTCGCACAGCCCGGACCCCGACGCCGGACTCGTCTTCGGCTACCTCGGCACGGTCAACTTCACCGTCCCGCACCTGGAGACGGTGCTGAACGCCTGGCGTGCGGCCCGTGCGAAGGAGCCACTGCTGGCGAACGCGCGCTTCGAGCTGCGCGGCCATCTCGGCAACGGCGCCACCCGCGGGGCGAACCGGCACGCCGAGGTCTTCAAGGAGGCCGAGGCCGACGGCGTCGTCTTCGGCGGTCCCGCCGCCAAGGCCGAGGTCTCCTCGATCTACGCCCGCTGGGACGCCATGGTGCTGATCCTCATCGGCGGCCGGTTCGTGACCTCCGGCAAGGTGTACGAGTACATGGCGACCGGCCTGCCGATCGTGTCGGCGCACGCCGTCGAGCACGACGCCTCGAACGTGCTGAGGGGCCACCCGCTGTGGACCGGCGCCCCCGGCATCGACGAGGCGGGCCTGACCGAGTCCTTCATCAAGGCCGCCCGCATGGCGGTCGAGACCACCGACGAGGAGCACGCCGACGCGATGGCCCACGCCGACCAGTTCACTCGTGAGGCGCTGATGTCCGTCGCCGTCAAGAACCTTGTCGAGGAGCTCGCCAAGTGACCGAAGTCCTGCTCGTGGCGTCCGTCAGACCGAATTTCGGCGTGCTCGCCGACACGGTGCGCAAGTTCAACGCCCAGGGCGCGCGCGTGCACCTGGCGGGCATGTTCCACCTGGAGGCCGAGGGCGTCCCGGAGGAACTCGCCCAGGTCGAGCTGGCCGGTGCGCACCAGCTGCCGCGCACGCTCAAGCACCGCAGCCAGGCAGTGCGCCGCCGGCTCGGCAAGGCCCCGCGCGGCCTGCGCAACTGGACCCAGGTACGGAGCGACTCGTGGCTGCGCTCCCACGGCCGCAAGGCCGACGTGCTCGTCGCCCTGGACGTGGCCGCCGTGTACACGGTGTGGCGGCTCGCCGAGTACAACCGCACCGCCGCGGCCAGGTTCGGGCTCGCGCCCGCGCTGAAGGCCGTCGAGGAACTCAAGGCACAGGGCGGCACCACGGCCCGCCACTCCACCGTCCTGCCGCCGCTGAGCGCCGTCGCGCGTGATGTGAAGCGCTCGGTCGACCGGCTGCCCGCGCAGCTGGTGCGCACCGTTACCCCGCGGCCCGTGATGCGTTCCGGCGTCGGCGCCCGACTGTGGCGTTCGGCCGTGACCGCGCCCGGCATGCCCATAAAGGTGCGCGCCGCGACCTCGCGGTACGTCGCCGAGGGCATGCAGTGGGCGGGCCGCACCAGCGGTGCCGCGCTCACCCTCGCGGACGCCGCCTCGAAGATCCCCGACCTCCAGCTGCGGGCGGACCTCTACAACGAGGGCGTCATGCAGGAGCTGAAGAAGGGCATCAGCCCCCGCTTCCTGGGCAAGGCGGTCGCGGCCCAGCTCGCGAACGCCGACGCGCTCTTCGCCGAGGGCAGGACCGCCGAGGCGGCCGAGGCGCTCAACCGCACCCTGTTCCTGCACTTCCACCGGGTGCTGCACATCGACCAGTTGTCGTCGCCGCTGGCGAAGGACGCCGAGGGCTTCGTCGCCCCGCTGCACCGCTCCAAGGCGTTCCAGGCACTGAGCCGCCCGCGCGGCCGCAAGGTGCCCGCCGCGCCCGCCCCCACCGACCGCCCGCTGCGGCTGCTGGTGACGACGAGCGCCAACGACAACTTCCTGCACCTGATCAAGGAGCACTTCGCCGACCACCCCGGCGTCGAGCTGCGCTACCTCGACCTGGCCGCGAACAAGCACCTGAAGCGGATCTCCTGGGCGGCCCCGCGCATGCTCAAGGACCGGCTGACGGGCGACACGAGCGACTACCAGGAAGAGGTGGAGCGTCTGATGCGCCCGCACCTCGACTGGGCCGACACCGTGTTCCTGGAGTGGGCGGCCGGTCCGGCCGGCATGCTCACCTCGATCGACCCGGGCGACACCCGGATCGTCGTGCGCCTGCACAGCTACGAGGCGTTCACGCGCTGGCCGCACATGACGGACTTCTCCCGGATCGACGACCTCGTCTTCGTCGCCCCGCACGTGAAGGACCTGACCGCCTCGCTCGTGCCGACGCTGCGCGGCGAGCAGGCCCCGCGGTTCCACCTCATCGACAACGCCATGGACCTGTCGGGCTTCAACCGCGCGAAGCCGGCCGAGGCCCGCTTCAACCTCGGTCTGATCGGCATCAGCCAGGTCGCCAAGGACCCCAAGTGGGCCCTGGACGTCCTGGAGCGGGTCCGCAGGCACGACGAGCGCTACCGGCTGCTCCTGGTCGGCGGCGACATGGACCCGAAGACCAGCCAGGCCACCAAGGACTACCTGGCCGAGTTCGAGGAGCTGCTGGCCCCGCTGGAGGAGTCCGGCGCGGTGGTCCGGCTCGGCGCGACGGACGACGTCCCGTCGAAGCTCGTCGAGATCGGTACGGTCCTCAGCTCCTCGGTGCGCGAGGGCTGCCACGTCGGCGTGATGGAGGGCGCGGCCAGCGGTGCCGTCCCCGTCGTCCGCGACTGGCCGTTCTACGCGGGCAAGCCCAACAGCGCCCGCACCCTCTACCCCGAGGGCTGGGTCGTGGCCTCCCCCGCCGAGGCGGCCGAGCGGATCCTGAAGATCACGGCCACGGAGGAGTCCTGGCGCGGGGCGGGCAAGCTCGCCAACGAGCACGCGCTGACCGTGTGGGACTGGCCCGTGGTGCGGAAGCACTTCGAGAAGCTGTTCCTCGAAGCGGACCGGACCGGCTGAGAACGAGGCCGGCCCCTTCGCCGCATGAGTGAGGGCGCCGTATGAGTGAGGGCCCCCGGGATGATCCCGGGGGCCCTCACTCATACGCTCACTCGGGCGCTCACGGGTGCCGCAGCCGCCACCCCGCCCACGCCGACTCCACCATCTCCCGCACGCCGCGCTCCGCGCTCCAGCCGAGCTCCTGGTGGATGAGGTCGCCGGAGGCCACGACCCGGGCCGGGTCGCCCGGACGGCGGCCGGACACGTCGGGCTCGATCTCCGGGCGGCCGGCGACGTCCTGGATGACGCCGATCATCTCGGCGACCGAGACGCCCTCGCCACGGCCGATGTTGAGGACCAGCCGGGCTTCGGGATCGGCGGCCAGCCGGCGGGCGGCCGCGACATGCGCGGCCGCGATGTCCTCGACGTGGATGTAGTCGCGGACGCAGGTCCCGTCGGGGGTCGGATAGTCGTCACCGAAGATCCGGGGCGCCTCCCCCGCCTCGAGGCGCTCGAAGACCATCGGGACGAGGTTGAAGACGCCGTCGTCGCCCAGCTCGGGCGTGGCCGCGCCCGCCACGTTGAAGTAGCGCAGCGACGCGGTCGCCATCCCGTGCCGGGCGCCGACCGCCCCGACCAGCCACTCGCCGGCGAGCTTGGTCTCGCCGTAGGGGTTGATCGGCGCGCACGGCGTCTTCTCGGTGACGAGATCGACGTCGGGCATGCCGTACACGGCGGCGGACGAGGAGAACAGGAACCGGCCTACTCCCGCGGCGACGGCGGCGTCCAGCAGGACCCGCATGCCCTCGACGTTCTCGCGGTAGTAGTACAGCGGCCGGTCCACGGACTCGCCCACCTGCTTCTTGCCCGCGATGTGCACGATGCCGGTGATGCCGTGCTCGCGCAGCACCCGCTCGACGGTGTCGCCGTCGAGCACCGTGCCGACCTCCAGCACCACACCGTCCGGGAGCCGCTCGGCCCGGCCCGTGCTCAGGTCGTCGAGGACGACGACCCGCTCACCGGCGTCCGTCATCGCCTTCACGACATGCGAGCCGATGAAACCGGCGCCGCCCGTGATCAGCCAGGACATGGGAAAACCTTCCTGCACCAGGGCCCCGCCCCTGATACGGGACGGGGCCACGAGGTTGTTCGCGTACGAGCGTCAGCCGCCGATGACGACGCGGCGGACGCCCTTCCAGGCCTCCGGGTCCGTCGTACGGCGACCGTCGACCAGGACGGTGACGTCCGGCAGGTCGGCCGGGGTCAGCGTGCGGTACTCGGCGTGGTCGGCCTGGAGGATCGCCGCGGTGACCTTCTCGCCCGCGTGCGGGGTCAGGCCGTGGGCGGCGAGCTCCTCGTCGGTGTACATCGGGTCCGAGACGAAGGGCACCGCGCCCCGCGCCTTGAGGGCCTCGACGGTCGGGAAGACGCCGGAGAAGGCGGTCTCCTTCACGCCACCGCGGTAGGCGGCGCCCAGCACCAGCACGCCCACGCCGGTCAGGTCGCCGTAGGCGGCGGCCAGCAGGTCGACGGCGTACTCGGGCATCGCGGCGTTCGCCTCACGGGCGGAGCGCACGACGGTCGCGGCCGGGTCGTTCCACAGGTACATCCGCGGGTAGATCGGGATGCAGTGACCACCGACGGCGATGCCCGGCTGGTGGATGTGGCTGTAGGGCTGCGAGTTGCAGGCCTCGATGACCTTCTTGACGTCGATGCCGTTGCTGTCGGCGAAGCGCGCGAACTGGTTCGCCAGGCCGATGTTGACGTCCCGGTAGGTCGTCTCGGCGAGCTTGGCCAGCTCGGAGGCCTCGGCGGTGCCCAGGTCCCACACGCCGTTGGCCTGCGGCAGGTCGGCGCGCTCGTCGAAGTCCAGGACCTGCTCGTAGAACTCCACACCACGGGCGCTCGACGCCTCGTCGACGCCACCGACCAGCTTGGGGTAGCGGCGCAGGTCGGCGAAGACCCGGCCGGTCAGCACCCGCTCCGGGGAGAACACCAGGTGGAAGTCCTCGCCCGCGGTCAGCCCCGAGCCTTCGGCCAGCATCGGCGCCCAGCGGGTGCGGGTGGTGCCGACGGGCAGCGTGGTCTCGTAGCTGACGAGCGTGCCGGGCTTGAGGCCTTGGGCGATCGCCTTCGTCGCGGAGTCCATCCAGCCGAAGTCCGGGGTGCCCTCGGCGTCCACGAACAACGGGACGACCACGACGACGGCCTCGGACTCGGCGACGGCGGACGCGGTGTCCGTGGTCGCGCTCAGCAGGCCGGCGTCGACGGCCTGCTTCAGCTTGACGTCGAGGTCGTGCTCGCCGGGGAACGGCTCGACGCCGGCGTTGACCAGCTCGACGACCTTCTCGTTGACGTCCGCGCCGATGACCCGGTGGCCCTTGGAGGCGAACTGCACGGCCAGCGGCAGGCCGATCTTGCCGAGTGCTACTACACAGATGTTCATGGAGGGTCGCTACTTCCTTTTGGAACCGGTCGGCTTCTTGGAGCCGGTCGGCTTGGACTTCTTGGCGCCGGCGGCCCGCTTCAGGCGGCCGGCCCCGGACTTCAGTTTCCGCACGAGTCTCTCCAGCCCCCGGCGGAGCACCGTGATCTTCGGCGGGTACATCTGGGCCGTGTCGATCACGACACGCCCCTTGTCGTTCACCACGGCCGACGCCCGGTAGGGGTCCCCCTCCCGGCCCCACTGGCGGGCCAGCGGCATGGGCAGGTCCTTGCCCCGTACGGGAATCTCGTACGTCGAACCGGCCACGTCCAGGTATACCCGCACGCCCCGCTTCGCGGTGACGTACGCCAGCGGGATCCGGGCGTGCAGCACGGTGGCCGCGCCGTCCTCGGAAGGCTCGAGCGTGACCTCGCCCACCGGCGCCGGCAGGGCGTGGTCCGCCTTCAGCCGGCGCGCGCCGGGCTTGTTCGCCGACTTGGGCATGGCCTTGTCGGCGAGCCGCAGCACCGCGCCGTCGACGTCGCCGAGCACCGGCACCCGCACGGACAGCGTGTAGGTGAGCGCCTCGCCCTGCTGCTCCCAGGCGGAGGCCAGCAGCTCGGTGCCCTGGGCGAGACGGCCGGGCACGGACTCCCCGACCAGCTCGTAGACCCGGTCGGCCAGGCCGATGCGCGGGTCGCGGAAGCCGGCGTACCGGGCGTAGGCGCGTTCGCCCTCGAGGACGAACGGCGGCGCCCCGTGCTCCTTCTCCGAGCTGATCGCCTCGGCGAGCTCGTCGATCGCGCCGGCCCGGGCGAGTGCTATGCGTACCCGCCGCTTGACGTCCATCGCGTCGCGGATGCCGTCGGTGAAGTAGAGGTCGGCGAGCCGCGCGATGCCCGCGCAGATCTGCCGCTGGAGTTCGCGGTCCAGGCCGGGGAAGTCGTCCTGGACGAGCTTGGCGAGCTCCCAGGTGAAGTGCCGGCGCAGCAGCGCGTCCCGCTGGGGGCCCGCCTCGACGAGACCGGCCGTGAACTCCATGATCTCGGCTGCGGCCCGCAGCCGAGCCAGGTGGTCGGCGCGGTACGTGATGTTGCTGGCGTCACCGCGCTTGACCGCGTAGTAGCAGGTGTAGTCGGCCACCACCGAGATCTTCTTCGCGCGGACGCACGCCTCGATGGTGAACGGCTGGTCGCTGCCCACGGGCAGGTGCTCGGGGAAGCGCAGCTTGTACTTCTCGACCAGGTCCCGGCGGAACAACTTGGTGTTGGCCAGCGTGAAGGGCAGCGCGGAGTCGTACAGGCTGACGTCCGGGTCGTTCGCCTTGTACAGCGCCTGGTGCACGTACCGGCCGTTGGTGCCGACCATCTTGCCGACCACGACGTCGGAGCCGTGCTGGTCGGCGCAGTCCACCATCCGCTCCAGCGCTTCCTCACCGAGGTAGTCGTCGGAGCCGATGAAGTACACGTAACGGCCGGTGGCCACGTCCAGCGCCCGGTTGCTGGGCGCGGCCGGGCCGCCGGAGTTCGGCTGGTGCAGCACCTTGACGGTGTCCGGGTACAGCGCGGCGAATCGGTCCAGTTCGGTGCCGCTGTCGTCGGTGGAGCCGTCGTCGACGGCGACGATCTCCAGCCGCTCACGGCCGATGCTCTGCCCGACGAGGGAGTTCAGGCACTCCGTCAGGTACGGCATCGTGTTGTAGACGGCAACGACGACGCTGACGTCAGGCGCAGCACACATTCTCCGGCTCCTGGTCTCCGACAGCCGACGGCCGGCTGGGTCCTGCGGGGAAAGTCTCACAGAACATAGGAGTCCTGCCGAGCACGCACCGTTCCCCCGATGTGTGATGCTCAGCTGCCATCTGCGGCCAGATCCTCCGGCTGAAGGGACACGGTGCGGTTGCTGGTCGCCGACTCGAGGACCGCGGCCGCCACCTCGACGGTACGCATGCCCTGGCGCAGGGTACAGATGTCGGCCTGCTTGCCGAGCACCGCGTCCCGGAACAGCTCGTGCTCGACCTGGAGCGGCTCGCGCTTCGGGATGGCGTACCGGATCATGTCGCCCTCGGACACCCCGCGGAACGCCCGCAGGGCCTCCCACTCGGTGGTCACGGCGGCGTTGGAGTGGAACGTGAGGTCGGCGGTGAGCGTGTCGGCGATGAAGCAGCCCCGGTCACCGGTCACCGAGGTGAACCGCTCCTTGAGCGGGCTCAGCCAGTTCACCAGGTGGTTGACCATGGTGCCGTCGTCGAGCCGCCCCACCGCGGAGACCATGTCCTCGTGCTCACGGCCGCTCTTGGAGACGGTGTGCGCGGCGATGGACGCGTACTGGCGTCCGGTCACCCAGCCGGTGAGGTCGATGTCGTGGGTGGCGAGGTCCTTGACGACGCCGACGTCCGCGATGCGGTGCGGGAAGGGTCCCTGGCGGCGGGTGACGACCTGGTAGACGTCACCGAGCTCACCGGCCTCCAGCCGGGCACGCAGCGACATCAGCGCCGGGTTGCAGCGCTCGATGTGACCGACACCGGCCACCAGACCGCGCGACTCGAACGCCTCGACGAGACGACGGGCGCCGTCGACGGTGTCGGCGACCGGCTTCTCGACCAGCGCGCACACGCCGGCCTCGGCGAGCGCCAGACCGACCGGCTCGTGCAGAGCGGTGGGGCAGGCCACGACGGCGTAGTCCACGCCGAGGGCGATGAGCTCCTCGACGGTGTTCAGGATCGGCGCGCCCTGGGCGGCACCGAACTTGTCGCCCATCGGGTCGACGACGCCGACGAGGTCGACGCCCTCCAGACCCGACAGGACGCGGGCGTGGTGACGCCCCATGGAACCGAGGCCGACGAGTCCCGCTCGCAGCGACTTCCCGGTACTCACAGTTGCTCCCCCAGAGCATTGACGGCGGTGACGATGCGCTCCAGGTCCTGTGCGGACAGGGCCGGGTGCACGGGCAGGGACACGACCTGGGCGGCCGCGCGGTCCGTCTCGGGCAGGTCCCAGTCACGGCCCGCCTTCTGGTCCGGCTCCCAGTACGGCTTCAGCCGGTGGATGGGAGTCGGGTAGTACACGGCGTTGCCGATGCCGGCCTCGGTCAGCTTGGCCATGGCGGCGTCGCGGTCACCCAGGACGCGCAACGTGTACTGGTGGTAGATGTGCCGAGCGCCCTCGGCGACCTTCGGCGTGACCACGTTGGGCGCGGTGATGTGCTCGGTGAGGTACGCGGCGTTGGCGATGCGCTGCTCGGTCCAGCCGGTCAGCTTGCCGCGCTGGACGCGGCCGATGGCGGCGGACACGTCCGTCATGCGCACGTTGGCGCCGACGATCTCGTTGGCGTAGCGCTTCTCCATGCCCTGGTTGCGCAGCAGGCGCAGGGTGCGGGCGGTCTCCGCGTCCCCGGTGGAGATCATGCCGCCCTCGAGGCTGTGCATGTTCTTCGTCGGGTAGAAGCTGAAGGTGCCCGCGGCGCCGAAGGCGCCGACCGGGGTGCCGTGCAGCGCGGCCGCGTGGGCCTGGCAGGCGTCCTCGATCACGGCGAGCCCGTGCTGCTCGGCGATCGCCATGATCTTGTCCATGGCGGCCGGGTGACCGTACAGGTGCACCGGCATGATCGCGGCGGTGCGCGGCGACAGGGCGGCCTCGACCGCGGCCGGGTCCAGGCAGTACGTCTCCGGGTCGATGTCGACGAAGACCACGTCGGCGCCGACCAGCCGCACCGCGTTGGCGGAGGCGGCGAAGGAGAACGACGGCACGATGACCTCGTCGCCCGGGCCGAGACCGAGGGCGAGGAGCGAAAGGTGCAGCGCGGAGGTTCCGGAGTTGACCGCGACGCAGTGACGCCCGTCGACGAACTCCGAGAACTCCTCCTCGAAGGCGGCCACCTCGGGCCCCTGGACGACCATGCCGCTGCGCAGCACGCGCACCGCGGCCTCGATCTCCTCCTCGCCGATCACGGGTTTGGCGGCCGGTATGAACTCATGGGCGTCGGTCATCGACATCCCCTCCTCTACGGCGACCTCTTAGCCGCACCACGTCTTGCATGGTCGGGAAGAGACCGTGTCGATGCTCAGCACGGCCGCATCCCTGGTTGTCCGCCGATGCCGGTGAGCGGGGCGGACGGGTTGTACACAGGACCCCGCCCCCTGAGGGCTCCTTGCGGGAAGTCGGCCGTGTCCGGTTGGAAGACCGGATGTGCTCATCGGCCGGGGTCACGGTGTGCATGTCATTGGCCACCGGGACCACAGTGCACGTTACCAGCACGCGGACGGCGATTTTCCCTAGGGTTACCACAGTGAAACTCACAGAGAGCGTGCGCTCCGTCACAAGCGAGAACCGGACGACACAGAGTAACTCGCTGCTGAACGCAATGCGACGCGGGCACCCGGAGGATACCGGTTGCCCGCGCCGCATCAGAGCCGGAGCGAAGCGGAGGTCACTCCTGCGTCGATACCGAGACGGTCGGGTGGCTCTGCTGGGCCGCCGACGTCGTCGTCTTCGACACCGCCTTCGCGGCCTTCTTCGCCGTCGTCTTCTTGGCGACGGTCTTCTTCGCCGTCGTCTTCTTCGCCGCCGCCGTCTTCTTGGTGGCGGCCTTCTTCGCCGTGGCCTTCTTCGCCGTCTTGCGGGCGGCCGCCTTCTTCGCCGGAGCGGCCTCCGCCTCCTCGGCGGGCGCCTCGCTCTCCTCGACGACGGTCTCCGCCACGACCGACGGCACGACCACGACGGCCGTCTCCTCGGACGCGGTCGGCGCGGTGGCCTTGCGCACGGCACGGCGCCGCGGGCGGGCCGGAGCCGCACTCTCGACGACGGGCTCGGCGACCTGCTCCGCCTCGGGCTGCTCCACCGGAGCGGCCTCGGCGGCCGGGGCCGGCGCGACCGGCTCGGCGACCGTCAGCACGGCGGCCTCCGCCCCGGCGGGCGAACCGGCCGGCGCGGACACCTTGCGGGTGGCGCGACGACGGGCCCGGCCCTTGGGCGCGGCCTCGTCGACGACCGGGGCCTCGACGACCGGCGCCTCGACGACCGGGTCCTCGACGGCGACCGGCTCGGCCTGGGCGGTGACCGCCTCGGCCGGCTGCACCGGACGCTCGGTCTCCGCCTCGGCGGTGACGTCCTGCGCGGTGGGCGCCTCGACGACCGCCTCCGCGGCAGCCTCGGCGGACTCCTCCGCGGCGCTCGCCTCGGAGCCGCCCGCCCTGCGCGACGCGCCGCCCCTCGGCGCACCCGCCGGAGCGGACGCCCGGCGGCTCGCCCGGCGACGGCCCCGGCCACGCGTGGCAGCGGCCTCCGCCTCGGCGATGCTGCTGTACAGCTCCTCGTCCGGCGCGAACTCGGGGGCCTCGAGCGCGACCGGCTCGGCCACCTCCGCGGCGACCTCGGCCTCGCTCTCCGTTTCCTGCCCGACGCCCACGAACGGCTCGACGACATCGGCCGTCACCGTCTCGTGCTCGTGGTCCTGTCCGTCGCCGCCGCGGCCGCGCTTCTTGCGTTTGCCGCCGCCACCGACCGCGGTCGGCTGCTCCATGTGGACGATGACCCCGCGCCCGTTGCAGTGCACACAGGTCTCGGAGAAGGACTCCAGCAGCCCCTGGCCCACCCGCTTGCGGGTCATCTGCACGAGCCCCAGCGAGGTCACCTCGGCGACCTGGTGCTTCGTGCGGTCACGGCCCAGGCACTCCAGCAGGCGCCGCATCACCAGGTCCCGGTTGGACTCCAGCACCATGTCGATGAAGTCGATCACGATGATGCCGCCGAGGTCGCGCAGCCGCAGCTGACGCACGATCTCCTCGGCCGCCTCCAGGTTGTTCCTGGTGACCGTCTCCTCGAGGTTGCCGCCCTGTCCGGTGAACTTGCCGGTGTTGACGTCGACGACGACCATCGCCTCGGTCCGGTCGATCACCAGCGAACCGCCGCTGGGCAGCCAGACCTTGCGGTCCAGCGCCTTGGCGAGCTGCTCGTCGATCCGGTACGTGGCGAAGACGTCGACCTCGGAGGTCCACCTGGACAGGCGGACGGCCAGGTCGGGCGCGACGTGCGAGACGTACCCGTGGATGGTCGACCAGGCCTCGTCACCGCTGACGATGACCTTGGAGAAGTCCTCGTTGAAGATGTCGCGCACGACCCGGACGGTCATGTCCGGCTCGCCGTACAGCAGCGTCGGGGCGTTGCCGCCGTTCTTCGCCTTCTTCTGGATGTCCTCCCACTGCCCCTGCAGACGCTCGACGTCGCGGCGCAGCTCGTCCTCGCTCGCGCCCTCGGCGGCGGTGCGCACGATGACGCCCGCGTCCTCGGGGACGATCTTCTTGAGGATCGTCTTCAGCCGGGCCCGCTCGGTGTCGGGCAGCTTGCGGCTGATACCGGTCATCGAGCCCTCGGGCACGTACACGAGGTAGCGGCCCGGCAGCGAGACCTGGCTGGTCAGCCGGGCGCCCTTGTGGCCCATCGGGTCCTTCGTCACCTGGACGAGGACCGGCTGACCCGACTTGAGGGCGGCCTCGATGCGGCGCGGCCCGTTGGCCATGCCGAGCGCCTCGAAGTTGACCTCACCGGCGTACAGGACGGCGTTGCGCCCCTTGCCGATGTCGATGAAAGCGGCCTCCATCGACGGCAGCACGTTCTGGACCTTGCCCAGGTACACGTTGCCGACGTAGGAGGTGGCCTCCTCCTTGTTGACGTAGTGCTCGACGAGCACGTTGTCTTCCAGGACGCCGATCTGGGTGCGCTCGCCGCTCTGGCGGACGACCATCACCCGCTCGACGGCCTCGCGGCGGGCCAGGAACTCGGACTCGGTGATGATCGGCACCCGTCGGCGGCCCTGCTCACGGCCTTCCCGACGGCGCTGCTTCTTGGCCTCGAGACGGGTCGAGCCCTTGATGGACTGCACCTCGTCGGACGGCTCGGAGGGCTTGCGCGGCTCACGGACCTTGACGACCGTGCGCTCCGGGTCCCCGTCGCCCGGCTCGGCGTCGGGAGAGGAGTCGCCGGCGCGACGACGCCGGCGACGGCGACGACGACTGCCGGCGGTGGAACCACCGGCGTCCTCGTCGGTGTCCTCCGCGTCCTCGTCCTCCTGCTCGGCCGTGTCCTCGGCGTCCTGCGCGGCCTGTTCGGCGGCGAACTCGTCGGACTCGGCGTCCCCCTCGCCGTCGGCGGCATCGCCACGACGACGGCGACGGCCGCCACGACGGCGACGGCGGCGCGACCCGGTCTCCTCGGTCTCGTCGTCACCGTCGACGACGTCCTCGGCCTCGTCGGCCTCCTCCGGCTCGGTCTCCGGCTCGTCCGCGACAGCGGGCGCGGCGGGTGCGGCGGGTGCGGCGGGTGCGGCAGCCGCGGCGGTCCGGCCGGTCTCGGCCTCCTCGCCGAAACCGGATCCCCGGCGACGACGGCGACGACGCGACCCGGTCGGCTCCTCCTGAGCCTCCGGAGCCTCCTGAGCCACCTCGACTTCCTCGGGCTCCTCGGTCTCCGTCTCCTCGACCCCGGCGGCGGCAGCCTCGGCTGCGGCCCGCTGCGGCGTCTGGAACTGCGGCTCGGCGAACACGGGCGCCTGGAACACGGCGACCGCGGGCCGCGCCGGACGACGCGTCGCGTCGCCCTCCGTGCTCTCCTGCGAGGGCGCGGAGAAACCTCCGGCGGCCCGACGGACCACACGACGACGCCCACGACGGGAACCGGCGTCCTCGTCGGCCTCGGCGGCGGGCGTGGCCTCGGCCGGAGCGGCAGGAGCCTCGGGAGCCTTCGCCTCCTCGACGGGGGCGACGGCAGCGGTGACGGCCGGCTCGGGAACCTCGGCCTCGGCGGGCGCGGTCACCCGACGCGTGGCGCGACGGCGGGTCCGGGGAGCGGGCTCGGCGGGCGCCTCGTCGGTCACGGCCGGAGCCTCGGCCTCGGCGGCGACGGCGGGCGTCTCGGCCTCCGGCGCACCGGCGGGCGCGGTCGCCCGGCGGGTGGCCCGGCGGCGCGTACGGGGCGCGGCCTCGGCGGGCGCCTCGTCGGCCGGCCGGGCGACGGGCTCGGACTGCGCGGCGGGCTGCTCCACGGCTGCGGGCTCGACGATCTCGGCCTGAGGCTCGGGAGGCGTGGACACGCGACGCGTGGCCCGGCGACGGCTACGGCGAGGGGCAGCGTCCTCGGCGGCAGCCTCCTCGGCGGGGGCTTCCTCCACGGCGGGCGCGCTCACCTCGGCGGCGGCCGCGGGCAGAACGGTCTCGGCGGCCTCGTCGGCGGCCGGAGCCCCGGCGGGCGCGGAGGCACGGCGCGTGGCCCGGCGCCGGGTACGCGGCGCGGCCTCGGCGGCTTCCCCGGCCTTGGTGTCGGCCGTGCCGTCGGCCTGAGCGGCCTCGGCGGTCTCGTCTTCGAGAGCCTCCTGCGCCAACTGTTCGGCGGACTCCACGGCCGGTATGGCCGGCGTGGTGGTCTCGGCCGAGGTGTCGGCGGCGGCGACCGGCGGACCCGCCGGCCGGGAAGCGGCACGGCGCCGACGACGCGGCGGCAGGGTGTCGCTGGGGGTGTTCGCTTCGGAGTCCGTGGCGGACTCTGCGGATTCGGTTGGCTCGAGCATGCGGGCGTTTCTCCCGTCAGGCTCCCGGGCGCCGCACCCGGTCCGGCGTCGATCACGAGGGATCGATCGCCGTTGACGTCCGCGGCTCGCGCGATGCGCGGTGCCGCCGTCCGGGGCGCGGGCGCCGCACGGGAGCTCTCTGTGTCCTGTCTCGCCGGTTCCGTACGCCGAATGCGTACGGCCTGGCGAAAGTCTTCTGGTCGGTTCGCCGCCCGACCCAGGTGGCTCCCGAGTCCGAGGGCGGCGCTACGACGTTCGTTCCTTCGCGGAACCTTCCCTACGCGGTCGCCTTCGCGGCGGCAGCGGGATCGGCCGTTGTGGGGGCCAGAGCTGCCTCGCGGTCGGGCGCGAGCGGGTCGGTCACCGTGCCGGTCTCTTCATCGAGCAGCCCCTGCGCCAGCCTGGTCACCGCTACGGGGACCGGCGGCGCCAGGTCGGCCACGGCGCGAAGACCGGACAGGACGTCGTCGGGTCGTACAGCAGGCGTCACGTGCCGAACAACCAGCCGCAGTATCGCACAGGGCTGGTCCGTCGGCCTATCGGCAGGTTCACTGTGCGTCTCGAGTTGTACGACAGCGGCGCGGGCGTCGAAGGTACGAACGCCGTTCTTGGCCATGCGCTGGACCTCGACGGCGTCGGCCTTGTTGAAGGCCTCGACCGCGCGATCGGCGTCGGCCGGGTCCACCCCGTCCAGCCGCAGCTCCCATACGGAGGCCGTCAGCCGGTCGGCGAGACCCGAGGTCCGCACCTCGACCGCGTCGACGACATCGAGCCCGGCGGGCAGCGACTCGTCGAGGAGGATTCTCAGCTTCTCCGGGTCACGCGCCGCGGAGAGCGCGATCTCCAGATACTCCGCCTCACTGCCCGTGCCGGTGGGTGCGGCATTGGCGTACGACACCTTCGGATGCGGCGTGAACCCCGCCGAGTACGCCATCGGCACCTCGGCACGGCGCAACGCACGCTCGAAGGCGCGCTGGAAGTCACGGTGGCTGGTGAACCGGAGGCGGCCGCGCTTGGTGTAGCGCAGTCGGATGCGCTGCACCGAGGGTGCGGGCGGCGGGCCTTCGGGCTGTCGCTTGCCCAGTGTCGTTCAGTCCTTCGTGAGAGCGGTCGTACTCCTACCAAGAGTACGTGTCTCGCCCTCCGATGGTTCCCGCCGGCCGACCGCCGCCCGCTCCCGCGACTCCCCGAAAAGCATCCGGCGCACGTCCGCGCGGGCCTGCCGGGCGGTCTCCCGGGCGGCGGCCAGGGTCTGCCGGGTGGCCCGGCCCACGCTGCGCGCGGCCCGCGCGGCGGGACGCAGCACGGCGTCCCGGACGACATGCCCGACCGGCGTGAGGACGGTCCGGTACGCCCAGCGCACGGGCTCCACGAAGATCCACCGGAAGAGCGTCCCGAGGAACCGCCCGACGGCCCGCGAGATCCGCCCGGCGATCCGCCAGGCGTGCCCGAGGGCGTCCCCCACCTCCCGCGCGACGACCGCCAGGAAGCGGCCGACGGGAACAAGTACCCAGCGCCACAGGGCGAGCGCGGGCAGCACGACCAGGATCCGGGCGGCCCAGTACAGGACCAGGCCGATCCCGGTGACGAGCAGCGCCAGAAGCCGCCACACCCCCCGCGCGCACCAGGCGATCGCCCGCCCGACCGGCGCGAGGATCCACCGGTGGACCCAGCGGGCCGGAACGACGACGAGGTACCGCACCAGCCACGCCACGGCGGTGTACGCGCCGACACCGACGGCGGCGAGCAGGGCGCCGATGCCTTTCAGCAGCCACCGGCACGCGTGCCCGACCGGCGTCAGCAGACGCGCGTACAGCCACGCCAGCCCGGCCCCGATCCCGCGCGCCAGCCACGCGATGCCGTGCCCGACCGGAGTCAGGACGTACCGGTAGGACCACACCACCGGCATCACGAGCAGCACCTGTACGAGCCATCCGAGCGCCTTGCCCAAGGGGACGACGACGTACCGCCACAGCCCGATCAACGGCAGGACGAACAGCGCCTTCCCGAGCCACAGCAGGGCCCGCCCCAACGGCCGGAGCACCGTGTCCCGGAGGAACCGCCCCACGACGACGAGCGCGTCCCACACCATCCGCACGGGCACGACCAGCACGAGCACGACGATCCGCACGGGGAGCCGGATCGCCACGACGAGACACCCCTCGGGCTCCCGTGCGGGCTCCCGCACGGGCGGCTGCGCGGGCGGTCCGGCGGGCGGTCCGGCGGGCGGTTTCTCCAGGTCCATAACGACGTAGACGCTACAACCGCCCCGGTGGATGCGCTGCTGAGGGTGGGTCAGGGGCCGGCTACTTCTTCCGGGGCCGCGCCGCCTTCCCCGCCCGGGACGCCTTCGGACGGCGTTCCGGGCCGGCCGGCCGGGGGACGGCCTTGACGTGGGGCGCGGAGAACTCGCGGTTGGTCTCCGTCTGACGGCGGACGGCATCGGGCAGGTCCGGCATCGCCAGCAGCGTGTCGCACGCCCGGACGGCGGCCTGGTGGTCGCCGACCCAGTAGGCGCAGATGGCGAACTCGAAGAGCAGGCCCCACCGGTACACCCAGGACCTGGTGAAGAGCAGGTCGTCGGGCTCGCCCCTGCCGACGACCGCGCCGAGCAGGGCGTACGCGGTGTGGTAGCGGCTCTGGCGACGCAGGCGCGAGGCCAGTTCGTAGACGGCTTCGAGGCGGGCCGGGCGGGAGTCCCAGGCCCGGGAGAACGCGTTCATGGCTCCGGGCCAGTCGTCCGTCTTCTCCGCCCGCAGGATCCCGGCCTCCAGCAGCGAGCAGTAGACCTCCTCACCCCAGCCGCCCAGCTCGGCACGCCGCTCGTACAGTGCGATCGCCTCGTCCGCGTGGCCCAGGTCGCGCTCGGTGTTGGCCAGGTAGAAGACGGTGCGCGGATTGGCGGGGTCGCGCTCCAACTCGCCCCGCAGCAGGCGCGCGTCGCGCTCGAACTTGTCGCTGCGGCAGCCGCCGTCCGCATGGTCCTCGATGACGAGGGCGTCCAGGTTCTCCTGCCGGTCGGGGCCGTCGGTGCACGGGTACTCGTGGGTGACGCCCTCGTAGCGCCAGGCCCGGTCGCCCCGCATGAGGTGCTTGAAACGGTGCTGGGTGCCCGGGGTGTCGTAACGCAGCATGTACGAGTCTGCCGTCAGCCGGGGCAGCGGGGCGTCCTGGCGCATGACGTGGTCGGCGTCGAGAGTGAGCAGGTAGTCGGCCTTGCCGCGGGCGTGCTGGATGTTCCGCGTCCGGTTGTGCCCGAAGTCGACCCAGGGCTCTTCGTGGAGCTCGCCCGGGATGCCGTCCAGCACCTTGCGGATCAGGTCCTGTGTGCCGTCCGTCGAGCCGGTGTCGGAGATCACCCAGTGGTCGATGAGGGGCCGTACGGACTCCAGGCAGCGTTCGATCACGCACGCCTCGTCCTTGACGATCATGCACAGGCACAGGGTCTGGTGGGTCACGGGCGTCAACCTGACACAGGTCCGCTCCCCGGCCCCCCGCTCCACGCGAGGAGTACCCCGTCAGTACGCATCGATTAGTCCGATAAGTCTATTAAAAGTATCTTTTGGACCTTGTGCCTCGCGTGAACCGGTCTGCCCGGGTCAAGCTCGCCATCAGGTTCGGGGAGTGCCCGGACCGAACAATGCAAGGAGCACGCAAATGCGACCTGAGTTCGGACCGTACTCCCTCCTCGGACCGGTAGCCCGACACAGATGCAAGCAGGCCGGCATGGTGGCCTCGCTCGCGGTGATCCTGGCGGCCGGCGTGATCAGCCCGGCCGCGGCGGCGGCCCGCAGCGTCACCGAGCGGGTACAGGCGGAGCTGCCCTCCCCCGGTGACAAGTGCAAGCCGGGACACCACAAGCCGGAGCACCACAGTTCGAGGGCGATCGAGGCCGGCGGCAACGACCAGTGCAAGGGCCCGACCGGCCCCACCGGGCCCAAGGGTCCGAAGGGCCCCAAGGGTGACAAGGGAGCCACCGGCGCGACCGGAGCGACGGGAGCCACCGGCGCCCCCGGTACGGACGGCATCGACGGCGTCGACGGCGCGACCGGAGCGACCGGCGCGGACGGCGTCGACGGCGCGACGGGAGCCACCGGCGCCACCGGCACGGACGGCGTCGACGGAGCCACCGGGGCCACGGGTGCGACCGGCACGGACGGCACCGACGGAGCCACCGGAGCCACGGGCGCCACCGGCACGAACGGCGTCGACGGAGCCACCGGAGCCACCGGCACGAACGGCGTCGACGGAGCCACCGGAGCCACGGGCGCCACCGGCACGAACGGCGTCGACGGAGCCACCGGACCGACGGGGGCGACCGGAGCCACCGGGGCGACGGGCCCCTGCTCCGACATCGACGCCGCGCAGGACTCCAACAACTTCGAGCTGAGGGTCGCACTGACCGGCGGAAACACCTTCGCCGGTATCCACGACCTCCGCGGCATCGCGCCCCGCCCGTTCCTGTGGACCGACCTCAGCACCCACGCCAACTATCCCGCAGGCGGGGTGGACGCCAACGGACGTGACGTCGGCTTCGTCTGCGGCGCCGCCGTCAACGGGCACAACGCCAATATCGGGAACCCCATCAAGTTCGACGTCGTGACCACCACCGGCCAGGTCTGGGAGACCACCTGCGTCGCGGTCGGCGGCACCAACCCGGCCACTCTGGACTGCAACGACCCCGTCACCGGCTTGCCCAACCCCTGGACCAAGGTGATCCTGCAACCGTTGGCGAACGTCATCAACGGCGGCTCGTGACGGACCCCGCACCACGCTGGACATGATGCCCGGAGGTCCGCCGACCGACCTCCGGGCATGTGTCGCGATACCCCGCAGGGCCACTGCGAATCCTCAGTGGCCGTGCGCCGCGCTCCCCACCGCCTGCTTCACCGTCCAACCACGCTGTCAGCCGGCTGCGACTGGCATGGTTGCCGTGTGGCGGACGGCATGGTTGTCGTATTGGCAGGCGGTGAGGCTCGCGAGTGGAACGCGTCCTCACGAGTGGCTGTGACCAGCACTTTCACCACACGGTCTCTAGCCTGCTCGCTCTTCCGGCCGTCGAGTGTTCGGCCGCCCGCGTCCCCAGGCGGCCAGCGGCTGGAGTGCGTCGTTGAGGCGTGTGCCGTCCTCGGTCAGCGAGTATTCGACGCGGGGCGGCACCTCGTCGTAGGAGACGCGGTGCACGACGCCGTCCGCTTCCATCTCACGTAGGTGAGAGGTCAGCACCTTCTCGGTGACCCCCGGAAGCAGGCGACGCAGTTCGCCGAAGCGGCGGCAGGGGTGCTCGTGGAGTGCCCAGAGGATCAGCACCTTCCACTTGCCGCCGATCACCTCCATCGCGGTGTCGATCCCGCAGGCGTGTCCGTCTGGTGCAACCGGCCGGTTCAGCGTCGTCATGCCCCACCCTTCTGACGTGCTCGCTCCCCCCGGGGTAACCACCCACTCCGAAGTGCGTACTTGATCACCTCCGGGCCTGGGACCAGCCTAATCGGCATGGCACAGAACACTGTTGAGAAAGCCTCCGTCACGCTGCTGGGCCTCGGCGCGATGGGCACCGCGCTGGCCCGTACCTGGCTTGCCGCCGGCCACCCGCTCACTGTCTGGAACCGCACCCCGGCCCGTGCGGCGGCGCTGGCCGCCGAGGGAGCCACCGTCGCGGACAGCACCGCTGAGGCGGTTGCAGCGCACACCCTGGTCGTCGTCTGTCTGTTGGACGACGCCTCGGTCGATGAGGTACTGGCCGGCACCGACCTGGCCGACAAGGACCTGGTCAACCTGACCACCAGCACCCCTGCCCAGGCCCGAGCCCGCGCCGAGTGGGCCCGCGAGCGCGGCGCCCGCTACCTGGATGGCGGGATCATGGCTGTCCCTCCGATGATCGGCGTCCCGCAAGCCGGTGGCTACGTGTTCTACAGCGGTTCGCGGGAGCTGTTCGAGCGGCACAAGGACACCCTGGGCGTCCCGGCCGGCACCACCTACGTCGGCGAGGACGCGGGCTTCGCGACCCTGCACGACGTCGCCCTGCTCAGCGCCATGTACGGGATGTTCGCCGGAGCCGCGCATGCCTTCGCCCTGATCCGCAAGGAGGACATCGACCCTGCGGCGCTCGCCCCGCTGCTCGCCGACTGGCTCGTCGCGATGGCCCCGGCAGTTCACCAGACCGCCGACCAGCTACGGAGCGGCGACTACACCAAGGGGGTCGTCTCCAGTCTCGCCATGCAGGTGGCCGGCACGCCGACCTTCCTGAGCACCGCCGAGCAGCAGGGTGTCAGCCCGGAACTGCTCAGCCCTTACTTCCGGCTCATGCGCCGTCGCCTGGCCGAGGGCAGCGGTGAGGAGGACCTGACGGGCGTGATCGACCTGCTGGTGCACTGACCGGCCGCTGGCCAGAAGGAGGGCCATCACCTGAGCTTCCCCACCGCGGGCCGCTCGCAGGCTTTTCGCTCGCCGGCATGCCCACCTCCTCCCTAGCGGATATCAACACGCCAGGAAGCAAGGAAAAGCCGCGCGAACCGAGAGCAGCCACTCAGGCGACGCCGTCATGGGCGCCCATCCCGGGATCGGTGTCAGTTGCCGACCCATTCCACTTCGGACCGGATCCGCGAAGAGCCCTCGGGCGACGGCAGCGGCGTTCTCAGCATGTTGGTGGCCACGGCACGCCGTTCCCGCCCTCTCGGCGCCCCAAGCGACCCGAGCGCTGCGGCCACCTCGTCCTCCGTGACGTCAGCCACGGCCTCCGCGGTCCGCCGCAGCGCCTCACTCACCCTCGCACGCCCCGTTTCAGCTGGTCGGAGCGGGCTTCTTGACCTCCAGCGGCAACAGCTTCTTGCCGGTCGGACCGACCTGGATGTGGGTGTCCATCGCCGGGCACACCCCGCAGTCGAAGCACGGCGTCCAGCGGCAGTCCTCGACCTCCGTCTCGTCGAGGGCGTCCTGCCAGTCCTCCCAGAGCCAGTCCTTGTCGAGGCCCGAGTCCAGGTGGTCCCAGGGCAGGACCTCCTCGTAGGACTTCTCACGTGTCGTGTACCAGTCGACGTCCACGCCGAAGGCGGGCAGCGCCTTGTCCGCGCAGGCCATCCAGCGATCGTAGGAGAAGTGCTCGCGCCAGCCGTCGAAGCGGCCGCCGTCCTCGTAGACGGCCCGGATGACGGCGCCGATACGGCGGTCGCCGCGCGAGAGGAGGCCCTCGACGATGCCCGGCTTGCCGTCGTGGTAGCGGAAGCCGATGGAGCGGCCGTACTTCTTGTCGCCGCGGATCTTGTCCCGGAGCTTCTGCAGACGCGCGTCGGTCTCCTCGGCGGAGAGCTGCGGCGCCCACTGGAACGGGGTGTGCGGCTTCGGCACGAACCCGCCGATCGACACCGTGCAGCGGATGTCGTTCTGGCCCGAGACCTTGCGGCCCTCGGCGATCACCTTCATCGCCATGTCGGCGATCTGCAGGACGTCCTCGTCCGTCTCCGTCGGCAGACCGCACATGAAGTACAGCTTCACCTGGCGCCAGCCGTTGCCGTACGCGGTGGAGACCGTCCGGATCAGGTCCTCTTCGGAGACCATCTTGTTGATGACCTTGCGCATGCGCTCCGAGCCGCCCTCGGGGGCGAAGGTCAGGCCGGACCGACGGCCGTTGCGGGTCAGCTCGTTCGCCAGGTCCACGTTGAAGGCGTCCACGCGGGTGGAGGGGAGGGACAGGCCGATCTTGTCCTCCGTGTAGCGGTCCGCGAGGCCCTTCGCGACCTCGCCGATCTCGCTGTGGTCGGCGCTCGACAGCGAGAGCAGTCCGACCTCCTCGAAGCCGGTCGCCTTCAGACCCTTCTCGACCATGTCGCCGATACCGGTGATCGACCGCTCTCGCACCGGGCGCGTGATCATGCCGGCCTGGCAGAAACGGCAGCCGCGGGTGCAGCCGCGGAAGATCTCCACCGACATGCGCTCGTGCACCGTCTCGGCGAGCGGAACCAGCGGCTGCTTGGGGTAGGGCCACTCGTCCAGGTCCATGACCGTGTGCTTCGACACGCGCCACGGAACGCCCGACCTGTTCGGCACCACTCGGGCGATCCGGCCGTCCGGCAGGTACTCCACGTCGTAGAAGCGCGGGATGTACACCGCACCCGTCTTCGCGAGACGGAAGAGGACCTCCTCGCGGCCGCCCGGCCGGCCCTCCGCCTTCCACTCGCGGATGATCTTCGTCATGTCCAGCACGGCCTGCTCGCCGTCGCCGATGACCGCCGCGTCGATGAAGTCGGCGATCGGCTCGGGGTTGAAGGCCGCGTGGCCGCCCGCGAGCACGATCGGGTCGTCGAGACCGCGGTCCCTGGACTCCAGCGGGATACCCGCGAGGTCCAGCGCCGTCAGCATGTTCGTGTAGCCCAGCTCCGTGGAGAAGGACAGTCCGAAGACGTCGAAGGCCTTCACCGGACGGTGGCCGTCCACGGTGAACTGCGGGACCGCGTGCTCCCGCATCAGCGCCTCCAGGTCCGGCCACACGCTGTACGTGCGCTCGGCCAGAACCCCCTCCTGCTCGTTCAGCACCTCGTAGAGGATCATGACGCCCTGGTTGGGCAGCCCGACCTCGTACGCGTCCGGGTACATGAGCGCCCAGCGGACGTCGCAGGACTCCCAGGGCTTGACGGTGGAGTTGAGCTCGCCGCCCACGTACTGGATCGGCTTCTGCACATGCGGGAGCAAGGCTTCTAGCTGCGGGAAGACCGAATCGACAGACATCGCGGCGTTACCTTCGTGAGCTGACGGGGACAGGGGTGACCATCAAGCGTAACCCGCTCGGAGGACTGCCCCGTCCGCGAAAATCCGGCTCCTAAACCTCCATCGAACCGCTGGTCTTCTTCCACTCGGCCGGCAGGGCCTCCTCCACCCGCTCCGCGCGCCGCTCCTCGTGGGCGTACAGCACGCCGTACGTGAAGGCGCTCTCCCCCGCCGCGTGCGCCACCGCGGACAGCTCCCGCAGGGTGGTGCGGGCCATGACGCTGTCCTGGTGGTCGCCGAGCAGACTCTGGAGCGACTTCATGGACTTGACCAGGGTCTTGGCCGTGCCGCCGAGGGCCGGGCCGGCCGTCTCGGCCGCGTACCGCGTCCGCTTGGCCTTCTTGCGGGCCTCGTGCAGCGCGAGATCGCGGTCGGTGCCCGGTGGCTGCTCCATGGCCTCCTCGACCAGCGCGGACACCTTTCCGAAGTCCTTGCGTACGGCCTTGGCGAGCACCTTGTCCGGCTTCCTGACGGCCGCCCTGAGCATCGGCGGGTGGGTGACCACGGCGTCCAGGCTGTCGAGGAGCGTCAGATAGCGCTGCGAGTCGAGCACGCCGAGCAGCCGGCGGCGGGAACCGTGCTCCCCGGCCTTGGCCCAGGCGCGCAGCCGGTCGTGGATCGGGCCGGAGACCAGGGTGGAGGGCAGTTCGCCGAGGCCGGCGTTCAGCCGTTCGGCCAGCACCTCGTGGTCGCGGCCCACGCCCAGCTCCCCGGCCAGCCATTTCAGTTCGGCGCCGATCGGGTCGGTGACCTCCCGGTCGAGGACCTTGCGGAAAGAGCGGAACGTGCTGCGTAGCCGGCGGGTGGCGACCCGCATGTCGTGGATCGACTCCTCGGCGTCCTGGCGCACGGCCGGGTCCAGTTCGACGATCGCGTCCCGCTGGGCACGGATGTACGCCAGGACGTGGTCACCGGCGGTGACGGGCTCGACGGGGCCCTCGTCCTTCGGCCGCGGATGCCCGCCCTTCGTCTCCGCCAGCGCCCGCGCCAGCTTCGACGCCGACTTCGACGGCCGTACGCCCGCCTTGCGCAACCGCTTCTCCACCTTGTCGAGCAGGACCGGATCGCCGCCGTCGGCGAGCTCCACCTCGATCTCGGTCCACTGGGCGCTGCCCTCGCCGCCGAACTTCCGGTCCGCGCGTACGGCGTCCACGCTCGCCTCGGCGAGCAGCCTGCCCTGGGCGTCGACGAGTTCGCGGATGTCCCGGCTGGAGCGCAGCCGCACCACGGGCACGAGCTGACCCTCACGCACACGGGAGCGGACCAGCCCGACGAGCTCGTCGGGTACGGCGTCGGAGAGCGGGGCCCGGATCTCGTCCCGGACGCCGGGTGCCACCGGCAGTTTCAGGTGCCAGCCGGCGTCGGAGCCGCCGGTGCGGCGACGCAACGTGATCGAGGCCGAGGCCAGACGTAGGTCGGAGGTGTCGTAGTAGGTCGCGTCCAGCTCGGTGACGCCCTTGTCGAGGACGGACGCGACCCCGGCGACACCGGTCAGGTCGGGCAGCCCGCTCTCATCGGATTCGTACTTGCGCTCGATCTCGCGTTTCGTCTCCGTCATGAATCGAACCTAGTCGGAGTCGGGCCCGAACGGCAGTGCGCACGAGACCCGAATCACGACCCGACCAGGGGAAAACAGAAGGTCTGGCGCCTTCTCGCGCCTCCTAAGCCGACATGGGCCGCTGCACCCGGATGGACTGGAGCAACCCCACCGCCACCCAGACCGCGAACATCGACGTGCCGCCGTAGGAGACGAACGGCAGCGGCAGACCCGTCACCGGCATGATCCCCAGGGTCATCCCGATGTTCTCGAAGGACTGGAAGGCGAACCAGGCCACGATGCCCGCGGCGACGATCGTTCCGTACAGCTCCGTCGTCTCGCGAGCTATGCGGCTGGCACGCCAGAGAACCACACCGAGCAGAACGATGATCAGGCCCGCGCCCATGAAGCCCAGCTCCTCGCCCGCGACGGTGAAGACGAAGTCCGTCTGCTGTTCCGGGACGAACTGGCCCGTGGTCTGTGAGCCGTGGAACAGCCCGGCGCCGGTGAGGCCGCCGGAGCCGATCGCGATCCGCGCCTGGTTGGTGTTGTAGCCGACGCCCGCGGGGTCGAGGCTGGGGTTGGCGAAGGCGGCGAAGCGGGCGATCTGGTACTCGTCCAGGATGTGCAGCTGCCAGACGGCGATCGTGCCGGCCGCGCCCGCGCCGAGCAGTCCGAAGACCCAGCGGTTGGAGGCGCCGGAGGCCAGCAGCACGCCCAGCACGATCATCACCATGACCATGACCGACCCGAGGTCGGGCATCAGCATCACGATCAGCATGGGGATGGCCGCGAGCCCGAGGGACTGCAGCACCGTGCGGTGGTCGGGGTAGAGCTTGTCGCCGGCGTCGACCCGGGCCGCGAGCAGCATCGCCATGCCCAGGATGATCGTGATCTTCACGAACTCCGAGGGCTGGAGCGAGAAGCCGCCGCCGACCACGATCCAGGAGTGCGCGCCGTTGACCGTCGAACCCAGCGGCGTCAGCACCGCGAGGATCCCCATGAGCGAGAGGCCGTAGAGGACCGGTACCGCGTTGCGCAGGGTGCGGTGGCCGAGCCAGATCGTGCCGATCATCAGGCAGATGCCGATGCCGGTGTTCATCAGGTGCCGGACGAGGAAGTAGTACGGGTCGCCCTGGTTGATCTCGGTGCGGTTGCGGGTCGCCGAGTAGACCAGGAGCGAGCCGATCAGCGACAGGGCGACCGCCGACATCAGTATCGGCCAGTCCAGCCGCCGGGCCAGCGAGTCACGGGCGAGGACCCGGGTCCAGCCGGCCCGCGCGGGCCCGTATCCGGAGACGGAGAAACCATTCGCGCCGCTCATGTGCACATCCTCCGGCTTCCCCTCTTCCGCCGTCGCCTGCGGGTGTCTCGGTTGGTGCTCGTGTTCTGCTGCACGGTGGCCGCCGACTGCGTCTCGTCCGGCTCCGGCGCGCCCTCCTGGCTGACGCGCTGCTCCTTCGCCGGGTCCTTGGAGACCTTCGGGGCCTTGATCGTGCCGTCCGCCTGGACCTTCGGCAGGCTGGTCTGCGGGGTGGGCAGCAGGGCGTTCTTCTTGTCGATCTTGCCGTCGTCGGCGACGCCGTACATCGCGTTGTAGATGTGCCGCACGGCCTCACCGGAGGCGCCCGAGCCGGTACCGGCCTGAGCGATCGTCATCACGACCGTGTAGTCCTTGCTGTACGTGGCGAGCCAGGACGTCGTCTGCTTGCCGTAGACCTCCGCGGTACCGGTCTTGGCGTGCAGCGGGATCTCCGCCTGCGGCCAGCCGCCGAACTTCCAGGCGGCGGTACCGCGCGTGACCACGCCCTCCAGCGCGGCGTCCATGCCCTTGACCGTCGCCTTGTCGACCGGCAGCTTGCCCTGGACCTTGGGCTTGATCTCCTGGACGGTCTTGCCGTCGGCGCTGACGATCGCCTTGCCGATGGTCGGGGTGTACATCGTGCCGCCGTTGGCGAGCGCCCCGTAGATCACGGCCTCCTGGATCGGGGTGACGAGGGTGTCGCCCTGACCGATGGAGTAGTTGATCGAGTCACCCTCGCGCATCTTGTTGCCCTCGAGGCAGTTCTCGTACGCGATCATCTCGACGTAACTGCCGTTCTTCTTGCCGTACTTGCACCAGGAGTCCTTGTTGGCCTTCCAGTAGGACTCCTTCCACTGGCGGTCCGGGACGCGGCCGGTGACCTCGTTGGGCAGGTCGATGCCGGTCTCCTTGCCGAGACCGAACTGGTGGGCGGCCTTGTAGAAGTAGTCCTTGGGCTCACCCTTCGCCGGGTTGATGCCGCCGTCCTTCTTCCACTCCCGGTCCGCGAGGCCGTAGAAGACGGTGTCGCAGGAGACCTCCAGGGCCCGGCCGAGCGAGATGGGGCCGAAGCTCTCCCCCTCGAAGTTCTTGAAGACCTGGCCGCCCACCGAGTACGAGCTGGTGCACGGGTAGCCGCCGTCCCACTCGTAGCCCGCCTCGACCGCGGCGGCCGTGGAGACCACCTTGAAGGTCGAACCGGGCGCGGACTGACCCTGTATGGCCCGGTTCAGCAGCGGGTAGTCGGAGTTCTTACCGGTGAGCTTCTTGTAGTCCTTGGCGGAGATGCCGCCGACCCAGACGTTGGGGTCGTAGGCCGGTGCGGACGCCATCGCGACGACACGGCCCGTCTTGGCCTCCATCACCACGACCGCTCCGGAGTCGGCCTTGTAGTTCTCGCCGGTGATCTTGTCGAACTGGGTGCGGGCGATCTTCATCGCGTTGTTCAGTTCGTACTCGGCGACCCGCTGGACGCGGGCGTCGATGCTGGTGACGAGGTTGGAGCCGGGCTGGGCCGCGTCCGCCTCGGCCTGGCCGATGACACGGCCGAGGTTGTCCACCTCGTAGCGGGTGACGCCGGCCTTGCCGCGCAGTTCCTTGTCGTACTGGCGCTCCAGGCCGCTGCGGCCGACCTGGTCGGAGCGCAGGTAGGGCGAGTCGGTGTCCTGGGCCTTGGTGAGCTCGTCGTCCGTCACCGGGGAGAGATAGCCGAGTACCTGGGCGGTGTTGGCGTTGCCGGGGGCCGCGTAACGGCGCACGGCCTCGGGCTCGGCGGTGATGCCGGGGAAGTCCTCGGCGCGCTCGCGGATCTGGAGAGCCTGCTTGGCGGTGGCCTCGTCGGTGATCGGGATCGGCTGGTAGGGCGAGCCGTTCCAGCAGGGCTGGGGCGTCTTCGCGTCGCACAGCCGGACCTTCTGCTCCACCTCCTCGGCGCTCATGCCGAGGACGCCCGCGAGCTTGGCCAGGACCGCCTTGCCGTCGTCCTTCTGCTTCAGCAGGTCGGTGCGGGAGGCGGAGACCACGAGCCGTGTCTCGTTGTCGGCGAGGGCCACCCCGCGCGCGTCCAGGATCGAGCCGCGCACGGCGGGCTCGACGACCTGCTGGACGTGGTTGCCGGAGGCCTCCTTGGCGTACTCCGCGCCCTCCCGGATCTGCAGGTACCACAGGCGGCCGCCGAGGGTGCCGAGCAGGGAGAGGACGAGGATCTGGATCACGACGAGCCTGATCTGGACCCGTGGGGTCCGACCGGTCTCGGGAATGTTGGTCACTGCGGTGCCTCCCCCTCTCAGTACGCGGACGTGTGCACGCGGACAGGTGTGCGTACGAAGGATGAACGACGGGCCTGTGAGGCCACGTTCCGCCAGAACTTCCCCGTTCGGGTGAACCTACGGGGGAACCTACGGGCGAGCCATCGGGTGGACATTCGGGTGAACTCGCCCGCGTTCACAGCCGCTTGACCCCCTTGATACGACCGGCGCGCGCCCCGCGTGAGCGGGCCGCCTTCAGCTTCAGCCCGTTGCGCTGCCCGCCGATCCTGAGACCCGTCCCGGAGGAGCGCCAGCCGGAGGAGATGTCCGGGCCCTTGGCGGCGGAGTTGGTCTCCGCGAGGGGGTCGTTGTCGGCGCGTCGTGCCAGGAACATGACCGCGGGGACGACGAACGGGGCCAGCAGCAGGTCGTACAGTCCGGCCGTGAACAGCAGGCCGGTGAGGCCGACATGGCGGGCGGCGGTGTCGCCGACGAGGGCGCCCACCCCGGCGTACAGCAGGGTGGAGCCGATCGCGGCGCCGACGACCACGACCATCGGGCCGGTGGCCGACTTGATCTGCCCGCTCTCCGGCTTGATGAGCCCGGCGAGGTAGCCGATCACGCACAGCACGAGTGCATAACGCCCGGCGGCGTGGTCGGCGGGCGGCGCGAGGTCGGCGAGCAGACCGGCGCCGAAGCCGATGAGGGCGCCGCCGACATGGCCGTAGACCATGGCGAGGCCCAGCACGGTGAGCAGCAGGAGGTCGGGGACGGCGCCCGGGAGGTGGAGGCGGGCGAGGACGCTCACCTGGATCACCAGGGCGACGACGACCAGCGGGACGGAGAGCAGGATCCGGTTGACGCGCATGGGGTTGTCAGCTCCTACTGCTGCTGGCCGTCTACGGGTGCGTTCGCGTTCGGAGTGACCGTGACGGTCACCGTCGGCGTGGGGACCGGCTTGGGCTTCGAGGGGAGCACGGTGTCGCGCGGGTCCTTCTTCGGAGCCTCGACGACCACGCCCACGATGTCGAGCTTGGTGAAGCTGACGTACGGCGTGACGTAGAGGGTGCGGGTGAGGTCGCCGCCGGAGGGGTCGACGCGGGAGACGACGCCGACGGGGACGCCGGGCACGAAGGGCTTGTCGGCCTGCGAGCCGAAGGTGACCAGCCGGTCGCCCTTCTTCACCTCGGCCTTGCCGTTGAGGAGTTCGACGCGCAGCGGCCGGTCGCCCTGCCCGGAGGCGAAGCCGAGCTCGTCGGACGCCTCCATCCGGGCGCCGACGGTGAAGTCGGGGTCGCTGGCCAGGAGCACGGTCGCGGTGTCGGGCCCGACGGTGGTGACCCGCCCGACCAGACCGTCCCCGTTGAGGACCGTCATGTCGCGCTTGACGCCGTCGTTCGCGCCGACGTCGATGGTGATGGTCCAGGAGAAGCCCTGGGCCGCTCCTATCGCGATGACCTCCGCGCCCTTGATGCCGTACTGGCCCGTGCCGGCGATCTTCAGCATCTTGTCGAGCTGCGCCAGCCGGCTGCGGTTGCGGTCGTCGCTGCCGAGTTTCGCCTTGAGAGCCGCGTTCTCCTTCTCCAGACCGGTGAGCCGGTCATGGCGTTCACCGGAGTCCCGGACGGCGGAGACGGCGTTGCCGACGGGATCCACCGCCGACGCCACGCCGTTCTCGATCGGGCCGAAGGCCGCGGCCGCGGCCTGCCGGGCACCGTCGACCGGGGAATCCTCCCCACCCCGGATATCCACCGTGATCAGCGCGAACGCTACGGCGATCAGCAGCACCAGGAGCAGCCGACTCTCTCGTGTGTCCCTCACGTGCGGCGGCCGTGCCCTTCCTCGAGAAAAAACCAAGAACAGGAATCAGGAATCAGGAATCAGGATCAGGAATCGGGGGTAGCCCCGGGCCAGGATGACCAAGGGCGCTTTGTGGGAGCTTATGCCTGGATATCAACGATCCGCCGCACGAGAGGAGATCATCCCGTACGGCGGAATCGAAGCGTTACGTCATCTGCGGGGCGCGGCGTCCAGGACCTGCTGGAGCGCCTCGAACTCCTCCACGCACTTCCCGGCGCCGAGCGCCACGCTGTCCAGCGGGTCCTCGGCGATGTGGATGGGCATGCCGGTTTCCCGGCGCAGCCGCTCGTCCAGACCACGCAGCAGGGCTCCGCCGCCGGTAAGGACGATCCCGCGGTCCATGATGTCGCCGGACAGCTCCGGCGGGCACTTGTCGAGCGTGGTCTTCACCGCGTCGACGATCGCGTTGACCGGCTCCTCGATCGCCTTGCGCACTTCGGCGGCCGAGATGACCACGGTCTTGGGCAGTCCGGAGACGAGGTCCCGGCCACGGATTTCGGTGTGCTGGTCGTCGTCGAGGTCATACGCGGAACCGATCGTGATCTTGATCTGCTCAGCCGATCGCTCACCGAGGAGGAGCGAGTACTCCTTCTTGATGTGCTGGATGATCGAGCTGTCCAGCTCGTCGCCCGCGACGCGGATGGACTGGGCGGTGACGATGCCGCCGAGGGAGATGACCGCGACCTCCGTGGTGCCGCCGCCGATGTCCACCACCATGTTGCCGGTGGCCTCGTGGACCGGCAGGCCGGAGCCGATGGCCGCGGCCATCGGCTCCTCGATGATGTGCACCTGACGGGCGCCGGCCTGGGTCGACGCCTCGATGACGGCGCGGCGCTCGACGCCCGTGATGCCCGAGGGCACACAGACGACGACCCGCGGACGAGCCAGGTACCGCCGCTTGTGGATCTTCAGGATGAAGTAGCGGAGCATCCGCTCGGTGATCTCGAAGTCGGCGATCACGCCGTCCTTCAGCGGACGCACGGCAACGATGTTGCCGGGCGTGCGCCCGATCATCTTCTTCGCTTCCGAGCCGACCGCGAGGATGCCACCGGTGTTGGTGTTGATCGCGACGACGGACGGCTCGTTGAGTACGATCCCGCGACCCCTGACGTACACCAGCGTGTTGGCGGTCCCGAGGTCGACAGCCATGTCACGGCCGATGAACGACATTGAGTTCCCCATCAGGATTCGACTGGCCTTCCATGAGCTTTGAGGGCTTATCAGGTCGGCGAGGTGGGTGCTGTGACGTGAAGGCTTCCATCGTAAACGCGCCTGCACGAACACTGCGGAGCGGTCTCCGCCATTGTTTGCAGATGCTGTGAGGGTTCGCTTCTGGAGACGGGCGTTCGGGGGCTCACGTTCCCTCGATCGCCCGCTACAGCCGCTCCGGCCGCCGTCGGATCAGACTCGGCCGGGGAAGAAGATCTTCACCTCGCGCTCGGCGGACTCCTCGGAGTCGGAGGCGTGGATCAGGTTCTCGCGGACGATCACACCGTAGTCGCCGCGGATGGAACCGGGGGTCGCGGCGATCGGGTCGGTCGGACCCGCGAGGCCGCGCACACCCTCGATGACCCGGTCGCCCTCGACGATCAGCGCGACGACCGGACCGGAGGCCATGAACTCCACCAGCGGCTCGTAGAAGGGCTTGCCCTTGTGCTCGCCGTAGTGCTGCTCCAGCGTGTCCTGATCCAGGGTCCGCAGTTCCAGCGCGGTGATCTGCCAGCCGGCCTTGCGCTCGATACGGCTGATGATCTCGCCGGTCAGGCCACGACGGACGGCGTCGGGCTTGAGCAGGACGAGGGTGCGCTGGCTCACGAGGTGACTCCTTCTACTGCCGGTGTGTTTCTACTGCCGGTGTGTGCGGTGGGATGAGGTTACAGGGCATGTCCTGCCACCTGTTACGCAGCGTCAGCGGTATCCGGAGAGCCTGCGGCGGCCTGGGCCGCGAAGCGCGCCTTCGCCTCGTCGACCTTCCGCCCGAAGTGCACGGACGCCCACCACAGGGCTCCGAAGAGCACCCCCAGGAAGAACATGATCGGAACGAAGAAGCCGGAGGCGACGAGGGCGATCTGAAGCGCCCAGCCGAGGGCGACGCCCCCGGGCCGGGTGACCATGCCGCACAGCAGCACGCTGAGGAACATGGCGATGCCGCACACCGTCCACACCGTGGCGGTGGACAGGTCGGCGTCCTTCATGGCGACCAGACCGGCGAAGCCGATGACGAAGAACTCGCCGATCAGGGTCGAGGAGCAGAGCGTACGCATGGTGGGGGACCTCAGCCCTTTCCGAGGAGGAGCAGCCGGGCCTCGCCGACCGTGATGACGGAACCGGTGACCAGCACCGCGCCGCCCGCGAACTCGCCCTCCTCCTCGGCGAGCGTGACCGCCGCCTCCAGAGCGTCGGGCAGCCTCGGCTCTACCTGGACGCGGTCGTCGCCGAACACCTCGACGGCGATAGCGGCCAACTCGTCGGCGTCCATCGCGCGGTGGCTGGAGTTCTGGGTGACGACGACCTCCGCGAAGATCGGCTCGAAGGCCTCCAGGAGCCCTCGCACGTTCTTGTCGCCGCTGGCCCCGACCACACCGATCAGCCGGCTGAAGTCGAAGGCCTCGCCGACGGCCTCGGCGGTGGCGCGGGCGCCGGCCGGGTTGTGGGCGGCGTCGAGGACCACGGTCGGGGAACGTCGTACGACTTCGAGACGGCCCGGCGAGGAGACGGCCGCGAAGGCCTTGCGGACCGTGTCGATGTCGAGCGGCTCGGGACGCTGCGAGCCGACGCCGAAGAACGCCTCGACGGCGGCGAGCGCGACGGCCGCGTTGTGCGCCTGGTAGGGACCGTGCAGGGGCAGGTACACCTCGGGGTACTCGCCGCCCAGGCCACGCAGGGTGACCATCTGTCCGCCGACGGCGACCTGGCGGGCGACGACCCCGAACTCCAGCCCTTCGCGGGCCACGGTCGCGTCGACCTCGACGGCCTTCTTCAGCAGCACCTGGGCCGCGTCGACGGGCTGCTGGGCCAGGATGACGGTCGCGTCCTGCTTGATGATCCCGCCCTTCTCGGCGGCGATCTCGGCGGTCGTCTCCCCGAGCCGGTCGGTGTGGTCCAGGTCGATGGGCGTGACGACGGCGACGTCACCGTCGATCACGTTGGTCGCGTCCCACGAGCCGCCCATCCCCACCTCCACGACGGCGACGTCGACCGGGGCGTCCGAGAAGGCGGCGTACGCCATGCCGGTGAGCACCTCGAAGAAGGACAGCCGGTACTCCTGCATGCCGTCGACCATCTCGACGTACGCCTTGATGTCCTCGTACGTCTCGATGAACCGCTCGGCGGAGATCGGCGCGCCGTCCAGGCTGATCCGCTCGGTGATCGACTGGACGTGCGGGGAGGTGTACCGGCCCGTGCGCAGGTCGAAGCCGTTCAGCAGGGCCTCGACCATGCGGGCGGTGGAGGTCTTGCCGTTGGTCCCGGTGATGTGGATCGAGGGGTACGACCGCTGCGGGTCCCCCAGCACGTCCATCAGCGCGGCGATGCGGTCGACCGAGGGCTCCAGCTTGGTCTCGCCCCAGCGGGTGGCCAGCTCCGCCTCGACCTCGCGCAGGGCCTTGTCGACCTCGGGGTCCCCGGGGCGCGTGGGCACATCGGCCTGCGGCGCGCCGCCCTGGGTGCGGAGGGTACGGCTGCCGGCTTCGATGACCGCGAGATCGGGGTCGCGGTCGGTCTCCTCCGCGATGATCTCGTCGAAGGGATCGAGGGGGTCGGGCAGGTCGTCTTGGTTGCCGTTCGGGGGGAGCTCGCTCACGGGGCCAGTCTACGGACGGCCGGTGACAGACGTAGGCGAAGGCCCCCGGAACCGTACCGGTCCCTGGGGCCTTCTTCGTCATGGCGCCTTACGGTGCCTACGCCTGCGGCAGGCGTTCCAGCTGGGTGCGGATGCGGGCGATGTCCTCGTCCGCCTTGGTGAGGCGGCCGCGGATCTTCTCGACCACGTTGTCCGGGGCCTTCGCCAGGAACGCCTCGTTGCCGAGCTTGGCGTCGGCCTGGGCCTTCTCCTTCTCGGCGGCCGCGAGGTCCTTGGCCAGGCGCTTGCGCTCCGCGACCACGTCGATCGTGCCGGACAGGTCCAGCGCGACCGTGGCGCCCGCGACCGGCAGAGTCGCCGTCGCCGAGAAGGCGTCGCCCTCCGGCTGGAGACGGAGGAGCTGGCGGATGGCGGTCTCGTGCGGCGCCAGCGCCGTGCCGTCGAGCGTCAGCCGGGCCGGGACCCGCTGGCCGGGCTGGAGGCCCTGGTCGGCGCGGAAGCGGCGGACCTCGGTGATCACGGACTGGAGGCTCCGGATCTCCTGCTCGGCGACCGTGTCCCGGAAGCCGCCCGGTGCGTCGGCACCGGGAACGGACACAGCCTCGGGCCACTCGGCGATGACGAGGGACTCGCCACCGGTGAGCGTGGTCCACAGCGTCTCCGTGACGAACGGGACCACCGGGTGCAGCAGCTTGAGGGTGACGTCGAGGACCTCACCGAGGACGCGGCCGGAGACCTTCGCGGCGTCGCCGCCGGCCATGAACGTCGTCTTGGACAGCTCGACGTACCAGTCGAAGACCTCGTCCCAGGCGAAGTGGAACAGCGCGTCGGAGAGCTTCGCGAACTGGAAGTCCTCGTAGAGCGCGTCCACTTCGGCGACGACGGAGTTGAGCCGGGAGAGGATCCAGCGGTCGGTCGCCGACATCTTCGAGGCGTCCGGCAGCGGCCCGTCGACCGTGGCGCCGTTCATCAGCGCGAAGCGGGTCGCGTTCCAGATCTTGTTGGCGAAGTTGCGGGAGCCCTGGACCCAGTCCTCGCCGATCGGGACGTCGACCCCGGGGTTGGCGCCTCGGGCCAGGGTGAACCGGAGCGCGTCGGAGCCGTACTTGTCCATCCAGTCCAGCGGGTTGACCGCGTTCCCGAAGGACTTCGACATCTTCTTGCCGAACTGGTCGCGGACCATGCCGTGCAGGGCGATGGTGTGGAACGGCGGGGTGCCGTCCATCGCGTACAGGCCGAACATCATCATCCGGGCGACCCAGAAGAAGAGGATGTCGTAGCCGGTGACCAGGACCGAGTTCGGGTAGAACTTCGCGAGCGACTCGGTCTGTTCGGGCCAGCCGAGCGTGGAGAACGGCCACAGGCCGGAGGAGAACCAGGTGTCGAGGACGTCGGTGTCCTGACGCCAGCCCTCGCCGGTCGGCGCCTCGTCGTCGGGACCGACGCAGACGATCTCGCCGTTCGGCCCATACCAGACCGGGATCCGGTGACCCCACCACAACTGCCGCGAGATGCACCAGTCGTGGAGGTTGTCGACCCAGTCGAAGTAGCGCTTCTCCATCTCCTGGGGGTGGATCTTGACGCGGCCGTCGCGGACGGCGTCACCGGCCGCCTTCGCCAGCGGGCCGACCTTGACCCACCACTGCATGGAAAGGCGCGGCTCGATGGTGGTCTTGCAGCGCGAGCAGTGTCCGACGGAGTGGCTGTAGGGCCGCTTCTCGGCGACGATCCGGCCCTCGGCGCGCAGGGCGGCGACGATGGCGGAGCGGGCCTCGAGCCGGTCCAGGCCCTGGAAGGGGCCGTGGGCCGTGATGACGGCGTGCTCGTCCATGATGGTGAGGGACGGCAGGTCGTGGCGCTGACCGATCTCGAAGTCGTTCGGGTCGTGGGCCGGGGTCACCTTGACCGCGCCGGTGCCGAACTCCGGGTCGACGTGCGTGTCCGCGACGACCGGGATGGAGCGCTCGGTCAGCGGAAGGCGGATCTCCTTGCCGACCAGGTGCTTGTAGCGCTCGTCGTCGGGATGGACGGCGACGGCCGTGTCGCCGAGCATCGTCTCGGCGCGGGTCGTGGCGACGACGATGGTGTCGTCCCCCTCGCCGTACTTCATGGAGACGAGCTCGCCGTCGTCGTCCTGGTACTCGACCTCGATGTCGGAGATCGCGGTGAGACAGCGCGGACACCAGTTGATGATGCGCTCGGCGCGGTAGATCAGCTCGTCGTCGTAGAGCCGCTTGAAGATGGTCTGGACGGCCTGCGAGAGACCCTCGTCCATGGTGAAGCGCTCACGCGACCACGCGACGCCGTCTCCCAGGCGGCGCATCTGGCCGCTGATCTGGCCGCCGGACTCGCCCTTCCACTGCCAGACGCGCTCGACGAACGCCTCACGGCCGAGGTCGTGCCGGGACTTGCCCTCCTTGCCCAGCTCCCGCTCGACGACGTTCTGCGTGGCGATGCCGGCGTGGTCCATGCCGGGCTGCCACAACGTCTCATGGCCCTGCATGCGCTTGCGGCGGGTGAGGGCGTCGATGAGGGTGTGCTCGAAGGCGTGCCCGAGGTGCAGGCTGCCCGTGACGTTCGGCGGCGGGATGACGACGGTGTACGGGGGCTTCTCGCTCTTCGCGTCGGCCTCGAAGTAGCCCCGCTCCACCCAGCGCTCGTACAGCGGCCCCTCTACGTCGGCCGGCGCGTACTGGGTCGGCAGTTCGGTGTGGGGCGCTGATGGCTGCTGCTGAGCGTTCTCGGTCACGCGCCCAGTTTAGGGGTGTCACGGCGCCGTCCCGAAACGTGTTTCCTCTGTAACGGTGGGGGCCCCGCCGCCGTACCGGTGTTGGCTTTGGGTCAGGATGTGAAAATCACATAAGCACTGGAGGGGAACCCAGAAATGAGTCACAACCAGCCGGGCCCGTACGGCGGGCCGCCCCAGCAGCCCGGACCGTACGGCCAGCCCGGTCCGTACGGTCAGCCGCCGCAGGCGCCCCAGCCCGGCTACGGCTACCCCCAGCAGCCTCCCGCCCCGCAGCCCGGCTACGGCCACCCGCAGCAGCCCCCGCAGGGCGTCCCCCCGCAGACCCCGCCCTACGGCCAGCAGCCGCAGCCGCCGTACGGCCAGCAGCCGACGCCTCCCTACGGCCAGCAGCCGCCCTACGGCCAGCCTCCCTACGGCGTCCCGCAGCCCCCGGCGCCGGGCGGCGGCGGAAAGAAGGCCGGCATCATCATCGGCGCGGTCGCGGTCGTCGCCGCGATCGGCGTGGGCGCGTACTTCGTGATCGGCGGAGGCGGCGGCGCCGGCGGCCTGGAGGACGACGGCGCCCACAAGCTGGCCACACCGACGAAGGTGCTCACCGAGTACACGCGGGCCTCCGACGACGGCGCGACCGCGGGCGACGACACGGCGGCGGACCTGGAGAAGAGCGGCGTCAAGGACGGCAAGACCGTGATCGGCGTCTACTCGACGGCGGACCTGAGCGGGTACGACCCCGAGGACCCGAGCACCGTCCCCGACGCGTCCGAGCTCGCGACGGCCAAGGGCATCACCTACGCCGGCGCCTACGGCACGATCGCCGACCCCGAGACGGCGCTCGACACCTTCTTCGCCGGCTTCAAGAAGTCGTCCGAGGAGAGCTCCTCCGAGTCCAGCAGCAGCGGCGCCGACACCGAGCTGGTCGGCGAGCCCGTTGCGGCCGACCTCGACGGCGCGGTCATGAAGTGCCAGGCGGCCAAGGGCACGGACACGGTCAGCAAGCAGGAGAAGACCGACTGGTTCTGCGCCTGGGCCGACTACAGCACCATCGCCATGGTCTCGCCGGGTGACGCGACGAAGGGCATCACCAAGGACGTGGCGATCGACATCACCACCAAGCTGCGCGACCAGATCCGCGTCAAGGCCTGACGCTCTGGACCGCTCGACCCAACGACGAAGGGGCCCCGGTCGGTCGACCGGGGCCCCTTCGTCGTACGGGTGTGGATCAGGCGGTCTTCTGCTCGCCCGGGCCGCGGCCGCCGCGCGCGTCGCGCGGGATCAGGGTCGGGTTCACGTTGGAGAGGACCACGTCCGCCGTGATGACGACGCGGGCCACGTCCTTGCGGGACGGGACCTCGTACATGACCCCCTGGAGGACTTCCTCCATGATGGCGCGCAGGCCGCGCGCGCCGGTCTGGCGGAGGATGGCCTGGTCGGCGATGGCCTCCAGGGCCTCCCGCTCGAAGTCCAGCTCCACACCGTCGAGTTCGAAGAGCCGCTGGTACTGCTTCACCAGCGCGTTGCGCGGCTCGATGAGGATCTGGAGGAGCGCCTCGCGGTCCAGGTTGTGGACCGAGGTGATGACCGGGAGACGGCCGATGAACTCCGGGATCATGCCGAACTTGACCAGGTCCTCCGGCATGACGGCCTCGAACTGGTCCTTGGACTCCAGCTCACGCTTGGAGCGGATCGTCGCGCCGAAGCCGATGCCCTTGGCGCCGGCCCGGGTCTCGATGATCTTCTCCAGGCCCGAGAAGGCACCGCCCACGATGAAGAGCACGTTCGTCGTGTCGATCTGGATGAACTCCTGGTGCGGGTGCTTGCGGCCGCCCTGCGGCGGGACCGAGGCGGTGGTGCCCTCCAGGATCTTCAGCAGGGCCTGCTGCACGCCCTCGCCCGACACGTCACGGGTGATGGAGGGGTTCTCGCTCTTCCGCGCGACCTTGTCGATCTCATCGATGTAGATGATCCCGGTCTCGGCCTTCTTGACGTCGTAGTCCGCGGCCTGGATCAGCTTCAGCAGGATGTTCTCGACGTCCTCGCCGACGTAGCCCGCCTCGGTCAGCGCCGTGGCGTCGGCGATCGCGAACGGGACGTTCAGCATGCGCGCCAGGGTCTGTGCCAGGAGCGTCTTGCCCGATCCCGTGGGGCCGAGCAGCAGGATGTTGGACTTCGCCAACTCGATGGCGTCCTCGCGGCCTTGGGCGCCGCCGTTCTCACCCGCCTGGACGCGCTTGTAGTGGTTGTACACCGCGACCGACAGGGCCTTCTTGGCGGGTTCCTGGCCCACCACGTACCCCTCGAGGAACTCGTAGATCTCGCGCGGCTTCGGGAGTTCCTCCCAGCGGACCTCGCTCGTCTCCGCGAGCTCTTCCTCGATGATCTCGTTGCAGAGGTCGATGCACTCGTCGCAGATGTACACACCGGGCCCTGCGATGAGCTTCTTGACCTGCTTCTGGCTCTTGCCGCAGAACGAGCACTTGAGCAGATCGCCGCCGTCACCGATGCGTGCCACGGTGTGCTTCCCCTTCGCCTGGGAGACGACTGGACGCTTTCGAATCCAGCGGCTCCTGGTGCTGCCTTATCCCGACGGTACCTTGCCGGGCCCCCCGTTCGGGCCCCCCTTGGCACGGTTCACTGTGACGTGGACCGTGTCACACCGTGCCGAGGGGGGCCCGAACGGGACGACCCCGTGCGCTAAACGAGCGAGTTGTTGTTCAGCTTGCGGGTGGAAATGATCTGGTCGACCAGACCGTACGCCAGGGCGTCCTCGGCCGTGAGGATCTTGTCGCGCTCGATGTCCTCGCGGATCTTCTCGATCGGCGTGGTCGAGTGCTTGGCCAGCATGTCCTCCAGCTGCGCACGCATCCGGAGGATCTCGTTGGCGGCGATCTCCAGGTCGGAGACCTGACCGCGGCCGGTCTCGCTGTAGGGCTGGTGGATCAGCACACGCGCGTTCGGCAGCGCCATGCGCTTGCCCGGCGTACCGGCGGCCAGCAGGATCGCGGCGGCGGAGGCCGCCTGACCCATGCAGACCGTCTGGATGTCGGGCTTCACGAACTGCATCGTGTCGTAGATCGCGGTCAGCGCCGTGAAGGAGCCGCCGGGGCTGTTGATGTAGACCGAGATGTCCCGGTCGGGGTCCATCGACTCCAGGCACAGCAGCTGCGCCATGACGTCGTTGGCGGAGGCGTCGTCGATCTGCACGCCCAGGAAGATCACGCGCTCCTCGAAGAGCTTCGCGTACGGGTCGTACTCGCGGACGCCCTGGGAGGTGCGCTCGACGAAGCGCGGGATGACGTAGCGGGATTCGGCGCGAGGGCCGGTGTATTCGGCCTCGGTGCGGGCGTAGGTGCCGCTGCCGGGGAAGTCGTTCACGGTGTCTCCTGAAAAGAGGACTGGGGCGGTGGGCTGGAGGGGCTGGATGGGGCGCTGACGGCTTCCGGGGGCCTCGGTGACCCGGGGAGCCCGGCATGGCCTCGAAGTGGCTCCGAGCGGCCCCCCAGGGCTCCCAGGGACTTCCAGGAGCTTCGGGGGCCTCCGGGGAGGATCCGAGGGAGCTCCTGGAAGTCCGGGAGTCCGGAAGGGCCTCCCAGGGGCTCCGGAACTCCCGGTGCCTCTGAGTGCCGCCGGGTGCCTCGGCGCGTTCCCGGGGCTTCCGGGGTCTCCGGGGGCCTCCGAGGGCTTCGGAACTCCGCAGGGTCCAGCGGGCTCCCGGAGACTCCGGAAGGGGCTCAGGGACTCAGGGGGCTCCGCGAAGCGCCCTGCGTGGCCCTGCTGCCGTCAGTGGTCCTCAGGCCGCCCCGGTACCGCCGCCGCCCGGCATGCCGGCAGCCGTCGGGATGACGTCGTCGATGAGGCCGTACTCCTTGGCCTCGAACGCGTCGAACCAGCGGTCGCGGTCCGAGTCGCGGGTGACCTGCTCGACCGTCTGGCCGGTGTGCTGCGAGGTCAGCTCGGCCATGCGCTTCTTGGTGTGCAGCAGCCGCTCGGCGTGGATCTTGATGTCGGAGGCCGACCCCGCCAGACCCGCGGAGGGCTGGTGGATCAGGATCTCGGCGTTCGGCAGCGCGAAGCGCTTGCCGGGAGTGCCCGCGCTGAGCAGGAACTGCCCCATGGAGGCCGCGAGGCCCATGGCGATGGTCACCACGTCGTTCTTGATGAACTGCATCGTGTCGTAGATCGCCATGCCGGCCGTGATCGAGCCACCGGGGCTGTTGATGTAGAGGTAGATGTCCTTGTCCGGATCGGCGGCAAGGAGCAGCAGCTGTGCGGTGATCTTGTTGGCGATGTCGTCGTCGACCGCCTGGCCGAGGAAGATGATCCGCTCGCCGAGCAGCCGGTTGTAGACCTGGTCGCCGAGGCCACCACCGATGGGGTCGCCGGCGGCTGTGGGCATCAGATTCGTCACGTATCCACCTGCTCGTCTTACGACGGCGCCGGGCCGTCTCACGTGTACTGCTGGGGGCAACGGAGACTCCCCTGCCCTCGTACTCATGGACCCTAACGCGCGGGTCCCTTCGGAGAATCCCGGAGAGGAGGGTGTTCGCCGGGGGCGTAGACGTGGGGCTCCCGTTCGTGCGTGGCCGCGGGCCGTCACGCGGACGGTCGTGGCCGGTCGCGCTCCGCAGCGGAGCCGCACACCGGCACCCCGCCCGCACCCCCCTGGGCAGGCCGTCCGCCGACCGCCCTGAGGACCGCCCCTCCGCCCTCCCGCATCCTCCCGCCGGTCATCCCGCCGGATGCCAGAAGGGCCCCGGAGCGCATAACGCTCCGGGGCCCTCATGTCTGCGTCAGAGGTGACGCGAGGCCGGTCAGGCCTCGGTCTTCTCCTCGGCGCTCTCCTCGGAGGTCTCCGCCTCGGCAGCGGCCTCCTCGGTGTCCTCCTCGTCGTCCAGGTCGATGACCTCGCCGTTCGTGTCCTTCACCGTGGCGGACTCGACGACCGTGGCCAGAGCCTTGCCGCGGGCGACCTCGCCGACCAGGAGCGGAACCTGGCCGCCCTCGACGACCGCCTGGGCGAACTGGTCGGGGGACATGCCGGAGGAGGCGGCACGGCGCATGAGGTGCTCGGTGAGCTCCTCCTGGTTGACGTTCAGCTTCTCGCGCTTGACGAGCTCGTCGAGCACGAACTGGGTCTTGATGCCCTTGACCGCGGCCTCACGGGTCTCGGTCTCGAACTCCTCGGCGGTCTTGCCCTGGATCTCCAGGTACTTGTCGAGTTCGAGGCCCATCTGGCCGAGCTGGTGGTGCTCCAGGTTGTGCTTGCGGGTGTTGACCTCGTCCTCGAGCAGCTTCTCGGGGACGGGCACCTCGACGAGCTCCAGCAGCTTCTCCAGGACGCGCTCCTGGGCCTGCGTGGCCTGGTCGTACTGCTTCATGTCCTCGAGGCGCTTGCGGCTGTCCGCCTTGAGCTCCTCGAGGGTGTCGAACTCGGAGGCGAGCTGCGCGAACTCGTCGTCCAGCTCGGGGAGCTCGCGGGCGGCGACCTGGGTGACCTTGACGGTGACCTCGGCCTCCTTGCCGGCCGCCGAGCCGCCCTTGAGCTCGGAGGAGAAGGTGGCCTCGCCACCGGCCTCCAGGCCCTTCACGGCCTCGTCGATGCCTTCCAGCAGCTCGCCCGAGCCGATGGTGTAGGAGACGCCGCTGGCGACGCCGTCCTCGAGGATCTCGCCGTCGACCTTGGCCTCCAGGTCGACGGTCACGACGTCGCCGTCCTCGGCGGCCCGCTCGACCGGGGAGGTCGAGGCGAAGCGCTCGCGGAGCTGCTCGACCGACTTGTCGATGTCCTCCTCGGACACCTCGACGGCGTCGACCTCGACCTCGATGGAGGAGAAGTCCTCGGGGAGCTCCAGGGACGGGCGGATGTCGACCTCGGCGGTGAAGTTCAGCGTCTCGCCGTCCTTCAGCTCCGTGATGTCGACCTCGGGCTGGCCGAGGACGTCGATCTCGGCCTCGTTGACCGCCTCCGTGTAGAACTTCGGCAGCGCGTCGTTGACGGCCTCCTCCAGCACGGCGCCACGGCCGAAGCGCTGGTCGATGACCCGGGCGGGGATCTTGCCCTTACGGAAGCCCTTCACCGTGACCTGCTGGTTGATCTTCTTGTACGCCGCGTCGAGGCTGTCCTTGAGCTCCTCGAAGGGCACCTCGATGCTGAGCCGAACCCGAGTCGGGTTCAGGGTCTCCACGGCGCTCTTCACGGTTCGGTCTCCTTGGGGGCTGACTTCTTGGTTTCTGCCGGAGCCAGACCGGCTCCCGCGGATTCGCCGCCCGGAGGACTTACCAGAGGATGAGGCATACGGGCGTGCAGCTTGCATAGTAACGGCAGCGACGACACGCCCCAAAGGCGATCAAGCGAGGTGACCGCGCAGATGGCCGGTGACGGCCGGTGATGGCCGTTCATCGACCACCGATGGCCGAGTCGATGGCCGGTGGTGGCCGGTCGTTGGTCGGGGTGGCGGGATTTGAACCCACGGCCTTCCGCTCCCAAAGCGGACGCGCTACCAAGCTGCGCCACACCCCGTCTGGTGCGACACGAAGGGTACATGGCCGCAGGCCGCCTGACCGCCGCTTTTACCCAGTCCCGGCGCGCGCCGCGGCGGGCCCGGCAAACGGGGTGTGCGCGGCAGGTCGCCGACCCGCTACGATGCCTGAAGTGCCGCGGTCACCGACCTGCGGCGCGTCGCGTGCGGGCGTAGCTCAATGGTAGAGCACTAGTCTTCCAAACTAGCTACGCGGGTTCGATTCCCGTCGCCCGCTCTGTACGACGAAGGCCCGGGTGAGAGGTCGGTTTCCTCTCCCCGGGCCTTCGGCATTCCTGGGGCCGTTTCAGTCCTTCGTGCCCCTCCCGTCCCCTTCGAGCGCGGCCGGCGCTTCAGAGCGTCCACGATCATGGCGTCGATGCCGTCCACGATCTCTCGTTCACGCTTGCGGGAACCGTGCTGATGGATCAGCGCGGCACGGGTCGAACTCCGGCGCGAGTGAGATCATCACGTATGACGCTGATTAAGTACATGACAAAGGCCAGAGATGAGCGATGGTGGATACAAGGTCTCGGGCTCATGGCCGCAGCGGCCTGGGCCGGCTTCCGCGCTTTGAGTAACGGACGACCGCCACTACTGAGGGTGGGTTTCGGCGTAGCGGCGATCGGCTTCCTGGCTGCAACTGCGGGACTCATCATCGACCAAATTCGGGCAACCAGGCGAGGCCGCGGAAGTTCCACGGATGACACTGCCGCAGGCGAGCCGCAAGAGCTTTGATCGATGCCGGTTCGAGGGGGCCGCGAAGCGTGCCACTTCTGTGCCAGAACGGGCGGGGACTCACGGGGAATCGAGGTGCGCCAGGGTGCGCACTTCCCCACGTCGCCCAAGGCTGGGATTCCCAGGTCAGACCACTGAGATCGGTGCTGTACAGCAGCGAAGTACAGCAACCGTCGCGACCAGCCCCGACCACCACCGGCACTGAGCGACCGTCTGACGTGCCCGGCGGACCTCAGCGACGACCATGCCCGCAGTTCGCATCGAGAGGGCAGGCCGGCGGATCGCCTCGACTCAGAGGTCGAGGCTCCACAGGCCTCCATAGCGCACGATCGCCAAATGAGGCCAAATCGCCACTAGGACCCGGGCCCGCCCCCGGGCAGGGGCAGACGCGCCAAGGGTGGCCACGGCCCGGATTCGAACCGGGGTTTCCGCGTCGGGGCGAACCCGAGCGCGACGTCTTGGGCCGCTAAACGACTCATGGCCAGGCGGACCGTACCGACTCGGCGACTGGACAGCCCACTTCTTTTCGAGGGGTGACGCCTCAGGGCACCGGCTCAGGTCGAGCTCATCACCGGACATGGCTGGCCATCTGGACCCGTGATCGTCGAATACGGCCAAATCGCGACCTACTGGGATCCGGTCAGATTCGCTCACACTCAAGCACATGGGGGCGATTCGGGATCGTGACCAGTTGGCATGCCATCGCTGCGGGGAGGCCGGCCACGCCGTGCGTGAGCGCGGACGGTTCGGCCTCATGGCGAGCTACTGCGAAAGGTGCTGGAACACCTTCGCCAACGAGATGGCCGAAGCCGATGGGGCCACAGCCGCACCCAGACCGGATCCCGACCCCGACGGCGTGGCATGGATCGAGCCACCACTTTGCACCAAATGTGGCGTATTGGTTCGCATATATCCCACCAACTACGACCGGTGGGTCAGTCTCGCCATGGTGGAGTTACCCGCCAAGGACGTCCCAGAGGCCTTCAGGTGGCGTTTGGCGAGGGTTCCGGGCCGATCCCCCATCCCCACGGATATCGTGGCCGTACGGGTCCGTGGAATCGATCCGCTACCGAGCGAACCCGTCGTGCCGGCTCACCGCATGATGTGCATCCCCGAGTGGGGTGAGCCGTAGATCACACGGCCGCGAGCAGGAGGCCCGGCCCCGTGCCCTCTGCGTGCCCGATCGAGCAGCGACCGGCGGGGAGTAGCGGGGAACGCCGGGGAGGGACCCGAGAACCCGCACGTCAGCGACTTGGCAGCTCAGCCGCGGTCCGCATACGCGATCTTCCGAACTAGCTACGCGGGTTCGATTCCCGTCGCCCGCTCCGTACGGCCCGGGCCGGGTCGGAGATTCACTTCTCCGGCCCGGCCCTCGTCGTGTCCGGGCTGCCCGCCCGGACGCGCGGGGGCGGGCCTCAGAAGCTGATCGAGTTGATGGTGTCCGCGAGGGAGTCCAGGAAGCGGTTGATCGACGGGGCCATGCCGGTCGAGGCGAGGAAGAAGCCGAACAGGATCGCGACTATCGCCGGCCCGGCCTTGATCGACCCCCCTCGGACGAGCACCACCAGGATGATCGCCAACAGCAGCACCACTGACAGTGAAATGGCCACAACTGATCACACACCCTCGGGTCGGTCCGCACTCCCGAGACCATCGTGCCACCAACGGGGCCTCCCTATGCGGCCCGTGACACATCATCGCGCGGGCCCGTCCGGCCGGGGGTGCGCCGCACAGCAATTCGAGCACGTGCCCGTACAGGGAATTGGGGCAGGTCGTTGCCGTGTCCACACAACGCCTGCGCAGGTAATTCGAATTATGTCCGCAGCCACATCAACTACAGACACACAACCGGCGTTATGCACCTTTTAGTCGGGATGAATCGTGACATCAAGGCCGAGTGCGACCTGTAACGACCGCCCCCGGCGGCGGATCGGTGAGCAATCCCGAAGGCAATAACAAGGAATGACCTGGGGCGTTTTACGAATACGCGCGCGCGACGCTAGGGTGCCTCAAATGTTCCACGCCGCCTCGTCTCTCGTTCCGAGCCTCCGCTCGTCCCAGGACCAGAACGATCAGCACGACCAGTCCGGGGACAGATCCGCCGAACGACCGTCCCCGCGGCCCGCCGCGAAGCGGGACGCCTTCTTCGACAACGCGAAGTACCTGGCGATCGTGCTGGTGGCGATGGGGCACGCCTGGGAGGCGCTGAAGGGCGACAGCCGGGTGCTCACGGCGGCGTACGTGCTGCTGTACACGTTCCACATGCCGGCTTTCATCGTCATCTCCGGCTTCTTCTCCCGCAGTTTCGACGGGAGCCCCGGCAAGCTCAAGCGGCTGGTGACGGGCGTCGTCGTGCCGTACATCGTCTTCGAGACCGCCTACCCGCTCCTGAAGACGTACGTCGACGGCGCTCCCCAGGACATCAGTCTGCTCGACCCCTATTACCTGACCTGGTTCCTGTGCGCGCTGTTCATCTGGCGGCTGACCACGCCCATCTGGAAGCTGGTCCGTCATCCGCTGCCGCTCGCGCTGGGCATCGCCATGCTGGCGTCCGCCACCCCGGACATCGGTGGCGATCTGGACCTCCAGCGCGTCCTTCAGTTCCTGCCGTTCTTCGTGCTGGGCCTGAACCTGAAGCCGGAGCACTTCGCGCTGGTGCGCCGGCGCTCGTGCCGGATCGCGGCGGTCCCGGTGTTCGCCTTCGCGCTGGCCTTCTCCTGGTGGGCGGTGCCGCGGATGAACAGCGGATGGCTCTACCACCGCAACTCCGCGCAGGAACTGGGCGTCCCGTGGTGGGTCGGTCCCGTCATGCAGCTCGCCCTGTTCGGCTGCTCCCTGCTGCTGACCGCCTGCTTCCTCTCCTGGGTGCCGGGTCGCACGATGTGGTTCACGGCGCTGGGCGCCGGCACGCTCTACGGCTATCTGATGCACGGCCTGCTGCTCAAGACCGCCGACTACCGCGGCTGGTTCGACCACCCCGCGCTGCACCGTCCGCTCGGGGAGATCGCCGTCACCGTCGTCGTGGCCGTGGCCGTCACCGCGTTGTGCACCAGGCCCGTCCGGCAGGTGCTCCGGTTCGTGGTGGAACCGAGGATGGACTGGGCCTTCAGGCGGGACGCCGCCGAACTCGCCCGCGAGCGCGGGAAGCCGGAGAAGGGCGAGCAGCGGCAGAGGACCGGTGTCCGCGATCAGCGGGAGCGATCGGCGGACGCCGCGGGCTAGGCGCTCTCGTCCCGGCGGGCGGTGAGACCGAGGAGTGCGCGCATCCGTGCGTACTTCTCGGTCAGTCGTACCCGGGTCGGTGGGTCCAGGACCGCGAGCCGCGCCGGGTCCGCGTTGTGCGCCAGGTCCGCCTCCTTCACCAGCAGCGCGCCCGGCGTGGCCAGGATGCGTCCCGCGTACGCCTCCGGCGTCTCCCCTGCCCGTTTGGTCACCGCCAGGACGACGGCCTTCGTACGGTCGCTCAGCGCCGCCTCGTCGAGCCAGGTCTCGGACAGGGCGTCGTCCTCGACGGCGTCGTGCAGCCAGGCGGCCGCGATCTGCTCGGCGTCGCCGCCGCGCGCGCGTACGCCCTCGGCGACCGCCTGGAGGTGCTCGGCGTAGGGCCGGCCGGCCTTGTCGGTCTGTCCCTGGTGGGCGGCGCGGGCGAGGCTCTCGACCTCGGACAGGGTGAGCATGGTCGATGGTCCCCCTCGGGAGCCTCAGGAGTCTCAGGAACCTCAGGAGTCCCGGCAGCGCTCAGGACGGTTCGGGAGAGCTCAGGACAGTGGGGCCGACTGGGCCGTGGGGCCCTCGCGGCAGACGAGCAGCAGGGCACGGTCGTCGTTGACGTCCTTCGCCACCGCTTCGATCAGGTGCCAGGCGGCGCCCTGGAAGCCGCCGGCCACATACCGGTCGGCCTCACCGGTGAGGCGGTCGATGCCCTCGACGATGTCCCGGTCGGAGGTCTCCACCAGGCCGTCGGTGAAGAGCATCAGCACGTCGCCCGGGCGCAGCGAGCCCTTCACGGGGTCGAACTGGGCGCCGTCGTACACCCCGAGGAGGGGGCCCTCGGCGGCCTTCTCCTCCCAGCGGCCGCTGCCCGCGCTGAGCTGGAGGCCCGGCGGATGGCCGGCCGAGTAGAGCTCGTAGTCGCCGGAGTCGAGGTCGAGGACCAGGTGGATGGAGGTCGCGAAGCCCTCGTCCCAGTCCTGGCGGAGCAGATAGCCGTTGGCGGCGGGGAGGAAGGCGTGCGGCGGCAGCGAGCCGAGCAGGCCGCCGAAGGCGCCCGACAGCAGAAGGGCGCGGGAACCGGCGTCCATGCCCTTGCCGGAGACGTCCGTGAGGACGACCTCCATGGTCCGGCCGCCGTTCGTCCGGGCCGCGACGACGAAGTCACCGGAGAACGACTGGCCCCCCGCCGGCCTCAGCGCCATCTCGCGGTGCCAGCCCTGCGGCAGGCTCGGCAGCTTGCTCTGCACCCGGATGCGTTCGCGCAGGTCGAAGAGCATGGTGCCGCCGCGCCGCCAGGGCACGCCGACCCGGCTGCGGAACTGGGCGATGAGCAGTCCGAAGAAACCGCATGCTGCGACGACCAGGACCACGCCCGGGGTGACTCTGGACGGGCCCTCGGTGTACGGGCCCAGTTGCACCGACTCCACGATGAGGGCCGTGGCCGCCGCCGCGTACAGGCCGAGCAGGCTCGACGGGCGCAGCAGCAGTCCGCCGGCGACGATCGGCAGGACGAGCGCGGCCGGTGAGCACCACACCGAGTTGGCGAGTGTGGTGACGGCGATCAGCGGGACCGTGAGCAGCAGGAAGGCCAGCGCGATCCAGTCCGAACCGTCGCCCCGGAAGTAGTCCACGGCGCTTCTGCGCAGGCCGGTGCGGACCCGGTGCATCAAGTGCTTCAACCGGGCCGTCAACGTCTCGGCTTCCGCGCGCCGCTGCCGTCCTACTGCCATTAGTTCGGGACCCTATCCATCGAACCCGCCGCTTGGCACGGGAGGTCCCACTTGTCCCCCCTCCGAGGCTCAACTTCACAGTGAACTTCACGGAAAGCGCTCGCGCCCCGAGGAGGGCGAAATTGGCTGGCTCGTCCTGCGGGGGACTGCTAGGCATGAGCCCATCACGAGTGAGGCGACGGGCCGTGCGACCTCTTCCGCGGCCGGGCGCCAAGAACAGCGGAAGGTGCGGGAGATGCGGGAGTCGCGGGAACCACGGGTGCTGCGCCGGGACGAATGGGACGAGTGGTACGACACCCTGCTCCGCGCCTTCGGCGGGACCGGGGAGTCGACCGAGGAACGGGAGCTGTTCAGGGCGCTCACCTCGTACGAGCGCTCCCTGGGCGTGTGGGACGGCGACCGGTGCGTGGCCACGGCCGGGGCGTACGACTTCCGGCTGACGGTACCGGGCGGGGCCTCGGTTCCGGCGGCGGGCGTGACGATGGTCGGCGTGAGCGCGACCCATCGGCGGCGCGGGGTGCTCACGTCGATGATGCGGCGACAGCTGGACGATGTGCGGGCGTGGGGCGAGCCGCTCGCGATCCTCACCGCCTCCGAACCGGACATCTACGGACGGTTCGGGTACGCGGCGGCGACCTTCGGGCTGCATGCCGAGATCGACACCAGCCGGGTACGGCTGTCCGTCCCGGCCGGCACGGACGACGTACGGCTGCGGTACGCCGACCCCGGTGCGGAGCTCGAGGTGTGCGAGTCGGTGTACGCGCGGACCGTGCCCGTCCGGGCCGGGATGCTCGCGCGCCGGCCCGGTTGGGAGCGGCTGGGGCTGCTCGATCCGGAGAGCGAGCGGGCCGGGGCGTCGCCGCTGCAGTGCGTGCTCGCCGAGCGGGACGGGGAGGTCACGGGGTACGTCCGCTTCCGGGTGCGGTCCGAGTGGCGGGACAGCGGGCACAACGGGCGGGTGCTGCTCCAGGACCTGGCGGGGGTCGATCCGGTGTCGGAGGCGGCGCTGTGGCGGTTCCTGTTCGGGATCGACCTCACGTCCACGCTGAAGGTGCGGGGGCGGCCGATGGACGAGGCGTGGCAGCATCTCGTCTCCGACATCCGGCGGTGCGAGCTGCGGGTGCGGGACTCGCTGTACGTGCGGCTGGTCGACGTGGGTGCGGCGCTCGAGGCGCGGACGTATCAGGCGCCGGTGGACGTGGTGTTGCAGGTCGAGGACGCCTTCTGCCCCTGGAACTCGGGTCGTTGGCGGCTGTCGGGGGACGCCAAGGGCGCGGTGTGCGTCCCCACCTCCGACGTCGCCGATCTCGCGCTGTCCGTACGGGAGTTGGGGGCGGCGTATCTCGGGGGCGTCAGCCTCGCCTCGCTGGGCGGGGCCGGGCGGGTGCGGGAGCTGCGGCGGGGCGCGCTGGCGGAGGCCGCGGTGGGGTTCGGGGCGAGCACCGCCCCTTGGCTGCCGCACGGGTTCTGACGTTCCGACGGGATCCGCGCGGTCGGCGGTCAGTTCTTCTGACAGGTCGGGCACCAGAAGAGGTTGCGGGCGGCGAGGCCGGCGGTGCGGACGGCTTCGCCGCAGAGGTGGCAGGGCTGGTGCGTACGGCGGTAGACGTACACCTCGCCGCCGTGGTCGTCGACTCGGGGCGGGCGGCCCATCGCCTCCGGGGTGTGCTGCGGGCGGACCGTGTCGATGCGGTTGTTGCGGACGCCCTCACGCATCAGGGCGACCAGGTCGGCCCAGATCGCGTCCCACTCGGCGGGGGTGATGTCCCTGCCCGCGCGGTACGGGTCGATGCGGTGCCGGAAGAGGACTTCCGCCCGGTAGACGTTGCCGACGCCGGCGATGATCTTCTGGTCCATGAGGAGGGCGGCGATCGTCGTACGGCTGCGGGAGACGCGGCTGTACGCGGCCAGGGGGTCGGCGTCGGCGCGGAGGGGGTCGGCGCCGAGGCGGGCGTGTATCGCCCGCTTCTCGTCGCCCGTGATCAGGGCGCAGGTGGTGGGGCCTCGGAGGTCCACGTAGGAGGTGGGGCCGGTGAGGCGGAGCCGGACCGTCTCCGTGGGCGGCGGCGCGGGGACCGGGCCGAAGTTGACCTTGCCGAAGAGGCCCAGGTGGATGTGGATCCACAGGTCGCCGGTGAAGCCGAGGAAGAGGTGTTTCCCGTGAGCCTCGGTGCGGGTGAGCGGGGCGTCGGCGAGGAGGGCTGCGGCGTCGGTGAACTTGCCCTGGGGGCTGGTTACCCGAAGGGGGTGGTGGGTGAAGCGGGCGTAGTCCTGCGCCAGTCGGTGAATCGTGTGCCCTTCCGGCACCGGCGTCTCCCTTGCTCTCCCACCCACCCGACCCGGTCAGGTGAACAGTCCCCGCCACCACCGGGGCTCCGCCCCACCCCACCGGCCGATCACCCACCCGACTCGGCCGGGCGAGAGGCGGAGGTCCGGGTCTCCGCCCCGGGCCCCGCGGGGGCTCCGCCCTCTGCACCCCCGGGGCTCCGCCCTCTGCACCCCCGGCGGGGCTTCACCCCTGCGCCCCGGCGAGGTCTCGCCCCTCGGCTACTGCTGGGGGTGGTGGGCCGGGATGGCCGGGAGGTCGCCCGTGGTCTCGTACGACGCGAGCATGTCGATGCGGCGGATGTGGCGCTCGTCCTCGGAGAACGGGGTCGCGAGGAAGGTCTCGACGAACTTCGTCGCCTCGTCCCGGGAGTGCATGCGGGAGCCGACGGCGACGACGTTGGCGTTGTTGTGCTGGCGGCCGAGGGACGCGGTCTCCTCGCTCCAGGCCAGGGCGGCACGGACGCCCTTCACCTTGTTCGCCGCGATCTGCTCGCCGTTGCCGGAGCCGCCGATCACGATGCCGAGGGACTCGGGGTCCGCGGCCGTCCGCTCCGCGGCGCGGAGGCAGAAGGGCGGGTAGTCGTCCTGGGCGTCGTAGATGTGGGGCCCGCAGTCGACCGGGTCGTGACCCGCCGCCTTGAGCCATTCGACGAGGTGGTTCTTGAGTTCGAAGCCGGCATGGTCCGAGCCGAGATACACGCGCATGGGATGAGTGTGACACGGGTGTTGCGGGGTAGCAGCGCCGGGTGCCGCGTCCGAAAACTCTGAGCAATCCCATAGAAGCTCAGGAAAACCTCAAGTAACGATCTGGAATCATAGGTTCCCGAATTCATTCACCTCGGATTCACTGGACCGGCTCGTACGCCCCCCACGCACGACGCACCTGATTCCCCTCACGCGGCGCAAAGGAAAACCATCCTCATGACTTCGCAGCCGACCCTCACCAAGGCCGACAACGGCCCCGGAGGTCCCGGAGAACCTGGAACCGGAACCGGATCCGGGCTTCATGCAGGGCTCAAGAACCGGCATCTGTCGATGATCGCCATCGGCGGGGTCATCGGAGCCGGATTGTTCGTCGGTTCCAGTTCCGGTATCGCCACCGCCGGGCCGGGCATTCTGCTGTCCTACGCTCTCGTCGGCACGCTCGTGGTGCTGGTGATGCGCATGCTCGGCGAGATGTCGGCGGCCAATCCGACCTCCGGTTCGTTCTCCGCGCACGCCGACCGGGCGCTCGGCCGCTGGGCCGGTTTCTCCATCGGCTGGCTTTACTGGTTCTTCTGGGTCGTCGTGCTCGCGGTGGAGGCCACCGCCGGGGCCAAGATCCTCGAAGGGTGGATGCCCGGCGTACCGCAGTGGGGGTGGGCGCTCATCGTGATGGTGGTGCTGACCGCCACCAACCTCGTCTCCGTCGGCTCCTACGGCGAGTTCGAGTTCTGGTTCGCCGGGATCAAGGTCGTCGCGATCGGCGCCTTCATCATCGTCGGCGGGCTCGCCGTCTTCGGCGTGCTGCCCGGTGTCGACAGCGACAAGGCGGGACTCGGCAACCTCACCGACCACGGTGGCTTCCTGCCCCACGGACCCGGCGCCATCCTCACCGGTGTGCTGCTCGTCGTCTTCTCCTTCATGGGCAGCGAGATCGCGACCCTCGCGGCCGGCGAGTCCGAGAACCCGCAGCGGGCCGTGACGAAGTCCACGAACAGCATCATCTGGCGTATCGGTGTCTTCTACCTCGGGTCGATCTTCGTCGTCGTCACGCTGCTGCCCTGGGACGACGCGTCCATCAAGGAGCAGGGCTCCTATGTGGCCGCCCTCGACTCCCTCGGGATCGCGCACGCCGGTCAGATCATGAACTTCATCGTGCTGACGTCGGTGCTGTCCTGTCTCAACTCCGGTCTCTACACGGCCTCCCGCATGGCCTTCTCGCTCGGTCAGCGGGGTGACGCGCCGAAGGTCTTCGCCCGGACGACGAGTCGTGGTGTTCCGCTCGCGGCGATCGTCGCCTCGGTGACGTTCGGATTCGTCGCCGTCTTCTTCAACTACAAGTTCCCGGACTCCGTCTTCCTCTTCCTGGTGAACTCCAGCGGCGCCGTGGCCCTGTTCGTCTGGCTCGTGATCTGCTTCTCGCAGCTGCGGATGCGGAAGATCATCCAGGCCGAGGCGCCGGAGAAGCTGGTCGTCAAGATGTGGCTGTACCCGTACCTGACCTGGGCGACGGCCGCGCTGATCGTCTTCGTGCTCGGTTACATGCTGACCGACACCGAGGGGGAGAGCAGCGGGCGGACGACCGTGCTGCTGTCGCTGCTCGTCGCCGCCCTCGTGGTGGCCGTCGCCTTCCTGAAGGAGGGCCGGGTCAAGGCCAGGGCCAAGGTCGGGGCCTCTGCCTCCGCCCCCGCCCCTGCCTCCGCCTCCGCCTCCGCCTCTGTCGGGAGTGAAGTCGAGTAGTTCCGCTCGCAGTCAGAGGAAAGGGGTCCGCTGCGGCGGGCCCCTTTCCGCTCTCCCGCCTCACCGTCACGTCACATCACGGTGAAGCTGTCCTTGACCTTCTCGTACGTCTTCAGGGCCGCCGCCTCGGCCGCGGGCTGGTACCAGGTGTTGATCTGGTACGACTTCCCGCTCTCGTCGAAGCCCAGGAGCCGGGCGTGCCAGGGGGTGCCCTGGAGGGTGAACGTGTACTCCCAGACGACCGCCGGCAGGCCTCGGAACGTCGTCTCCTCCAGGCGGATCTTGCTGTAGTCCCGGCCCTGGTGGGCGTTCCGTTCGGAGGTCCGCCAGGTGTCCATCAGATCGCCGCGGGCCAGGGAGGACTTGGCGACGAGTTCCTGGCTGCCGTCGGGGGACGTGTAGTGCACCTCCGCGCCCGTCTTCACATCCCGCCGCCAGCCCTTGGGCGTCGCCCACGCGAAGCCTCCGGCCTCCTGGTGCGCGCCGGGGGGCAGGCTCTGGGGCCTGAACGTCCCCTCGACGGTGGACGACGCCGAGGGAGCCGAACCGGCGCCGGAGCCGAGGCCGGAGCCGGAGCCGGAGCCGGCATGCGAGCTGGTGACCGGGGACGGCTCGGGCGAGGAGCCGCCCGCCTGGTTGTCGCCGTCGTGCGAGCCGGGGGCCGCCGCCAGCACGATCGCGAGGACCGCGGCCACGACGACGACACCGACGGCGGCGGCCACGCCGGTACGGCGACCAGTCCATCCCCCCGTAGGACCCGTACGACCCGCACGGCCCGCACGGCGTCCGGCATCGCCGTGCGAACGGGGCCTGCCGGCGCAGGAAGCGGCCGGAACGGCGGGGCCGGGCAGCTCACCGCCGGGCGGCAGGCCCGCTCGACGGGTCGGCGGCCGGTTCGGGGCGGGGGCGCGTTCCGTCACCGCGCCGGACCGGGAGAGCGAGATCCCGGAGCGCGGGGATGAGGTTCCCGGCGGGCTGGGGGACGGCGGTTCGGAGCCCGACTCCGAGCGCATCTCCGAGGCCGCTTCGCTTGAGGCGTCGGGGACGACGTCAGCGGAGGCGCCAGGGGCGACATCAGTGGAGCCATCGGTCGCATCAGGTGCGCCAGGTGCGCCGGGCGAACGGGCCGGGTGTGGCGTCCTGGTGGCGTTCAGCAGTACGCGAGTCGGCGATTCCCCCAGCGGCGACTCCCCCACGTGCGAGACCGGTTCCGGCCCTCGATCCCCGGTGGCCCCCTCGGCCTCCTCGCCCCCCTCGACCTCCTCACCCCTGGTCACCGTCAACGTAGGCATAGGCGTAGGCGTAGGCGTAGGCGTAGGCGTAGGCGGCGGGAAGGCTATGCCCTCGAGGGTGGATTCCAGGTCGGCGAGGGTGGGGCGGGCTGTGGGTTCCTTTTCCAGGAGGGCGGTGAGGATGTCGTACAACGGGCCCGCGTCGGACGGGAGTCGGGGTTCCTCGTAGAGGACCGCGTGCAGGGTGGCCAGGGTGGTGTCCCGGGAGAACGGGGAGCGGCCGGCCAGTGCGGCGCAGAGCGTCGCGCCCAGGGACCACACGTCGGAGGGCGGGCCCTGCGGTTGGCCCGAGATCCGCTCGGGGGCCATGTAGTCGGGGGAGCCGACCAGCATGCCGACCATGGTCAACGCCTTGGTGTCCTGGATCGCGGCGATGCCGAAGTCGGTGAGGACGATCCTTCGAACGCCGCTCTCCCGCTCGCCCGCGCTCCCCCGGTCCCCCGCCCTCCCCTCGTTCCCGGTGTCCCCCGCCCGCCCCTCGCTCCCCGCGTTCCCCGCCCACCCCGCGTTCCGCGCGCCTTCCACCAGGACGTTGCCCGGTTTGATGTCGCGGTGCAGTACTCCCCTCGCGTGCACCTGGCGCAGTGCCGTGACCAGGCCCAGGCCGATCCGGGCGGTTTCGCGGGGATCCAGCGGGCCTTCCTCGGCCATGATCCGTTCGAGGGAGCGGCCGGCCACCAACTCCATGACGATCCACAGGCGTTCGCCCTCGTCCACGACGTCGTAGACACGCACCACGTTGGGATGGTCGATCCGGGCGGTGGCCCTGGCCTCGCGCAGGGTGCGTTCGCGGCGGGTGCGGGTGTCCTCCGAGTCGAGGCCGTCGATACGCATTTCCTTGACCGCGACCTGCCGGTCGAGAACTTCGTCGGCGGCTCGCCACACGCGCCCCATTCCCCCCTGGCCGATACTCTCGACCAGCCGGTAGCGCCCCGTCACCAGTAACCCGGAGAAACCGCCACTCCCCGAATTCCCTGTGTTCCCCGGATTCTCTGCGTTTCCCGCATTTCCCGGCAATTCGCTGCACCCCCTTCATTGCCCGGCCCCTGGAACACAATAGTCACACTTACTGCCCTACCAGCATAGTGGGAAGAAATCTTGTGGTACCTCTTCCAGTACTGCGAATTCAGGCGCAGCCAAGGGGGGCGAACATGAGTTCTCGTCGCGCGACGACCGTCGCCGGATCGCTGGCCGTGGCATCTTTCTCGGCGGTGTTGATCCTTTCCTGCCCTGCCGGGGCGGACGATCAGGGACCCGGGAGCGGCAAGGGGGGAAAGCCCGTCGACGAGGCGCCCGCGGGCGTGAGGACGACGACGACGCTGCCGGAGCGGATCTCGGTCGACAACAGTTCCAAGAAGACGGCGATCACCGCCACGGTGAAGAACGAGGGGACCAAGGACAGCGGACGGATAAGGCTCTTGGTCGTCGGCTTCGACGGCCTTACGGTCAAAAGCGTTCAGGGGTGTGACGCCATCGCGGAGAAGGATCTTCCGGAAGGATCCAACAGCGGTTTCTCCTGCCCCCTCGACAATCTCGCGGCCGGGGCGTCGAAGTCGTACGCCGTCGACGCCACCTTCGATCTGAGCCGGACCGGGAAGATCTGTCTGCCCGTCCAGACCGGTGACGGGAAGAAGACGTTCTGGCAGCAGGGTCCGGTGCCGTTCGGTACGACGAACCCGTCGCCCAACGCGCCCGCCACCCCGCTGCTCCTCGGCACCGACAACACGCCCGTGGGACCCGGCGGCGAGGAACTGCCCAGGACCGGCGTCGGCCGGGACGTGTTGCCGCTCGGCGCGGCCGGAGCCGCACTCCTCGCGGCGGGCGCGGCCGGGCTGTGGTGGTCCCAGCGACGGCCGGAGCAGCGGGAGAGCTGAGCCGGCCCCACGTGAAGGGGACGCGAAAGGGGTTCGCCGGGCCGGGTCGCGTGCTGCGAGCCTTGTC
>NZ_JBHWUW010000052.1:0-61937 GCF_042737245.1 Streptomyces sp. NPDC060002
GGTACTGCAGGGGGGACCCTGTGGGAGAGTAGGACACCGCCGAACAAATATTACGGGAAACCCCCGCACCTTATGGTGCGGGGGTTTTCTGCGTTACGGTGCTTTGCATGTACACGTATATGGTCCGGGCCGTACGGGCCGAAGAATGGGCCTCGGTGAAGGCTCTGCGGTTGCTCGCGCTCAGGGATCCGGCGGCGCCCATCGCCTTTCTTGAGACGTACGAGGTGGCTGCGGCGCGGCCCGACGCTTTCTGGCAGGAGCGGGCGGCCGGGGCGGCCGAGGGTTCTGCCGGCGTGCGGCAGTTCGTCGCCGAGGCGGAGGACGGGCAGTGGGCGGGGACGGTCACCATGCTCGTGGAGGAGGCGGGGACCGTCGACTGGGCCGGTTGCCCCGTGGAACGGCGGCAGGGGCACGTCGTCGGGGTCTATGTGCGGGACGAATGGCGTGGTGGCGGGATGACTCGCGCGCTCCTCGACACCGCCGTGGACTGGGCCTGGGGGCTGGGGCTCGAGCGGGTGCGGCTCATCGTCCACGAGAAGAATCTGCGGGCGCAGGGGGCGTACCGCAAAGCGGGGTTCCTGCCGAGCAGGCGGACCGTGCCGTCGGGGCAGGGCACCGGGGAGGCCGAGTTCGAGTTCGTCCTCGATCGTGCCGGGGCGTCAGACCGGTAGGTCGTGGTGCGGCCAGCGGGCCTTGGCCTGTTCGCGGGAACGGAGCAGGGCCAGGGTCGGCAGACCGCGGTCGGTGCCGGTGGCCAGGAGGTCCGGGAGCTGGGGGATGGGGGCCACGGCCGCCACATCGTCGAGGACCAGGGACATTGGTGGGTCGAGGCGACCGGAGGATGACCGTTCGGCCATGCGCCGGCCGCGCTCGACCACGCTGGAGACGAGGGCCGTCAGGAGCGGCATCGCGCCGGGACTGGTCCTGGGGTCCTCGATTGATTCACCGAGCACATAGAGACTTCCCCCTTCGTCCACGAAGGAATCCAAGGCGAGGGAGTCAGTTCGGTTGGGAGTGCACGCCTCGCGGATGTTGACCGTGGAGAGGGAGGAGAGGGCACGGGACGTCAGTTCCTGGGCGATGTCCCGGCGTTCGGGGTGGGCGGTGAGGGCGGCCTCGAGTTCGCCTGCCGCCCCCGGGGCGGCCTTGGGGTTGGTCCGGAGGGTGCGGACGGCTTCCTGGATTCCGGTGCCCTGGGACCAGCGGTGGACGTGGCGGATGGTGCGGCCGTCGATGGCCGCGGCGTGCAGGTAGCTGCGCAGGAGGGTTTCTGCGGTGTCGCTGACCGCCTGGTCGAGCCGTGAGGCGGGCCGGACGGGGGCGAGGAGCGCCGCCGCCCGAGAGGCGGCGGTCTGTCTGTCCTCGCAGCCCGTGGATGGGGACCAGTGGAGGCGGGCCGGGGTGTCGCAGAGGTGGCCGGGGTCGTAGAGGTGGACCGGGCCCAGTTTGGCTCGGGCGTCCTTGGTCTCCTGCCAGAGGGTGGGGCTGGAGGTGAGGATGAGGGCGGGGCCCTCGGCGTCGCGGATGGCCTGGGCCGCGGTCGCGTAGCGGGTTTCCGGCGGGACGTAGTGCGCCGCACCCTCGAAGCGGATGGCTTCCCAGCCGGCCGCCCGTTCACCTGGAGCGGCCGGAGACAGGACAGCGGGTACCGAGGGCTGCTGCGGCTGCTGCGACTGAGGGGACGGCGAGAGCGAGGCGTGTTGCGCGGCCGGCGTCGGCTGAAGGGTCTGCGTCGGCGCCGCAGCCGGCGATTCGACGTCCGTCCTGGGCCCGGTCTCGATCCGCTGGGTCGGCACCTCGTGGTGCGTCGGCGGCGTCACGGTCTCCTGAGCGGGCGTCGGTGACAGGCCCGCGCGTTTTCTCGCCCGTACCGCCCTCCAGCGGGCGAGTGTCCCCATCACGAACACCGTGAGGACGAGGAGGATCATCACCTGGCCGATGAACAGGCCCCAGAACAGTCCGTAGCCCGAGAAGTCCGCGGCCTCCGCTTCCGGCCAGGCGCCGGGGATGTCGTGGGGCTTCGCGATGAGGTGCCGCATGGCCAGCGGGGTGCGGGTGAAGGTGACGGCCGAGGGCCAGGCGCCGTGGGAGAAGAAGGCTGCCAGGCCGGTCGCCGTCCAGACCAGCAGGGTCATGCCGAGCAGGAACGCGAGTATGCCGACCAGCAGGCCGTCGGGGATGCCTCCCTGGCCGTGGCCGTGGCCGTGGCTGTCGCGGCGCTGCTCGTCTCCCGGTCTCATGGCGACCCCTTCTCCCGCGCTACGCCACCGTCGACTCGGACGAGCCGTCCAGGTCGGCCAGGTGCTGTTCCATGAAGGCCGCCGCTCGTCGTTCCTGTTCCAGTTCGGCGGCGAGCAGTGCGTCGTCGTCGGACATGGTGCGGTCGGTGGAGGACTCCGTCATCGCCCGGTCGGTGAAGACCAGTGGCCGTTCCGTCTCGGTGATCAGGTGTTTCACCACCTGCACATTGCCGTTGACGTCCCAGACCGCGATGCCCGGAGTGAGGGTGGGGATGATCTCCACCGCCCACCGTGGCAGGCCGATGACCCGGCCCGTCGCCCTCGCCTCGTCCGCCTTCTGGGCGTAGATCGTCCGTGTCGACGCCATCTTCAGGATGGCCGCGGCTTCCTTCGCCGCCGCTCCGTCCACGACGTCGGACAGGTGGTGGACGACCGCCACGAACGACAGGCCGAGGCGACGGCCGAACTTCAGCAGTCGCTGGAACAGCTGCGCCACGAAGGGGCTGTTGATGATGTGCCAGGCCTCCTCGACCAGGAAGATGCGCTTCTTCCGGTCGGGGCGGATCCAGGTGTGTTCCAGCCAGACCCCGACGATCGCCATCAGGATCGGCATGGCGATCGAGTTGCGGTCGATGTGGGACAGATCGAACACGATCAGCGGAGCGTCCAGGTCGATGCCCACTGTCGTGGGGCCGTCGAACATGCCCCTGAGGTCACCGTCGACCAGGCGGTCCAGGACCAGTGCCACGTCCAGGCCCCAGGCCCGTACGTCGTCTATGGCGACGTTCATCGCCTCCGCCGACTCCGGCTCGGGGTGGCGCAGCTGTTCGACGATGTCGGTCAGCACCGGCTGGCGTTCCACGATCGTCTCGTTGACGTAGGCGTGGGCGACCTTGAGCGCGAAACCGGAGCGCTCGTCCAGGCCGTGGCCCATCGCCACCTCGATGATGGTGCGCAGCAGCGCGAGCTGGCCGGTCGTGGTGATCGACGGGTCCAGCGGGTTGAGGCGGATGCCGTGGTCCAGGGCGGCCGTCGGGTCCAGGCGGATAGGAGTTATTCCCAGCGCCTGCGCGATGAGGTTCCATTCGCCGACGCCGTCCTCGCCCTGTGCGTCCAGGACGACGACCTGGCGGTCGCGGAAGCGCAGCTGCCGCAGGACGTAGGTCTTCTCCAGCGCCGACTTGCCGTTTCCGGACTCGCCCAGGACCAGCCAGTGCGGGGCGGGGAGCTGCTGGCCGTACAGCTGGAAGGGGTCGTAGATGTAGCCCTTTCCGGAGTAGACCTCGCGGCCGATGATGACGCCGGAGTCGCCGAGACCGGGAGCGGCCGTGGGCAGGTACACCGCCTGGGCCTGGCCCGTGGAGGTGCGTACCGGCAGCCGGGTCGTCTCGACCTTGCCGAAGAGGAAGGAGGTGAAGGCGTCCGTGAGGATGGACAGCGGATCCCGCATCAGCTCATCAGCCCCTACCTTCGGATTCCGGTGGCGAACGGGAGGGTGTTCACGAACGCCCGGTGATGCTCTCGGTCGCACCATTCGAGCTTGAGGTACGACTTGCCGGCCGACGCCCTGATCGTGCGTTTGTCGCGGGCGAGGGCCTCGGGATTGCGGGAGGAGACGGTGATGTAGCCGACCAGGTTCACGCCGGCCGCGCCGGACGCCAGGTCCTCGCCGCGCTGGTCGAGGCGGGAGTGGGCCGCCACGTCGCGTGGGTCGACGGTGCGGTTCATCTTGGCGGCGCGGCTAGCCTCGGCGTCGTCGTTCGTCTTCTCCGTCAGCATGCGTTCGATGGCGACCTCGGTGGGTTCGAGGTCCATGGTCACGGCGACGGTGCGGATGACGTCCGGGGTGTGGACGAGGAGCGGTGCCAGGAAGTTGACGCCCACCGGGGTCATCGGCCACTCCTTCACCCAGGCCGTGGCATGGCACCAGGGGGCACGGGTGGACGACTCGCGGGTCTTGGCCTGGAGGTACGTGGGCTCCATGGCGTCCAGTTCGGCCGGCCAGGCGTTGCGCTTCGTCATCGCCTGGATGTGGTCGATGGGGTGGTCCGGGTCGTACATGGAGTGGACGAGGGAGGACAGCCGGCCCTGGCCCAGGGGCTGGCGGACACGGATGTCCGCCTCCTGGAGGCGGGAGCAGATGTCCGTCAGCTCGCGGGCCATGACCACCGCGAGGCCCGCGTCCCGGTCCAGCTTGCGGCCCGACCGGGGGCGGGCGGCGCGGGCCATGGCGTGGGCCTCGGCGGCCAGTTCGCGGGTGTAGTGCATACAGGCGACGAGGTAGGCGCGGTGCTGCTCGCTGCTCGTGGACACCATGGACTGGAGCTGGTCGTAGGAGCGGGCCAGCCAGTCGGGGGACCTCTCGTCCCCGCGGACGGCGACGTCCTTGGCGTGCGCGTCGGGGTCGGCGGGGAGGGTGCGGGCGAGCATCTGAAGCCGGGTGACGAAGCCGTCGCCGTTGGCCACGTGCTTGAGGAGGGTGCCGAAGCGGTCGACCAGGGCCTCCTGGTCCTCGCTGTCGCGCAGGCCGACGCCCGGGCCCTCGATCTCGATGGCGGCCGTCACGGTACGGCGGTCGGCGTGCAGGAGAACGGCGATCTCGTCGGGGCCGAAGGGGGCGGCCAGCCAGCTGATGCGGCCGATCCCCGGGGGCGGGCCGATCTCGATCTCCTGGCCGTCGAGGCGGGTGCCCGCCTCCATGACCGTCGAGCGGTAGGCCGTGCCCCGGCGGAGGGTGCGCTTGTAACTGCGGTTGATCTCGAACCACTTGTAGAACGTGCGGCGCTTGTACGGCACGTAGACGGCGGCCAGCGCGATCATCGGGAAGCCGCTCAGCAGCACGATCCGCAGGGCGAGGACGGGGACGAGGAGGCCGCACATCATGCCGAGGAACGCGCCGACGACGATGAGCGCGATCTCGCCGGTCTCGCGGTTGCGGCCGACGATCGCGTTCGGCCGGGCGCGGCCGATCAGATATGTCCGGCGGGGCGTGATCGCGTGGGACACGTGGGAATCAGCCGTCAACGCCCTTCACCTCCCGTGCGGTTGTTGCTGCTGTTGCGGGTGTTGCTCGCGTGCGGGGTGTTGACCGGGCTGCTCGCGCGGGGGGCGGGTGCGGCGGAGGGAACAGATCCGCCGCCCCCGTTCGAGGTGCGCGAACTGTGCGCGGCGACTCCGCCGGAGGCGGGGTTGGAGGGGCGGGCGCCGGAGGATCCGGACTGGCCGCCGCCGTTGTTGTCCGCACGGGTGCTGTGCGTCTTGATGCCCTGGGCGACGAGGGTCGCCGGGGAGCTGATGACGGCCGCCGCCTTGCCCTCGGCGCCCTGCATGATGCGGTTGTTGCGGGAGCCCGCGATCTCGTCGCCGAAGCCGGGGACGAAGCGGTAGATCATCGCGCTGGCGAAGATGGCGAGCAGGATGATGGAGAGGCCGGAGACGACGGCGGAGAAGGCGTTCGGGCCGTCGGCGGAGGACAGCGCGCCGGCCAGGCCGAGCACTATCACGATGACCGGTTTGACCAGGATGACGGCGATCATGATGCCGGCCCAGCGGCGGACGTGACTCCACAGGTTCTTGTCGACCAGGCCCGCGTAGACGACCGTGCCGAGCAGGGCGCCCACGTAGAGGAGGGCGGCCCGGATGACGAGCTCCAGCCACAGCACTCCGGCCGCGAGGATCGACACCAGGGACACCACGATCAGCATGATCGGGCCGCCGCCGATGTCCTCGCCCTTGGAGAGGGCCGCGGAGAAGGTGCCGAAGAACGTGTCGGTCTGGTTGCCGGTGGTCTTCGCGAGGACGTCGGTGATGCCGTCCGTGGCGGAGACGACGGTGTAGAGGATGAGAGGGGTGAAGGCGGAGGCCAGGACGGTCAGCCAGAGGAAGCCGACGGCTTCGCCGATGGCGGTGGTGAGGGGAACTCCGCGCACCGCCCTCTTGGCGACGGCCAGCAGCCACAGCAGGAGGGTCAGGACGGTCGAGGCGGCGAAGACGACGGCGTACTGCTTGAGGAACCGCTCGTTGGTGAAGTCGACGTTCGCGGTGTCCTTGACGGCCTCGCTGAGCTTGTCGACGGTCCAGGACGCGGCGTCGGCACAGCCCTTGGCGAGGGAGGAGAGGGGGTCGAGGGTGTCGGAGACGCCGGGGTTGGTGGTGGAGGAGGGGTTCTCGCCCTTTTCGCAGTAGTCCCTGGCGGGGCCCCGGATGAGTTCGCTGCACGCACTTTCACTCGACGAGGCGGAGGGGGACGGGCTGGGCGTCGGCGCGGCGAAAGCACGGGTGGCCGTCAGCACCGCGGTCGTCTGAACGGCGGCCAGGGCGGCCGTCACCTTGAGGGAGAGGTGCTTAGCGCGCATAGGTGAACCCTCCGAACTCCTCAACGGCCTTCGTCATGTCGTCGGCGGTGGAGGCCTGCTGATCGCGCCCGACCGGGACGGGCCCGTCCTTCTGCTGGAAGTCGGTGACCTTCCAGTCGTTGTTGGTCCATCGGAGCTGGTAGGTGGTGGTGAACCAGCTCTCGGAGACGGGGTTGGTCGAGGCTTCGCCCGACAGGCCGAAGAGCGAGGTGTACCAGACCTCGACGGTGGCGTTGCTCGCGCTGGATGCCGTGACCTTGGTGCCGACGGGGATGACCCGGGACACGAAGGCCTGGCCGTCCGGGGCGGTGCCGTCCTTGTCGAGCCCGATGTTGCCGAGGAACGTCGCACTCGAGTACGCGGTGTCCAGCGCGGCCTGTTTGGAGACTGCGATGTCGGGCGCATACACGGTGTCGACGATCTGGTGCCGCAGGTCCGTGAGGAACATGTCCGCCGAGCCCAGGGCCACGGCGTAGTTGGCCGCAGAGCTCTGAGCACCTTGCGCATCGTGCGCGTACCCCGTCGGGATGCCGCCCGTCTTCGTGTTCACCGGCTTGGTTCCGGTGGCTGCCGTGCTCGTCGCGTCCGGCTTGTCGGCGGTCGGGCCGTCGGCCGGGGTCGACGAGGGATCGTCTCCTCCGCGGTTCGCGAAGGCGATCGCCGCGATGAGGAGGACGACGACGCCGACCACCGTGACCAGGCTCCGGGAGGACGAGCGGCCGCCGCCTCTGCGGGCACCGCCGTAGGGGTCGTTCTCGGGCAGCCGGAGGCGGGTCCGGCCGTACCCGTGCCCGTCGTCGGAGCGCGCGGATTCGCCGTAGTCGTGTTCGTCGCCGGGAGTCATGCCGCGTAGGCCCCCTCGCTGCCGTACCGGGACACGTACAAGTACGACGGTAGCCGTGCTGGTTCCCGCGCGGGCGCGGTGTGGTGACTCGACATCAGGGACATCAGGGAAACGCAACCTCAGCCGGTGGGCACGACAGGTGGGTGGGGGTGGTGGGCCGGGCGTGCCCGGACGGGACTGGGGGTGGTGCGGAGGCCGCGGCTACACGGCCATGCCGTACACGATGGTGAACAGCGTCCCGAGGGAGCCGATGATGAAGACCCCCGTCAGCCCGGCGATGATGAGGCCCTTGCCCTGTTCCGCACTGAAGGTGTCCCGCAGGGCGGTCGCGCCGATGCGCTGCTTGGCCGCGCCCCAGATGGCGATGCCGAGGCAGAGGAGGATGGCGACCGCCATCACGACCTCGATCATCACCTTGGCCTCGTTGCCCAGGCTGCCGAAGGGCCCCCAGTCCGGAGCGATCCCGCCGATGATGGTGTTGATGTCGCCCTTGTCGGCCGCAAACAGCATGTAAGTCACCGCCCCTGGTGGGTAGTTCCGCGGAGCCTCCGCGGGTGTGCAGAGGTCACGCCTCATTCTCGCCGACAAAGTCGCCGTCGTATGTCGACTTGGCGCCATTGACGGACCGGATTCGTACGAATAGCTCGTATGGTCACTCTGTGTATCACGGCAGGTCACGCCGGGCAATGAGGCCGGAGCGGAACCTGTGGTGTGGTTCCGTCGTTAGCCCACTTCACGGCCCGCGCCGTTTCTGACGGCTGGTCGGGTGAGCGTACGTTTCGATGTTCTCACGACGTGGCGCACACCGGGCATGGCGAACGGGCCGCGGCTGGATGCCGAGGCCCGTTCGCCCTTTCACCACGTGTGGCCCCCACGGCCCACGGTGGCTGTTCTGTTGTGGCCGGCGTGGTTGTTCGTGGCCGTTCCGCTGACGACGGGTCAGCCGGTGAAGGCGTCCGTGCCCTCCGGGGTGCCGAGGCCGGTGGGGCCGTCGTAGCCGGACTTGGCGGTGCAGAGGTAGGCGGTGCTGCTGGAGCAGGTGCCGTTGCTGCCGCTGGTGACGTCGTTCAGGGCGGAGGTGCCGGCGGCCGCGTAGGGGTAGGAGGCCGGGTAGTCGCTGCTGCCGGGGGTGCCGGCGAGGGCGTAGACCGCGGCGATGACGGGCGCGGAGGCGCTGGTGCCGCCGAAGGTGTACCAGCCGGCGGTGACGCCGTAGGAGTCGTAGACCGAGACGCCGGTCGCGGGGTCGGCCACGGCCGAGACGTCGGAGACGGTGCGCTTGGCGCACCCGGTGTCGGTCTGCCAGGTCGGCTTGGCGTCGTAGGCGGAGCAGCCGGAGCCGGTGCCCTCGGTGGAACTGGTGTTCCAGACCTTCTCGGTCCAGCCGCGGGTCGTGGAGGACGTGGACAGGGCGGTGCCGCCGACGGACGTCACGTACTTGGAGGCGGCCGGGTATTCGGCGCCGTAGCCCTCGTCGCCCGCGCTGACGGTGATGGCGACGCCCGCGTGCTTGAAGTACGAGGTGTCGTACGACGTGTCCGAGGAGGACTCCGAGCCGCCGTAGCTGTTGGAGACGAACTTCGCGCCCAGGGTGACGGCCTCGTTCACGGCCTTGCCGAGGTTGGCCATGGACGAGGAGGTGGCCTCGACGAGCAGGATGCTGCAGTTCGGGCAGACCGCGCTGACCATGTCGAGGTCGAGGGACTCCTCCTCGGCCCAGCCGCTGTCGGCGCCGGGGAGGGAGGTGGTGGAGCCGCTCTGGCTCACCTTCTTGAAGCAGCCGTTGGCGACCGTGCAGGCGGGCAGGCCGTAGTACGTGCGGTACTTGGCGAGGTCGGCGGCGGCGTTCGGGTCGTCGTAGGCGTCGACGACGGCGATGGTCTCGCCGGAGCCGTTGTCCGAGGCGGCGTCGGTCAGGCCGTAGGCGTCCTGGAGGTCGGAGGGGCCGTAGCCGGTGGGGCTCGCGGCGGCATCCTTCGGGGTGACCTTGGCGGTCTTGCCGGTCTCGGCGGCGCGTTCCTTCTGGAAGGCCGTGGTGCCGCCGGTCACGCGGAAGGAGTGGCAGGCCAGGTCGCCTTTGTGCCGGGGGGTGGCGCAGGGGGTGGCCGCCCAAGTGACCTTGGGGGGCGAGGCCTTGGGGGTGATCGTGGGTGCCGCGCTCGCGTGGGCCGCGGTGCCGAATCCGGCGAGCACGAGGGCGGCGGCGCCGAGGGCCGAGGCGCCGATGCGGCGCCATCTGCCGGATATGGCGGCGGAGTCGGGGGAAGTCGTCGTACGCAACGGACAGCTCCTGAAGACGGGGTGACAGGGGCGGTGCGGGTGGGGGGTGGTGCGTGCCACCGGTACGTGGTCCCCGGTGGCGGGCGGCGGCCCGCCGACGACTGTTCCCTTGTTGAGTACGCGACAACAAGACGGGTGGCGGAATCCTGACTTCCGCCTTACTGAAGGGGGTTCGGGGATTGCTGATCAATGGCGGGCGGATGGTCCGGCGATGGACGGCGCTTGACCTCGGGCCCGCCGGGTCGCCCTCTTCCGCGCGGACGCCCTCCGGAGCCGGGGCACGGCACGGGCGAGACTGACGCTGTCACGGCCGGGGCGTGGGGACGCGGGGGACGGGTGCGGATTTCGGCGTGGTCGCCTCAGGGACGTGACACGGGGCGTGGCATGGGGCGTGGCGGGGGACGTGACACGGGGCGCGGGGCGGTGCGGGTCCGGGCGGCTTCGGCTGCCTGCGCGGTGGCCCGGGTGTGGGTGGTGAGCCGACTTACCGCTGCTCTTCGCCGGCAGGCGGGGGCACGCTGATGGCGAGGACGGCGGTGTCGTCGTCGACGCCGGCGCCGAAGGTGTCGAGCAGGTCGCGGATCGCGGCGACGGCGCCGGTCGCGGTGGTGGGCGCGAGAGCCTGGGCGAAGTCGAGGAGCGCTTCGTCCCCGTAGCGGTCGTCGTCGCTGTTCGCGGCTGTGTGGGCTTCGGTGAGGCCGTCGGTGTGCAGCAGCAGGGTGTCGCCCGCCTCGAGGTGGACGGTCCTGGTGGCGATGTGGGCGTCGGGCAGAACCCCGATGAGCTGTCCGCCGGGGGTGTCCAGGGGGTCGGCGCTTCCGTCCGCCCGCAGGAGCAGGGCCGGGGGGTGGCCGCCGCCGGCCAGGGTGACGCGGAAGCCGCCGTGGTCGGTGTCGGGGGTGAGCAGCCCGAAGATGACGGTGCAGAACCGGGGGTCGTCGCCGTTGTACTCGTGGTTGAGGACGGTGTTGAGGTTGCTCAGGACGGCGGCCGGGTCAGGGTCGTAGACGGCGGCGGCACGCAGGGTGTAGCGGGCCAGGGAGGTGACGGCCGCCGCCGCGGCGCCCTTGCCGCACACGTCGCCGAGGAACAGCCCCCACGTCCCCGCGGCGAGCGGGAAGAGGTCGTAGAAGTCGCCGCCGACCTTGTCGGGCGAGGCGATGTGGTAGTACGCGTCCACGTCCAGTCCTGGCACACTCACCAGCGCCGGAGGCAGCAGGGTCTGCTGCAGGGTGGCGTTGAGGCGCTTGAGCTCCTCGCGTTCGCGTTCCGCCTCCTGCCGGGCGCGCAGCAGTTCGGTCTCGTAGGCGCGCCGGTCGAGGGCGTCGAAGACGGTGGTGCGGATCAGCATGGGCTGCCCGTCACTGCCGGACTTGACCGTGGACGTGACCAGCACGGGCAGCCGGCTGCCGTCCGCCGCCTTGAGCTCCAGGGCGATCCCGCTGATCTCGCCCTGCATGCGCAGCAGCGGGCCGAAGTGGGTCTCGTGGTAGAGACGGCCCCCTACGGTGAGCAGGTCGGAGAAGGTCCTGCGGCCCACCAGATCGCCGCGGGCGTAGCCGAGCCAGTCCAGCAGGGTCGTGTTGATCTTTGCGATCGTGCCGTCCAGCAGGGTGGAGAGGAAGCCGCACGGCGCGTGCTCGTACAGGTCCTCGGCACTGTCCTCGAGCAGCGGGGAGGACACCGTCCGGCCGTCGCGCGGCTGCTTCTCGGGGCGCGGCTGTCCGCCGCTCTCGCCGTCTCCGTCGCCGGCCCCGGACATCATCGCAGGGCTCTGACGAAGTCGATGATCGCGGCAGCCGTTTCCTCCGGTGCGGCGAGCTGGGGGCAGTGGCCGGTCGCGTCCAGGGTGACCAGCCGGCTTCCGGGGATGCGGGACTGCACGAAGACTCCCACCTCCGGGGGCGCTATCGCATCGCTGGAGCACTGCGCGACCAGTGTGGGAACAGTGACCTCGGCGAGGTCGTCGCGGTTGTCGGACAGGAACGTCACCCGGGCGAAGACGCGGGCGATCTCCGGGTCGGTGCGGCAGAAGCTGTTGGTCAGTTCCGCACCCAGTTCCGGGCGCTCGGGATTGCCCATGATGGCCGGGGCCATGGTGCCTGACCAGCCCAGATAGTTCGCGTCCAGCGATCCCAGGAGTTCATCGATGTCCTCGGCGCTGAACCCGCCGCGGTAGCCGGTGGCCGGATCGTCGATGAAACACGGCGACGGGGCGAGCAGCACCAGACCGGCGAACGCCTCCGGCTCCCGGGCCGCGGCCAGCACGCCCATCATCGCGCTCACCGAGTGCCCCACGAACGTCACGGGGCCGAGCGCCAGCTCATGGGAGATCTCCAGCACGTCCTCGGCGTAGCCCCCCACCGTGGCGTAGCGCTCCTCGCTCCACGCCGACAGATCGGAGCGCCCGGCTCCCACATGGTCGAAGGCCACCACGGTGAAGTCGCGTTCCAGGAGCGGCACCACCAGACGCCACATGTTCTGGTCGCAGCCGAATCCGTGCGCCAGCATCACGACCGGGCCTCCGGCGTGGCCGGACACCGTCACGTGGTTCCTGCTCCGCACGGTCGTACGACGCACAGTCATACGTCACATTCTCGCAGAGCGCTCCTTTCGCGGCCGGTAACGGCAAACGCCCTCGTCTCACGCCGGGCGTGCGGATCGTCACCGAGGGTGAGGGGGGTCGGTGGGCGGGTGGACGCCGCGCCCGGGCGGGCTGTGGTGCCGGAGTAAAGTCTGCTCGCCGCGTCCCGTGCCGGACCGGGCAGCGCGGCTCCTTTGTCTTCTGTGGGCGCCGGCCAGGTGACGTCATGACCAGTACGCAGGACCGGCCCGAGCTGACCGCCTCCGCCGCCGACGCGTCGGCACCGGAGCGGGTCCAGGAGCGCGCCGCACGGATACGGCGCCGCCTGGAGCGGCTGATCGGCAATCCGGCGACCGAGGGCAACGCACTCACCGCCCTGCGCAACGGGGACGAGATCTTTCCGGCGATGCTGGAGGCCATCCGGTCCGCCGAGCACACCGTGGACATGATGACGTTCGTGTACTGGAGGGGAGACATCGCCCGCGAGTTCGCGCGGGCGCTGGCCGACCGGTCCCGGGACGGCGTGCGGGTGCGGCTGCTGCTGGACGGGTTCGGCAGCCGGCTGATCGAGAAGGAACTGCTGGCGGAGATGGAGCGGGCCGGGGTGCAGGTGGCCTGGTTCCGCAGACCGCTGACCCTGTCGCCCTTCAAGCAGAACCACCGCTGCCACCGCAAGGTCCTCGTCGTGGACGAGCAGACGGCGTTCACCGGCGGGGTCGGCATCGCCGAGGAGTGGTGCGGCAACGCCCGCAACGAGCGGGAGTGGCGCGACACCCATGTGGAGGTCCGTGGGCCGGCCGTGGACGGCGTGGCCGCCGCCTTCGCGCAGAACTGGGCCGAATGCCACGACGAGCTCTTCGACGACTGCGACCGGTTCGTCCCGCACCGTCCGCAGGGCGACGCGGTGGTGCAGGTGGTGCGCGGGTCGGCCAGCTTCGGCTGGCAGGACATGCAGACCCTGATCCGGGTGATGCTGGAGTCGGCCGAGGACCGCTTCCGGCTGGCCACCGCCTACTTCTCACCGGACGTCTTCTTCATCGAACTGCTGTGCGCCACCGCCCGGCGGGGCGTGGAGGTGGAGATCCTGCTGCCCGGCCCGCACACCGACAAGCGGGTCTGCCAGCTGGCCGGCCAGCACTACTACGAGGACCTCACCGCCTGTGGCGTGAAGATCTACCAGTACCAGCCGACGATGATGCACGCCAAGGTCATCACCGTCGACGGCGTCGCCGCGCTGGTGGGTTCGACCAACTTCAACCGCAGGTCCCTGGACCACGACGAGGAGATCATGCTCGCCGTGCTGGACCAGGAGTTCACGGCCACGCTCGACGGCCACTTCGACGAGGACCTGAAGTCCGCCGCGCTGATCCGGGAGGGGCGCTGGAAGCGGCGTTCCGCGCTGCAGCGGGCACGAGAGGTCGCCGTCCTGCCCATCCGCCGCTTTCTGTGACTCCGGCCAGCCGTATTTCGGGCGATCCGTATTCCCGGGAATCTCGCGCATATGCATTCAAGATTTGAGGGCGTGAAGGGGATTTCGGGGGGCACATGATTCATCGGAGGTTGATAATCATGGTTCCCCTGCTTGTTGTTCTGCTTCTCGCCCTGATCCTTTTCGGTGCCGGGTTCGCCCTCAAGGCCCTGTGGTGGATAGCCGTCATCGTTCTGGCGGTCTGGCTGGTGGGCTTCGTGGTCCGACCCGCCGGACACGGCGGCCGCAAGGGCCGCTGGTACCGCTGGTAGGCGGAAAACCGGCACGAAGGGCCCCGTCGGCCATTGCCCGCGGGGCCCTTCGGTATGCCGACGCGCTATTCGTTCCCGTCGTTTTCCAGTACGCCCTCGACGAAGTGGTCGAATTCGCCCGCCTGGACGCCCAGTACGAACGCGTCCCACTTTCTTCGGTTCGTCGTGACGACGTTCCCCGGGTCGCTGGTCACGCGGAGATGGACGGGAGCCTCGCCGTCGTCTCCCTCGCCGAAGGCGATCTCGATCCAGGGGCCGGGTCCGGTCGCGTCCGGCGGGGCGGCGCGGGTCCAGATGAGGTCGGAGGGGATGTCAGCCACCTGCCCACGGTAGACCCCGCCACGGAGGAAAGGTGCCGGGGGCGGAGTGCGGGTAGCGTCGTGGGGGAATCATGCGTCTGACGTTTCTCTCACCTTCGTGGGACACAGTGAACCCGATGAAGCGAAACGCCCTGCTCGGTGCGGTCGTGCTGCTGGCCGTCACCTCCGCCTCCGAGGCGGCCGCCGACGGTGGGCCCGGGCCCCTGGGGGTGACGGCCGTCGCGGCGTCCACGGCGCAGTCCGCGCGGGTCGGCGCGCTGTTCACCGCCGCCGACGCCGCGGCCGGGAAACTCGCCGGTGAACACTTCTGCACCGCCTCCGTCGTGCACAGTCCGCACCACGACCTCGTCGTCACCGCCGCGCACTGCCTCGGCGAGGGGGGCGAGCTGGCCTTCGCCCCCGGTTACCGGGACGGCGAGGCCCCCCACGGGTTCTGGCGGGTCGAGCGGGTCTTCCTGCCCGACGGGTGGGCGCAGGGGCAGGACGAGGACAGCGATGTGGCGTTCGCCGTCCTCGAAGGGCGGGGCGGTGAGGACGTCGAGGACCTGGTCGGCGGCAACCGGCTCGCCACGCGTACGACCACCGGGGCGACCGCCGTGACCGTCACCGGCTATCCCGACTCCGTCGAGGTGCCGGTCCGCTGCGCGAACCGGCCCACCGCCCACAACTCCACCCAGCAGCGCATCGACTGCCCCGACCTCACCGGCGGGACCAGCGGCAGCCCCTGGGTGAACGGCGACGGGGAGGTGGTCGGCGTCCTCGGCGGGCACGAACAGGGCGGGGCGACGGCCGACATCTCGTACAGCGTGGTCCTGGGGCCGGAGGCCGCGGAGCTCTACCGGGACGCGGCCTCCGACCCCTGAGGCGTCACGCGATGCGGTGGACGAGCTGGGTGGTCAGTTCGTAGCGCGCGCCGACGACGGCCAGTTCGCCGGCGGAGATCTTCGCGGCGAGGTCGGGTTCGGCGGCGAGGCGGGAGCGGACGGCTCGTATGTTGGCGTCGATGGTCGAGTCGACGCGGGCGTCGCCCTCCTTCGAGCGGTCGATGTACGGGGTGATCCGGTCGGCCAGGTACTGGATGTGGTCGGGGAGCCGCGTGCCGGTGAGGTCCGCCTGGACGGCCGCCTTCACGGCGCCGCACGACTGGTGGCCGAGGACCACGACCAGGGGTATGTCCAGTTCGAGCACGCCGTACGCGACGCTGCCGAGCACGGCCTCGTCGAGGACCTCGCCCGCGCTCCTGACGGTCATCAGATCGCCCAGGCCCTGGTCGAAGACCAGCTCGGGCGGCACCCGGGAGTCGATGCAGCCGAGGACGAGGGCGAACGGCTGCTGACCTGCCGTCAGGCCGGCCCGGACGGACGGTGTTTCGTCCGGGTGCCGCTCGCGGAAGGTGCGCCAGCGGCGGTTGCCGGCCGCCAGTTCCCGCAAGGCCTCCTCGGCCGTGCCGGGGCGGGGCGTGGTGCGGGGGCCGGCGCCGGGCGTGGGGGTAGGGGTGGGGGTGGCGGCGGACGCGTGGGCGGTGCCGAGGGCCGCGCCGCCCAGGGCCACGGCCCCGGCCATGCCACCGCGCAGCAGGGCGCGGCGGGCGGTGGTGGGGGAGGTGTCTTCGGTGATCACGGGAGGGAACGTATGTCCGAGCCCCGACCCCGGTGCCCGCGTTGCCCGATCATGGCGACGGATGGGGAATCCGAGGCCGGCCGATGGCGGGTGCTTGGGCTGTCCCATGCCCGCCCTTTGCACGACCCGTTGGGCGCGCCCCGGCGGTGACTCGCGCAGAAGTCGGGCCCGACGCTGTTCGCGATCACCCCGTGGCGCGGGAGCCGCCTCTACACTGTCGGGGGCGGACTCCCGGGCGGCGAGGGGCGGTTGACGGTGCGTAAGGCGTGGATCGTGGCGACCGCTGCCGTCAGTGCCGGCGCCGCCTTCATGATGGCGCTCGTCATCGGGGTGTACCTCGTCGGCGGGAGCGCCACGAACGGGGTGGGCGGTGCGGGCAGGGCACTGGCCAAGGGCGCCGTGCCCGCCGCCTACCAGACGCTCGTGCAGAAGTGGGGCAACCTGTGCTCCGCCATCAGCCCCGCGCTGCTCGCCGCCCAGCTCTACCAGGAGAGCGGGTTCAACCCGAGGGCGCAGAGCGCCGCCGCCGCGCAGGGGATAGCGCAGTTCATCCCGGGCACCTGGGCCACGCACGGCATCGACGGCGACGGTGACGGCGACCGCGACGTCTGGGACCCGAATGACGCGATCCCGTCGGCCGCGTCGTACGACTGCCAGCTCGCCTCGTACGTCAAGGACGTCCCCGGGGACGCCACGAACAACATGCTGGCCTCGTACAACGCAGGGGCCTACGCGGTCATCAGGTACGGGGGTGTGCCGCCGTACAAGGAGACCCAGAACTACGTGAAGACGATCACGACTCTGGCGGAGTCCTTCGCCGCACCGGTCAGCCGGGTGGATCCGTCGGAGCAGGCCGCGGGGGCCATCTACTACGCCCAGAAGAAGCTCGGCACGCCCTATCTCTGGGGCGGCAACGGCACGGCTGACCAGGGCGGACGGTTCGACTGCTCCGGGCTGTCCAAGGCCGCGTACGAGAGCGTCGGGATCACGCTGCCGCGGGTCGCCAACGACCAGTACAACGCGGGGCCGCATCCGCAGCGCAGCGAGCTGCTGCCGGGGGACCTGGTGTTCTTCTCCACCGATCCGAACAACTCGCGGGCCATCCACCACGTGGGGATCTACGTGGGGGGCGGGTACATGATCAACGCGCCCTACACCGGGGCCGTCATCCGGTTCGACCCCATCGACACGGCCGAGTACTTCGGGGCCACGCGCGTCACCGAAGATGGCGCGAAAGCGCTCCCCACGAGCGTCTGAAGGATCTCCGTACCTGGCCCCTGAGCTGCGGCGATCTATCTCTCTTCGATAACGTCTGAGTGATCATTCAGTGGAGAGTGGAACGTATCAACCGGGGCCGTGCGTTCCTGTTGGAGCGGGCGCATGTGAGGTGCGCCGAGCAGAACACGACGAAGGGGCCGCAGCACCATGGCTGGACTCGCCGAATCCGGGTCGAACCCCGACGTCGACCTGCTCTATGACATCAACGGGCTCGCCAAGGACGCTCCGCACTGGCTCGACCGGACCGTCGAGTTCGTGGGCGAGTACGGACTGCTCCTCGCCATGCTGCTGCTGATCGTGTGGTGCTGGTGGGGGGTCAGACGGCGGCCCGGCGGGGCCGAGGAGGCCGCGTCCTCCGTCGCCGCCCTGATCTGGGCGCCGCTCGCCGCCGGCGTCGCCGTGCTGGTGAACGTGCCCATACGGGGATTCGTGGAGCGGCCCCGGCCCTTTCTCGATCATCAGGGGCTGGAGGTGCTCGTCTCCGGCAAGACCGACTTCTCCTTCGTGAGCGACCACGCCACCCTCACGATGGCCATGGCCGTCGGGCTGTTCGTCGCCCACCGCAGGTTCGGGCTCGCCGGGATAGGGATCGCCCTGCTCGAGGGGTTCTGCCGGATCTTCATGGGGGTGCACTATCCGACGGACGTCGTCGGCGGGTTCGCGCTCGGCACCGCGGTGGCTCTGCTGCTGTCGCCCGTCGCCTCCATGCTGCTCACCCCCGTGCTGAAGGCCGTCGACCGGTCGCCCCGGGCCGGCTGGGTCGTGCGCAGCCGGGCCGCCCGGACCGGGCAGCGGGACGGGCTCGTCCCCGGGGCGCGGACCGAGGTCGCCGCCGAGGAGCGGGACCTCGCGGCCTAGAGCGGTACGCCGGAGGCCTGGGGACAGCTGAAGAAGCCGCGGTACGCCGGAGGCCTGGGGACAGCTGAAGAAGCCGCGGTACGTCAGAGGGCTTGGGGATAGCTGAAGAAGCCGTTCGGGTCGTACTGCCTCTTCAGCTGGGTCAGGCGCGCGAGCGCGTCGCCGTAGTACGCCTTGCGCCAGTTCGTCAGGGTCGGGTCCGCGTAGTTCTGGTAGGCCGCGCCCGAGGCGTACGGGGCCATCGCCTTGTGGGCCGTGTTCAGCCAGGACTGGGCCGCCGTCCCCGCCGTGCCGGCCCGCCAGGCCCCGATGTACTGCGCCAGCATGCGCGAGCGGCGGTGGACGAACGCCGTGGCCGTGGGCGAGACCCGGTTCACCGCGCCGCCCAGCGCGGTGAGGGCGATGCTGCCCGAGCCGCCCTGGACCGACGCCATCTGCTTGAGGAGGGTCTGGATGCCCGCCGCCGAGAGCGAGACGTCGAAGAAGTCCGAGCGGGCCGCGTACGTCTCCCGGCCCAGCGCGCCCTGCGGGGAGCGGCCCGGCGTCGAGCCCGGCAGATGGCACTGGGCGTCGGAGGAGAACGACGAGCAGCCGGCGTAGATCTCCATCGCCGCCTCGTAGGTACGGCGGCGGAGGGAGACGTTCGTCGCGGGGGCGCCGACCCGGTCCGCGAGGCGGGCGACCGCGTTCTGGAGCTGGCCGTAGGTGCCGATGCAGAACGCGGCGACGGAGATGGTGGGGGTGCCGCCGGTGGCGTTCGCCAGGTGGAGGGAGGACCAGATCTCGTCGGGCTGGGACGGGCCCCACTCCTGCCAGGCCTTCACCACCGCGGCCGCCTTCGACCAGGGCCAGGTGAGGTAGCCCGTCACCGCCTGGGGCGCGGGGTGGGTCCTGAACTCCAACTCCGTGACGATGCCGAAGTTGCCGTTGCCGGCTCCGCGCAGGGCCCAGAACAGGTCCTTGTTCGTCGTCGCGTCGGCGGTGAGCTGCTTGCCGTCCGCGGTGATGATCGTGGCCCGGGTGAGGCTGTCGCAGGTCAGGCCGTAGGCGCGGGAGACGACGCCGTGGCCGCCGCCCAGCACCAGGCCGGAGACGCCGACCGTCGGGCAGGAGCCCGCCGGGATCGTCACGCCCTTCGCGGCGAGTGCCCGGTAGACGTCGATCAGCTTCGAACCCGCGCCGACCACGGCCGAAGTGCCGCTCGCCCGGACCCGGTTCAGCCTGGAGACGTCGACGATCAGCCGGCCGTCGCCCGAGGACCAGCCGCCGTAGGAGTGGCCGCCGTTGCGGATCGCGGCCTTGATCTTGTGGGCGCGGGCGTACGCCAGGACCGTGCGGATGTCGTCGGCGTGGGCGACGTACGCCACCGCCGCCGGCTTGAGGCTGTCGAAGCGGGTGTTGTAGAGCTGGCGGGCCGCGGCCCAGGAGGCCTCGCCGGGGCGGACCAGGGTGCCGTCGAGGTCGCGGGCGAGCGCGGCCCAGTTGGCGGGGGCGGCGACGCTGGTCGTGGTCAGGGGGGCCGTCTTGCTGTCCCCGGTGGCGGAGGCGGAGGCGCCCGCGCTGCCGCCGTTCGCCTTGCACGCGGTCGCTGCCGTCGCGACCCCGACCGTGCCGCCCGCGATGAACGTACGCCGTTCCATGTCCTTGCGCCTTCCCTCGGCCGCCCGTCGGCTGCATGCCGCCTCGTGGAGCGAGACGGGGTCATGGGATCACAGGTTCCAGCAGGGTCCGGCGGTGACGGAACGGTGACGTCAGCCGGTCGGACGGCCGGTGTCGGCGGGTCCGTGTCGGGCGGTCGGTGTCGGGCGGTCAGTCGCCCGTGTGCAGTTCCCCGTCCGCTCTCGCCGTGCTTCTCGCCCTGCGGGCCGGGCCGCGCCAGCCGCAGGTGCAGCGGGCCAGGCAGAACCTGCCCTGTTCGACGGTCGTGGTGCTGTGTTCCCCGTCGGTGCGGGGGCGGGCCGAGCCGTCCTGCTGCGTCACAAGGACAACGTTACCCAGGATCGGCGATAAACCCGTACGGCGGTCGCAAGCCTTCGGACCGGCGTGACGGGGGCACTTACCCGTCGTTAACCGGAACGACAGCAAGCCTGTGACGGACGTACCGGTTGGGGGTGCACAGGCCATGGCGGAGCGGCGGCGCAGGCGGATGGGTGCGAGGGTCCTTTCGGGACTCGTGGCTGGGGTCTGCGCGGGCGCCGCCGGGTGTTCCGCCGGCGGTGCCGCCGCGGAGGACGGCCGGGCGGCCGATCCCGTCGAGACGTTGCACCGGGCCGCCGACGCCCTCGTCGAGGCGGGCACGTCGAAGGCCCGTACGTCGATGGAGATGGCCACCGGCGGGACCCGGGTGACCATCCGGGGCCAGGGCGTGTACGACTACCGCACGCAGCGCGGCGAGCTGAAGGTGCTGCTGCCGCAGGATCCGGCCGGAACCAGTGAGCACCGTCCCATCACCGAACTCCTCGCACCCGGAGCCCTGTTCATGAAGAACCGGGGGGCCGGGGTGCCGGACGACAAGTGGGTGCGGGTGGAGACGGCCACCCTGTCCGACGGGAACCTCGTGACCGGCGGGGCCACCGATCCGTTCGCCGCCGCCGAGGTGCTGCGGGGGACGCGTACGGCGACGTACGTGGGGCGGACCGAGGTGGCGGGGACGGCGGTGCGGCACTACCGCGGGACCGCCGATCTGGCGGCCGCCGCCGCCGACGCGTCGGCGGGCGGACGGGACGCGCTGCGGGCGGCGGCGAAAGGGTTCGCCACGGTGCGGGTGCCGTTCGACGTCTACCTCGACGACGAAGGGCGCATCCGCAAGGTCCGGCACCGGTTCAGCTTTGTGAACGGGCAGCGGAAGGAGGCCGTCGCGGTGGCGTCCACGACCCTGTTGTACGACTTCGGGGCGCCCGTCGAGGTGCGGCTGCCGGACGCCGACGACATCTACGCGGGGCGGATCGCGGAGGAATGAGCCGGCGCCGGGCGGGCCGGGACAGGCATTTTCGGCCACCGGGTGGACACAAGGACTAGCCCGTCCGTGCCATGCGCCCGGTGTACAGCGCTCCCTACTCTAGGAAGTCGGTGACGGCAGGGACGAGGTGATGCGCGTGGCTCCGGGCGGCGGTACGGCAGTTCAGGACCACGAGGCCCTCGCCGAGATCGAGCTGTGCGGGGAGCTGATCATCGCCGCCTCGGCGGCCGGGGAGGAACGGCTCAGCCTCGAGAGCATCGACCGGGTGCTGCGGGTGGGGGAGGAACGGGCGGCCGGTGACTGCGGGGCGGGGGCCGGTGCGGGGCGCTGATCAGGTGCGCAGCAGGCGGCCGATGGCCTTGGTCGCCTCTTCCACCTTCGCGTCGATCTCGTCGCCGCCCCTGAGGGCCGCGTCGGCGACGCAGTGGCGCAGGTGTTCCTCCAGGAGCTGGAGCGCGAACGACTGCAGGGCCTTGGTGGAGGCGGACACCTGGGTGAGTATGTCGATGCAGTAGGTGTCCTCGTCGACCATGCGCTGGAGGCCGCGGATCTGGCCCTCGATGCGGCGCAGGCGTTTGAGGTGTTCGTCCTTCTGCTTGTGGTAGCCGTGGACCGTCCCGGGCGCGTGGTCCGGTCCGACGCCGGGTGCGGTGGGGCCGCCGGCCTCCGTGGTCGTCATCGTGTCCTCCAGCGTTCCGGCTCCGCACACATATACCCCTACCGGGTATATCGTACCGAACTTCGGTGGGTATACGCCCCGAGCAGGGTCTTTCGCCGGTCGCCCACCTGTCGGTCGCCCCCCTGCCGGTGGCTCTGACCGATGGGCGACACTGGTGTACGGCCCATTAGCCGTGGCCGGATGATGCGCCTAGCATCAGCCTGACCGAAACCGATGCATCCTGAGGACCCCACGTGCGCTTTCGTCTGACCCCCAGGGAGACGAGCTTCTACGACATGTTCGCCGCATCCGCGGACAACATCGTCACGGGCTCGAAACTCCTGATGGAACTGCTCGGGGCGGACCCCGCCGGCCGGGCCGAGATCGCAGAGCGTATGCGGGCCGCTGAACACGCAGGTGACGACGCCACGCATGCGATCTTCCACCAGCTGAACTCCTCGTTCATCACGCCGTTCGACCGTGAGGACATCTACAACCTGGCGTCCTGCCTCGACGACATCATGGACTTCATGGAGGAGGCCGTCGACCTGGTCGTCCTCTACAACGTCGAGGAACTGCCCAAGGGCGTCGAGCAGCAGATCGAGGTGCTGGCGCGGGCGGCCGAGCTGACGGCCGAGGCCATGCCGAACCTGCGGACCATGCAGAACCTCACCGAGTACTGGATCGAGGTCAACCGGCTCGAGAACCAGGCCGACCAGATCCACCGCAAGCTGCTCGCGCATCTCTTCAACGGCAAGTACGAGGCCATCGAGGTGCTCAAGCTGAAGCAGATCGTGGATGTGCTGGAGGAGGCCGCCGACGCCTTCGAGCACGTGGCCAACACGGTGGAGACCATCGCGGTCAAGGAGTCCTGAGCACTTAATGGACACCTTTGCTCTGATTGTGACCATTGGCGTCGCGCTCGGATTCACTTACACGAACGGCTTTCACGACTCCGCGAACGCTATTGCCACGTCCGTTTCGACTCGGGCGCTGACGCCTCGGGCGGCGCTGGCCATGGCCGCGGTGATGAACCTCGCCGGCGCGTTCCTCGGGAGCGGGGTCGCGCACACCGTCAGCAAGGGGCTCATCGAGACGCCCGAGGGGTCGAAGGGGATGGGGATCCTCTTCGCCGCGCTGATCGGGGCGATCGTCTGGAACCTTGTCACCTGGTACTTCGGGCTGCCTTCGTCCTCCTCGCACGCGTTGTTCGGCGGCATGGTGGGCGCGGCGCTCGCCGGCGGCACGGAGGTCATCTGGTCCGGCGTCCTCGACAAGGTCGTCATCCCGATGTTCGTCTCGCCGGTCGTGGGGCTCATCGTCGGCTATCTGGTGATGACGGCCATTCTGTGGATGTTCCGCCGGTCCAACCCGCACAAGGCCAAGCGGGGCTTCCGGATCGCTCAGACGGTCTCGGCCGCGGGCATGGCGCTGGGGCATGGTCTCCAGGACGCGCAGAAGACGATGGGCATCGTGGTGATGGCGCTCGTCATCGGCGATGTGCAGGGGGCCGACGATCCGATTCCGGTGTGGGTGAAGATCGCTTGTGCGGTGATGCTCTCGCTGGGGACGTACGCCGGTGGGTGGCGCATCATGCGGACGCTCGGACGGAAGATCATCGAGCTCGATCCGCCGCAGGGGTTCGCCGCGGAGACGACCGGGGCGTCGATCATGTTCACTACGGCGTTCCTGTTCAAGGCGCCTATCTCGACGACGCATGTGATCACTTCGGCGATCATGGGTGTCGGGGCGACCAAGCGGATCAACGCCGTGCGGTGGGGTGTCGCCAAGAACATCGTCCTGGGGTGGTTCATCACGATGCCCGCGGCGGGGTTTGTCGCCGCGTGCGCGTTCTGGGTCGTGAACGTGGCGTTCCTCTGAGGGGTCTTGCCCACCAGCCCGCCCGACTCGGTGGGCGGAGGGTCCCCGCCACGGGGCTCCGCCCCGGACCCCTGCGGGGACTTCGTCCCCTGCGCCCCTGCCGGGGAGGGGCTTCGGTCTGTTGATGCTTTGTGGGGTTCGCCCCAGAGCCGGTCCGGTGCCGGACGTGAATGTGGGCCCGCCCTCCTGTTCGGAGGGCGGGCCCTTTTGCGTCCTCGCGGTGGCACCGCCATGCAGCACCGCGAGGGGTCGGGGGGCTCGGTCAGCCGAAGCGGCCCGAGATGTAGTCCTCCGTCGCCTGGACCGACGGGTTGGAGAAGATGCGCTCCGTGTCGTCGATCTCGATCAGCTTGCCGGGCTGGCCGACGGCGGACAGGTTGAAGAAGGCCGTGCGGTCCGAGACGCGCGCCGCCTGCTGCATGTTGTGCGTCACGATGACGATCGTGAAGCGTTCCTTGAGTTCGCCGATCAGGTCTTCGATCGCCAGGGTGGAGATCGGGTCCAGGGCCGAGCACGGCTCGTCCATGAGCAGGACCTTCGGCTCCACGGCGATGGCGCGCGCGATGCACAGCCGCTGCTGCTGGCCGCCGGACAGGCCCGAGCCGGGCTTGTTCAGACGGTCCTTGACCTCGTTCCAGAGGTTGGCGCCCTTGAGGGACTTCTCGACGACGTCCGCCAGTTCGCTCTTCTTGTACGAGCCGTTCAGCCGCAGGCCCGCCGCCACGTTGTCGAAGATCGACATGGTGGGGAACGGGTTCGGGCGCTGGAAGACCATGCCGACCTCGCGGCGGACCGAGACGGGGTCCACGCCCGCGGCGTACAGGTCCTCGTCGTCCAGGAGCACCTTGCCCTCGACCCGGCCGCCCGACGTCACCTCGTGCATACGGTTCAGCGTGCGCAGGAACGTCGACTTGCCGCAGCCGGAGGGGCCGATGAAGGCCGTCACCGAGCGCGGTTCGACCGTCATCGAGATGTCCTCGATCGCCTTGTGGGATCCGTAGTAGGCGGTCAGTCCGCTTACGTCGATTCGCTTCGCCATCTTCTCTACTTCACTTCCAGTCGGTCGCTGAGGGGGTCCCGTGCGGCTTCAGCCGCGGATCGCTGGTTCAGCGACCGGTCTTCGGGGCCTTCCAGCGGGCGATGCCGCGGGCCACCAGGTTGAGGATCATCACGAAGGCGATCAGTGTGAGCGACGCCGCCCAGGCGCGGTCGTAGGCCGCCGTCGAACCCGCGCTCTGCGAGTACTGCTGGTAGATGTACAGCGGCAGCGAGGCCTGCGCACCCTCGAAGGGGTTCGCGTTGATGAACGGGTTTCCGAAGACGAGGAGGAGCACCGGCGCCGTTTCGCCCGCGATACGGGCGATCGCCAGCATCACGCCCGTGATGATGCCGCCGATCGAGGTCGGGACTACCACCTTCAGGATCGTGCGCCACTTCGGGACGCCCAGGGCGAGGGACGCCTCGCGCAGCTCGTTCGGGACCAGCTTCAGCATTTCCTCTGTAGAGCGTACGACGACCGGCATCATCAGGATCGCCAGGGCGAGGGAGCCCGCGAAGCCGAAGGGCTGCATGTCGAGCATCAGCATCAGGCTGAGGATGAACAGGCCCGCGACGATCGACGGGATGCCGGTCATGACGTCCACGAAGAACGTGACCGACTTCGCCAGGGCGCCCCGGCCGTACTCGACCAGGTAGATCGCCGTCAGGATGCCGATCGGGGCGCCGATCGCGGTCGCCAGGCCCACCTGCTCCAGGCTGCCGAGGATGGCGTGGTAGATGCCGCCGCCCGGCTCGCTGTCCGCCACCACGCCCATGGAGTGGGTGAGGAAGAAGACGTCAAGGACCTTCACGCCGCGCTGGATCGTCGTCCAGAGGAGGGAGACCAGCGGGACCACGGCCAGGATGAACGCCACCCAGACCAGGCTGGTCGCGATCCGGTCCTTCGCCTGGCGGCGGCCTTCCACCTTCGCGGCGATGCCGAAGGTGCCGAAGATGAAGAGGAGTCCGGCGATCAGGCCCCACTGGACCTTGCTGTCCAGGCCGCCGGCGAGGCCGATGACGATCGCGAGGGCGAGCGAACCGGCTGCGATGGCCCAGGGGGACCACCGCGGGAGGCTGGCGCCTTGGAGCGTGCTCGGGGACTTGTCGGCTACTGCTGCTGCGTGGCTCATGCGTTGGCCCCCGAGTACTCACTGCGGCGGGCGATGATCATGCGTGCCGCGCCGTTGACCAGCAGGGTGATGACGAACAGGACCAGACCGGAGGCGATGAGCGCGTCACGGCCGAACTCCGTCGCCTCGTTGAACTTGCTGGCGATGTTCTGGGCGAAGGTGCCGCCACCGGGGTTGAGGAGGCTGGCGTGGATGTCGAAGTCGGGGGAGAGGACGGTGGCCACCGCCATCGTCTCGCCCAGCGCGCGGCCGAGGCCGAGCATCGAGGCCGAGATGACTCCGGAGCGGCCGAAGGGGATCACCGAGATGCGGATGACCTCCCAGCGGGTGGCGCCCAGCGCCAGGGCCGCCTCCTCGTGCATCTGCGGGACCTGGCGGAAGACCTCGCGGCTGACGTTGGTGATGACCGGGAGGATCATCACGGCCAGCAGGATGCCCACCGTGAGCATCGAGCGCGGGGCGCCGTCGTCCCAGGAGAAGACGCCGGTCCAGCCCAGGTAGTGGTTCAGCCAGCCGAACAGGCCGTCCATGTGCGGTACGAGGACCAGGGCGCCCCAGAGGCCGTACACGATGGACGGCACGGCGGCGAGCAGGTCGATCACGTACGAGACGGGGCTGCTCATGCGGCGCGGGGCGTAGTGCGTGATGAAGAGGGCGATCGAGACGGCGATCGGGACCGCGATGACCATCGCGATGATCGACGAGACCACCGTGCCGAAGGCCAGGACCGCGATGCCGAACTTCGGCGGGACGAGGCCGGTGTTCCACTCGAAGGTGGTCAGGAAGTTGGCGTCGTCCTTGCTGATGGCGAGGTAGGCCCGGTAGGTGAGGAAGACCGCGATCGCGGCCATGATCACCAACAGGAAGATGCCCGAGCCGCGGGAGAGAGCGAGGAAGATCCGGTCACCGGGCCGGGTGGCACCGCGCGCCGCGCGCTTCTGCTCGGCGTTCACGGCCGGCGGGGCGGTGGGCGGAGGGGCGTCGTCCGTGTCTGTGTTCTGTGTCGATATGTCCATGGAGGTCTCCGGTCTGCGGAGCCGCCTGCGGGTGTGGGGGCGGCTCGGGTGGGGCCGGGTTGCGGGCGGCCCCTGGCGGCGGTGCACCGGACGGGTGCGGTCCGGACCGGGTTTCCCCCGGCGCCGGACCGCACCACTGGGATCAGCTCAGGCCCTCGATGGTGGTGCGGACCTTGGCGATGATGGCGTCGGGGATCGGCGCGTAGTCGATGCCCGAGAGGATGCCCTGGCCGTCCTCGCTGGCGATGTAGCGCAGGAACGCCTTGGTGGCCGGCAGGGTGGCGGCCTTGTTGCCCTTGTCACAGGCGATCTCGTACGTGACCAGGGTGAGCGGGTAGGCGCCCTCGGCCTTGGTGTTGTAGTCCAGCTTCAGCGACAGGTCGCTGCCGGTGCCGACGACCTGCGCGGCGGCGACGGCCTTGGTGGCGCCGTCGGAGGAGGCCTTGACCGGGGCCGAGGCGCCCGTGTCGACGGCGACGGTGCCCAGACCGTCCTTGGCGTACGACAGCTCCATGTAGCCGATGGCGCCGTTGGTCTGCTTGACGCCCTGGGCGACACCGGAGGAGCCGGCCGCGGCCTGGCCGCCCTTGGCCTGCCAGGCCTTGCCGCCCTCGTACTTCCAGTTGTCCGGGGTGGCGGCGATCAGGTACTTGGTGAAGTTGTCCGTGGTGCCGGACTCGTCCGAGCGGTGGTACGGCTGGATCTTCAGGTCGGGCAGCGTCGCGTCGGGGTTGAGCTTGGCGATCGCGGCGTCGTTCCAGTTGGTGATCTTGCCGTCGAAGATCTTGGCGATCGTCGCGGCGTCCAGCGTGAGGTTGTCCACGCCCGAGACGTTGAAGGCGACGGCGATCGGCCCGGCCACCATCGGCAGGTCGATGCCCTGGCCACCGGAGCAGACCGCCTTGGAGGCGGTGACGTCCTCGGGCTTGAGCGCGGAGTCAGAGCCGGCGAAGGCGACCTGCCCCTGCGTGAACGCGGTGACACCGGCGCCGGAGCCGGAGCCCTTGTAGTTCACCTGGACGCCCGAGCAGGCCTGCGTGAAGTTCTTGACCCACGCGTCGATCGCGTTCTTCTGCGCGGAGGAGCCGTCGGCGAGGAGCTGGCCCTTGGCGTCGTCACACTTGATGGATCCGGCGGCCGCGGTGGCGGAGGAGCTGCTGCCGGTGCTGGAGCCGGTGTCGTCGGAGCCGCACGCCGTGAGGGCCAGGGCGCCGGAGACGGCGAGAGCACCGAGGGAGAGAGCCCGCCGGTTCATGCGCTGAAGCTTCACTTGGGGAAGATCCTTCCAGGAGCCGCCGTCCTGAATCCGGCGGCGTGCGGAGTATGCAGAAGTCTGCTCGGCACGGACACGACCACCCGGGTCGCGCACCGCACCGCGTAAGGCCGAAATTAGGCAGATCAGGTGAAGGCGCCTACGGGCGCGAGTGAACGGGGGGTGAACCCCTGGAGGCGGTGCGGTTAGGTCACGGAACGCTTACGTCGAGGACACGAGGCGATTCCGGCGACCGGCCCGCTGTGCCACCCGTTATGCCAGGTGCAGGACGTGCAGCAGGGCGTCCACGAGCGTGCGGTCCCTCGGCTGGGTGAGCCGGTCGCGGGCGGCCGGCGGAGGGAGCCAGAGGAGCCGGTCCACCTCGTCGTTCGGGGCGAACGCGCCGGACACGGCCTCGGCCGCCCAGTAGCGGACCTGCTTGGGGCGGCCGTTCGCCTCGTAGTCCATGGTCGGCAGCCGGGTACCGGGCGCGGCCCGGTAGCCCGTCTCCTCCTGGACCTCCCGCAGGGCCGCCGCGAGCGGGTCCTCGTCACGTTTCAGCTTGCCCTTGGGGTGCGACCAGTCGTCGTACTTGGGGCGGTGGACGAGACAGAGCTCCAGCCCGCCGTCCGCCGGGGAGCGGCGCCACAGCACACAGCCCGCCGCCTGGACGGGGCTGTCGTCGGGGTTGTCCGCAGTGCTCACCTGGTCCTCACCACCTGTCCGGTCAGGGTGCGCCGATGGTCTGCTTCTGCCACGACCGCTGGAACGCGTACCGCGCGGCCTCCACCTCATGCCGCTGGTCGGCGTGCAGCACGCCGAGCGCGTACGCCGTCGCGGGCGCGATACGGGGGGTGCGGGCCGCCTGGGCCGCGGCGGAGGAGGCCTCGGAGGCGTCCCGGTGGCGGTCCAGGGCTTCGCCCGCCGCGAGCAGGCGGACGTCCAGCGGGGTGCTCCGGCCGTGTACGACCTCGCAGGCGTAGCGGTGCAGCCGCAGCAGCAGGCGGACCTGGTGCCAGGGCGCGTCCTGCGGGTGCGGGGCCGGGTCCGGGGAGAGGCCGTGGATCAGGGCCTCCGCGTTGTACGGGCTGCCCGCGGTGACGAGCGGCAGCGCGGTGACCGCGGCGGCGAGGCGTTCCTCGGCCGCCCTGGCCATCGGGCGCAGGTCGGTGGCGGGGGCGGCGGGGGTGAGGAGGACCTCGCTGGCGAGGACGGCGACCTTGTCGGCGACGGCGTGGAAACGGGAGGAGCCGAGGGCCTGGAGGGCGGTGGAATGGGCCCGGGTGCGGGCGAGGGTGAGCTGGCGGTCCAGCAGGGCGCCCGCCTTCGCCGCGCCCACGGTGAGGCTGCCGCGGTCCGGGGCCGCCGGGTGGGCGCCGGCCCGGTCGTCCGCGTGCGGGCCCGCCGGGCCGGCCGGCTGGCTGGGCACCGGCGCCGAGCCCGACAGCCGGTTCAGCGCCAGCAGCAGCCGCTCCAGACGGGCCCCGTACGCCTGCTCCAGGGCCAGCGTGCCGGACAGCCACGCCAGTTCGGGGCGGATCCCCTCCGACCACTCGGACTCGAGGAGCGGGCGGAAGGTGTGCAGGCTGCCGCTGATCCGACGGGCCGAGCGGCGCAGGGCGCGCACCGCGTCGACACGTACCTCCGCGCTCGCCGCACCGCCCGCCGAGGCGCTCGACGAGCCGTTCGACCCGGCGCCGCCCGTCTCCCGGTGCAGGCGCAGCGCGCGGAGGAACTCCGTGGCCTGGCCCCGGAGATAGCCCGCGAGGGCGTCCCCGGTGGTCGCGGGCCCGGCCACGGGGTCCGTCAGGTCATGGTGTCGCTGTGCCACGCCGGCGCCTCCGGGCGTCTATGAGCATCTCCTGGACATTGCGCAGGGGCGCGCCGTCCGCGTCGTGCGAGTGCCGGATCCACTCGCCGTCCGGGCCGAGGTGCCAGGAGGCGGTGGAGTCGGACATACCTGTTTCCAGGAAGCGGTTCAGGGTCGCCCGGTGGGCCGGGTCGGTGACCCTGACCAGGGCCTCGATACGGCGGTCGAGGTTGCGGTGCATCATGTCGGCGCTGCCGATCCACACCTCGGGCTCTCCGCCGTTGCCGAACCCGAAGACCCGGGAGTGCTCCAGGAAACGGCCGAGGATGGAGCGGACCCGGATGTTGTCCGACAGGCCCGGCACGCCCGGGCGCACCGCGCAGATGCCGCGCACCCACACATCGACCCGTACGCCCGCCTGGGACGCGCGGTAGAGGGAGTCGATGAGGGCCTCGTCGACGATCGAGTTGACCTTGATGCGGACGTGCGCGGGCCGTCCGGCGCGGTGGTGCTGGATCTCCTTGTCGATGCGGGCGATCAGACCGTCACGCAGCGACTTGGGGGCGACGAGGAGACGGCGGTAGGTCTCGCGGCGGGAGTAGCCGGAGAGCCGGTTGAAGAGGTCGGAGAGGTCCGCGCCGACCTGCGGGTCGGCGGTGAGCAGGCCGAGGTCCTCGTAGAGCCGGGCCGTCTTCGGGTGGTAGTTGCCGGTGCCGACGTGGCAGTAGCGCCTCAGCGTGTCGCCTTCCTGACGGACCACCAGCGACAGCTTGCAGTGCGTCTTCAGGCCGACGAGGCCGTAGACGACGTGGCAGCCGGCTTCCTCCAGCTTGCGCGCCCACTTGATGTTGGCGTGCTCGTCGAAGCGGGCCTTGATCTCGACCAGGACGAGGACCTGCTTGCCGGACTCGGCGGCCTCGATGAGCGCGTCGACTATCGGGGAGTCGCCCGAGGTCCGGTACAGGGTCTGCTTGATGGCGAGGACGTCCGGGTCCAGCGCCGCCTGCTCCAGGAACGCCTGCACGGACGTCGAGAAGGAGTCGTACGGGTGGTGCAGCAGGACGTCCCGGCTGCGCAGGGCCGCGAAGATGTCCGGCGGGGACGCCGACTCGACCTCGGCGAGGTCGCGGTGGGTGCCGGCGATGAACTTCTTGTACTTCAGCTCGGGCCGGTCGAGGCCGGAGATGCGGAAGAGACCGGTGAGGTCGAGCGGGCCCGGCAGCGGGTAGACCTCGGCCTCGCTGATCTTCAGCTCGCGCACCAGCAGGTCGAGCACCTCGCGGTCGATGGACTCCTCGACCTCCAGGCGCACCGGCGGCCCGAAGCGGCGCCGCATGAGCTCCTTCTCCAGGGCCTGGAGGAGGTTCTCGGCGTCGTCCTCCTCGACCTCCAGGTCCTCGTTGCGGGTGAGCCGGAAGGCGTGGTGCTCCAGGACCTCCATGCCCGGGAAGAGCTCCTCCAGGTGGGCGCCGATGACGTCCTCGATGGGGACGTACCGGCCGGGGGAGCTCTCCAGGAAGCGGGACAGCAGCGGCGGCACCTTGACGCGCGCGAAGTGCTTGTGGCCGCTGACCGGGTTGCGCACGACGACCGCGAGGTTGAGCGACAGGCCCGAGATGTACGGGAAGGGGTGCGCGGGGTCGACGGCGAGCGGGGTCAGCACCGGGAAGATCTGGTGCCGGAAGAGCGTGAACAGGCGTGCCTGCTCCTTCTCCGTCAGCTCGCCCCAGCGGACCAGGTGGATGCCCTCCTCCGCGAGGGCGGGGGCGATGTCCTCGTGGTAGGTCGCGGCGTGCCGGGCCATGAGCTCGCGCGAGCGGGCCCAGATCATCTCCAGCACCTCGCGCGGCTGGAGGCCGGAGGCCGAACGGGTGGCGACCCCGGTGGCGATGCGGCGCTTCAGACCGGCCACCCGGACCATGAAGAACTCGTCCAGGTTGCTGGCGAAGATGGCGAGGAAGTTGGCCCGCTCGAGGAGGGGTGTGTTCGGGTCCTCGGCGAGTTCCAGGACGCGCTCGTTGAACGCGAGCCAGCTGCGTTCCCGGTCGAGGAAGCGGCCCTGCGGCAGCTGTGGGCCGTCGTACGGCGCTTCCTCGTACGTGTCGAGGTCGGCGTCGATGTCGGGCTCGAGATCGGAGACCACGGCGGAGACCGTGTGCGGGCGGTGCGCGGCTATGGAGCCCACGGAGGGCTGCGCGTGCTGGATCTCGGCATGGGCGTCTGACTGGCTCATGGACCCATTCTTCCGCGCCAGGAGCGTGACAGGCGCGTCGGAACGTGCGGGCGGGATCGCGTGGGGGCCTCCGGGGGGCTGATTTCCCCCGGGAGGCGGCGAAGGCTCGGGCACGGCGGGCTTCATTCGCCGAGCGTCGCAAGGTCGTCTGAACCGATGGTTACGGCGACATGGCGTGCGGGATATCGGGGAGCGGCTCGCGGGGGTCGATGTCGTGGAGCGACGGTGCACGGGCCGGGCCGCGCGGGGTGCGGCGGGCCGGGCCGGGGACGGTCCGGGGGTGATCCCGGGAGTGATCCCGGGGTGTGCGGGTCCCTCCCCCCGTGGAGGCACCCGCACACCCCGGGACCGGTGGCGGGATCAGGCCGTGCGGGCGTGGGCCGTGCGGCGGCGCAGGAGCAAGAACGCGGCGGCGGTGGCGAGGGCGGCGACGGCCAGGACGACGCCGGTCTCCACGAGCTGGAGCGGCCAGTAGTGAGACTCGGGGTGGTAGGTCGTGTAGGAGCCGGTGATGCCCAGGTCGTCGAGGCAGCGCCGCGCTTCTGCGGCTGTGCCGTCGCAGGTCCAGTAGCTGATGTCCGGGGTGCGCCGTCCGTGGATCAGCACACCGTTCTCCAGGTCCCAGGTGTTCTCCGGAAGGTCGACCTCGTCCGTCGTGGAGGTGCGGGTGACGGCGGGCCAGAAGGAGTCGCGGTACTGCGCCACGACGAAGGCGAGCAGCCCGGTCGTGGTGACGGAGACGGCCAGTGCGGGCAGTGCGCGGCGCAGCAGGAGCGCGGTGAGCACGCCGAAGGCGAGCGCGCAGAGGACGTACGCGAGGCCGGCCGGTCCTCGTGAGAGGTAGGCGTCGTCGCCCATCCACCCGCCGTACGTCAGGACCTGGTTGGCGCCCCAGGCCCAGCGATACACCAGGACCAGCACGGTGACGCCGGCGGTCAGGGCGAGCGCGGGGACGGCGAGCTTGGCGGTGAGCCAGCGGGCGGGGGTGATGCCCTGGGCCCAGGCGAGGCGCGCGGTGCCGTTCTCCAGCTCGCGGCCGATCAGCGGGCCGCCCGCGAAGGCGGCGACGCCGAGGAAGCAGTAGGAGATCAGCAGGCCGACCCAGCCGAGCGACTCGCTGTAACCGGCCCCGCCGATCGTCGTGTCGCACAGGTCCTGACCCGCGCGCTCACAGGCTTTCCAGGCCGCGAGCTGCTCCTTGGCGGCGAACTCGGTGAGCCACACCAGCCAGCCGCTCAGGGCCAGTATGGCGCTCGCCCAGACGAGGAGGGCGGTGCGGTGCAGGCGCAGCACGGTGCGGACGGTGCCCCAGGCGGTACGGCCGTCCCCGCCGCTGCGGCGGGCCGGTCCGGCGGGCGCCTCCCCGATGGCGACGGCGGTCATACGGCGGCCTCCGATCCGACGCGCGTGGAGGTCGCGGTCGAACGCCTGAGCAGGACGAACGCGGCCACGGCGAGGGCGGCGGCCACGGCCGCCACGAGGGCGGTCGTGGTCAGCTGGAGCGGCCAGAAGTGGGACTTCGGGTGGTAGGTCGTGTAGAAGCCGGTGGCGTCGAGGTCGGAGTAGACCTTCGCGCAGCCGCGGAGGACGGAGGTCGGCCCGCAGCCGGGGTCGGCGATGTGCGCGCCGGTGGAGGTGACCAGGCCCGAGTCGACTCCGAGGCCCGAGCTCCGGTAGCCGTCGGCCAGGCTGCTGACCTGGGTGACGGCCGGCCACAGGTGCGGCATGGCCAGGTCGGCCAGGATCCGCACGGCGCCGACGACGCCGAGAGCGAGCGCCAGTGCGGGCAGCGTACGGCGCAGCAGCAGGCCCGCGAGGGCGCCGCCGGCCAGGCCGGTGAGGGCGAAGGCGACGGTGGTGGGGCCGTTGGTGTGCAGGGTGAGGTTGGCGTACCAGGAGTCGGCGGTGTCGATACGGCCGTCGCCCGCCGTCCACATCACGCGGTGCAGCGCGACCAGCAGGCCGGTGCCCGCGGTGACCAGGACCGCGGGCACGATCAGCTTGGTGGCCAGCCAGCGGGTCGGGGACAGGCTCTGCGTCCAGGCGAGCTGCGCGGTGCCGTGTTCCAGCTCGCGGCCGAACAGCGCGGCGCCCGCCCAGGCGGCGACGACGAAGGGGAGAGCGGTCAGCGCGCCGGTCGTGTACGCGTACACGTCTTTGTAGCGGACGATCGAATCCTGGTCGTAGCGGCAGGAACCGCCGTCGTTGCAGGCCTTGTTGTACTCCCGCCAGGCCGCGGCCGACGTGTCGGTCAGCGGACCCCCCAGCCACAGAAGGCCGACGGCGAGGACGGCGACGGCACCGATCCAGATGTACAGGGCGGGCCGGTGCAGACGGAGCAGCCAGCCCGGACCGGGGGCGGTCGTGGTGGTCACCGAGCGGGTGGGCGACGGGGCGAGGTCGGTCATACGGCGGCCTCCTCGGGCTCGGCGGGGGTGAGCGGGGCGGCCTGCGGGTTGCGCAGGTAGGCGAGGACGAGTTCCTCCAGGGAGGGCGTCGAGGTGCGCCAGCCGTCGGCGAGCGGGCCCGCGGGGCGCACCAGGGCGGTGAGCTGGCGGCCGGTGACCCGGGACTCGACGACCGTGTGGGGTGCCAGGTCCGGGGAGACGTCCGAAGTGCCGCCCGAAGTGCTGCCCGAAGAGCCGTTCGGGGAGCCGTTCGCCGGGATGGGCCGGGCGGAGTCCGCGGTGGTGCTCACGCGCGCGTGGGCGGCGAGCAGGTCGTCGATCTCACCGGCGAGACGCACCCGGCCGCCGCCGACCAGCAGCAGGTGGTCGCAGGAGTCCTCCAGCTCGGCGACCACGTGCGAGGACATCACGATCGTCGTGCCGTACTGCGCCGCCCGTGCCATCAGGGTGCCCATCAGCTCGTGCCGGGCCAGCGGGTCGAGGTCGGCCATCGGTTCGTCGAGGAGGAGCAGCTCGGGCCGCTTGCCGAGGGCCAGGGCGAGCGCGACCCGGGTGCGCTGGCCGCCGGAGAGGGAGCGGATCTTCTTCCCGGGGTCGAGGTCGCCTGCGGAAACGATCAGCCCGGCGGTCTCGGCGTCCCAGCGCCCCGGGTTGAGGTCGGCGCCGACGAGCAGCGTCTCGGCGACGGAGAGCTGCGGGTAGAGAGGCTTGTCCTGGGCGACGTAAGCGACACGCGCGCGTGCGGACGCGGGGTCCGTGCCGAGGACGGTGACCCTGCCCTCGGTGGGGGCCAGCAGGCCCGCGGCGAGGGCGAGGAGCGTGGACTTGCCCGCGCCGTTGGGGCCTACCACGGCACAGACGCGCCCGGCGGGGAGGCGGAACGTGCAGTCGCGCAGCGCCCAGCCCCCGCGTCGGCCGAAGCGCTTGCCGAGCGCGGTTGCCGCCATGGCGGTGTCGGTCATGAGGGGTCTCCAGGGTTCAGGTCGTGCCGGTCGTGCGGGTAGTGCGGGTCGTTCCGGTCGGTTGGGCCGGTTGGGCCGGTTGGGCCGGTTGGGCTGGTTGGGCTGGTTGGGCCGGTTGGGCCGGTTGGGCCGGTTGGGCCGGTTCGGCCGTTCGGGTCCGGTGCGGCGAAGTGCTCGTCGAGTACGGCGGTGAAGAGTGCGGCCACGTCGTCGCGGTCCAGTGCGGCCTCCCGGGCCCGGACGGCCCAGGCGCCCAGTTCCGCGCGCAGGGGTGAGTCGGCGGGGGTGGTGTTCAGCCCGCGCCGCACGAAGGTGCCGAGGCCGCGCCGGGCCTCCACCAGCCCGTCGCGCTCCAGTTCGCGGTACGCCTTCAGCACGGTGTTCGGGTTGATGGCGGTCGCCTCGACGACCTCGCGGGCGGTGGGCAGCTTGTCGCCGGCCTGAAGCACGCCCAGGCGCAGGGCCTGCTTCGTCTGCTGGACGATCTGGACGTAGGTGGCCACGCCGCTGTGCCGGTCGATGCGGTATTCGACCACTGGACAACCACCCTTTCACTAATTGAGTAGTGAAAGGGTGGTGGAAGGTGGTGCGTGAAGTCAAGAAAAATCGTGCGGCGAACCGTGAACCGATCGGCGGGGCACGTCCGATGAGGGGATGTGAGCGAAACGAGAAGCGACGGGGAGCTGCTGCGGGCCATCGCGGCGGACCGGGACCGTCACGCCTTCGAGGAGCTGTACCGGCGGTACGCACCCTGGCTGACCGCCCGCCTGCGCGGCCGCTGCGCGGACGCCGGGACAGTCGACGACGTCGTGCAGGAGACGTTCCTCGCGGTGTGGCGCGGAACCGCCCGCCACCGCCAGGAGGGCTTCTCCGACGACGCCGCCGGCTGGCTGTGGCGCATCGGCTCGCGGCGTCTGATCGACGCCGTGCGCGGGGACGGGGCGCGCGGCCGGCTGCGCCAGGCGCTGTACCGGCTGCGCCACCGCGACGAGGCCTCGGCGGAGGAACGCGTGCTCGCGGGGGTGGAGCACGGGGACCTCGCCGGGGCCCTCACCCGCCTCTCGCCGGAGCTGCGGGCGGTCCTCCAGGCGACCGTCATCGACGGGCTCACCACCCGGGAGGCGGCCGTTCTGCTCGGCATTCCGCCCGGCACCGTCAAGACGCGGGCCCAGCGTGCCCGCAAGCAACTGCGGGAGGCGCTGGCATGAGGCGGTACGTGTGCGGAGTGGACTCGCGCGGGCGCGCGGGCGACGGACAGTCGAGGGAGGTCGTGGCATGACGTGGCACATTGCTGAAGAGGACCTGCGGGCCTACGCGCAGGGCGAGTTGGCGCCGCCGCTGCTCTGGTCCGCCGACACCCACCTCACCGGGTGCGCACCGTGCAGGGCCCGGCTCGCGGCAACCACCGACCCCGTCGCGCTCGACGCCGGCTGGGAGCGGCTGGACGCCGAGCTGGACGCGCCGCGACAGGGCCTGCTCGAGCGGCTGCTGGTGCGGCTCGGTGTGGCCGACCACACCGCGCGGCTGCTGACGGCGACCCCGGTACTGCGCCGCTCCTGGCTCCTGTCGGTGCTGTTCCTGCTGGTCATGACGGTGCTGGCGGTGCGGGTGGCGGACCAGCCCGCACTGTTCCTCGCGCTCGCCCCGCTGCTCCCGCTCGCCGGGGTCGCCCTGTCGTACGGCCCGTCCCTGGACCCGACGTACGAGATGGCCGTCGTCGCCCCGCTGCACGGCTTCCGGCTGCTGATGATCCGCACGGTCGCGGTGCTCACCGCGGGCCTGGTGTTCAACGGCCTGGCGACGCTGGCGCTGCCGGGGTACGGACTGCTGGCCCTGGCCTGGCTGCTGCCCGCCCTCGCCCTCATCGCGACGGGACTCGCGCTGACCGCCCGGCTGGGTCCGGTCGTCGCGCCCGCGCTGGTCGGCGGCGCGTGGGTGACGCTGCTGGTGGTGGCGAAGAGCCAGGAGCACGCGCACGACACGCTCGCCCCGTTCACGGTGGTCGGTCAGTCGGCCGCGGCGGCGGTGGCGGCCCTCGCCGCCCTCCTGCTCTACCAGGCCCGTGACCGCTTCGACGCGCGCCCGCTGGGCGGCTTCCCGGGCGGCGGTCCCGGGTGAGGCGGCCTCCCGCCCATGCGGCCCTCGCCCCGGCCCGGTCTCCAGCCTCGTCCGCCAACCGGCGTGCCCCGCGCGCCCGCTGGGCGGCTTCCCGGGCGGCGGTCCCGGGTGAGGCGGCCTCCCGCCCATGCGGCCCTCGCCCCGGCCCCGCCCGCCCATCGAACTTCCAGGAGCTCCACATGACCACCGCTTCCACCGGCCCCGCCGGTCTGACGGCCACCGACCTCTCCCTGCGGTTCGGCGGGACCCGTGCCCTCGACGGCGTCTCGCTGCGGCTGACCCATGGCGTCACCGGCCTGCTCGGCCCCAACGGCGCCGGCAAGACGACCCTGTTGCGGGTGCTGGCCACGGCCGTGCCGCCCGACGGGGGGGCGTTCACGGCTCTCGGGCACGACCCCGGCACCGCGGCCGGCCGCCTCGCCCTGCGCCGCACGCTCGGCTATCTGCCCCAGACCCCCGGCTTCCACCCGGAGTTCACGGCCTTCGAGTTCGTCGACTACGTGGCCATCCTGAAGGAGCTGACCGACCGCGGCGCCCGGCTGCGCGAGGTGCGGCGCGTGCTCGAGGCCGTCGACCTCTCGGAGGTGCGCGGTACGCGCATCAAGCGGCTGTCCGGTGGCATGCGGCAGCGTGTCGCCCTGGCCGCCGCGCTCGTCGGCGACCCCGGCTTCCTGGTGCTGGACGAGCCGACCGTCGGCCTCGACCCCGAACAGCGCATGCGTTTCCGTGAGTTGATCGCCCAGGCCGGCGAGGGCCGCACGGTACTGCTGTCCACCCACCAGACGGAGGACGTGGCGATGCTCTGCCACCGCGTCGTGGTGCTGGCCCAGGGCCGCGTCCGCTTCGAGGGCACCCCGGCCGACCTGACCGCCCGCGCGGCCGGCCGGGTCTGGAGCAGCACGGAACGCGACCCGAACGCCCTGGCGGGCTGGCGCACCGGCACCGGCAGCTTCCGCAACATCGGCGATCCGCCGACCGGCGCCGAACTCCTCGAGCCCACCCTCGAGGACGGCTACCTGCTCGCCCTCGACGGCGAGAGCGCGGAGGTGACGGCGTGAGCACCACGACCCCGACGAGCACGGAACCCGCCCCCACGCTCACCGAGCCGCCGCGCGAGGGCCGCCGCACCGGAGCCGTCCTCGCCCTCGCCCGCTTCGAGACCCGCGAACTGCTCCTGCAGATCCCGATGCTGTTCTTCTTCGCCCTGTACGTCGTCCTCATCGCCCTGCGGCTGATGAGCAAGGACGGCATGGACGCCTTCCCCGTCCTCAACACGATCGACCGCCGCACCCAGGCGGCGCCTCTGCTGTTCGCCCTCGCCCTGTTCATCTGCGCCAACGCGGCCGCGCTGCGTTCGCGCAAGCACGGCACGGTGCAGCAGTTCGGGGTTCTGGCCATGGAACCCTGGCGGCGCACCCTCGCCCATGTGCTGTCCGTGATCCCCTACGCGGGGCTCACCGCGCTCGCCGTCGCGGCCGAGTACACCCGGGAGGCGCTGAAGCCCGGCGCGATCGGCCACGGCTCCTTCGGGGAGCTGGCGGTCGGACCCCTGAGCGTCCTGCTGGCAGGCATCACGGGCGTGCTGCTGGCCCGTCTGCTGCCCTCCTCCTTCGTGCCCATACTGTTCGTCATCGCCGTGTACGTGCTCGGCATCCTGGTCTCCGGGCTCATCGACGTCGACCAGGAGTGGGTGGACTGGCTCGACCCGATCCAGTTCTTCTCGTCCAGCGGCGGCGACCCGGTCCCCAGCGACCTGCTGGGCCGCCCGGCCGGCTGGCACGCCCTGTACGTGACGGGCCTGTGCGCCGTGCTGACCTGTGTGGCCCTGCTGGTCGCCGGCGGCCGTACCCGGGCCGTCAAGGCGGCGACCGCGCTCGCCCTCGCGGCCACCGCGGCCGGTGTGATCGGCCAGATCCCGGGTGACACGGCGTCCCTGGACGCGGCGCGCAGGACGGCGTCCGACTCCCCGGAGAAGGTCCAGTCGTGCACGACGCACGACGGCTCGTCGTACTGCTCGTTCCCCGAGTGGAGCGGTGTGCGGGAGGACTGGGCCGAGGTCGTCGACCGCGTCAGGTCCGGGGCCGGTGGCACGGCGGCGGAGGCCCCGCTGACGATCCGCCAGCGCATCTACACGGACGGCGGAGTGGAGACGGACGGCGCCCTGGACCCCTCCACCACTCCCGGCGAGGTGACGGTCGGTACGCGCTGGGGCGGCAACCGCGTCCCCGAGTTCGCGGTCGGTGTCGCCTCGGTCCTGGTGGGGGGCTCGGAGGACGTGACGACCGAGCCGATGTGCGATGCCCGCGCGGTGACCATCATGTGGCTGGTCCTGGGCAACGACCCCACCCCGACGGCCACCTTCCAGAACGTACGGCTGGACGACAGCACCACCGGCTCGGGCGTGGTCCTGTCCCCGACGAACGGACTGAGCCTGTCGGGCGCGCAGACGACGGTCATCACGGAACTGCTGGACCAGCCGCGTGCCGAGATGACGGCCCGGGTCAAGGCCCACTGGACGGAACTGACGTCCGCGAAGACGACGACCGCTCAAGCCGCGAAGCTGCTGGGCGTCGAGGTGCCGAAGGAGGCGGATCCGTGCGGGGAGTAGCGCGAGCGGAATCGACAGGGGTTCCGCCGGACCTGTTGCGGTCCCTGGTGCCGCCGGTGTGGCGCGGTCTTCCCTGGCGGGCGCTGACCATGGCCGGCGGGCTGGGCCTGTTGCTCGCCGGTGCCACCCGGCTGCCGGACCATGCTCCGGACGCCGAACTGGGGCGGCTGGTCCTGCGCCTCACCGCTCTCACCGGGGCGCTGGGTCTGGCCTTCCTGCTGGACGACCCGGCCCGCAACACCACGGCGACGACACCGGTGGGCCGCCCGCGGCGCACCGTGCTGCGGCTGGCCGTCGTCGCTCCCCTGTCGGCCCTGTGGTGGGCGGCGGTCCTGCTCCTGACCCCTGCCCCGACCCGCCCCGCACTCGGCCCGGCCACGCTCGAGGCCGCGGGGATGGCCGGCGCCGCCCTCGCCCTCGCGACGATCGCCGTCCGCTGCACACAGACGGCGGAGGTGGGCAGGGGCGCGGCTATCTGGCTGGGGACAGCGGCCGCGGTGGCGGTGCTGGTCCCGAACCGGTGGGGGCTGCTGGGCACGTCGCAGGATCCCTACTGGGCGGCGACGCAGATCAGATGGGCGCTGGTGCTGGGGGCGACGGTCGCGTTGAGCGTGCTGTGGACACCGGAGCCGCTGCGGGGCCGACCCCGCAGACACGGGTCGGACCGGCTCAGCCCGTCCGGGGGCAGCCTCGCCGGATGAGCCCGAGGCCGCGGGTGCCCTGAGAGTCCGAGGTCCCGCCGCCGCCCGCCGCCGCCGACTGCCGCTGCCCGCTACCTGCTGCCGCCGGCTGCCGCTGCCCGCTACCTGCTGCCGCCGGCTGCCGCTGCCCGCTGCCGACTGCCGTCGCCGGCTACCTGCTGCCGCCGGCTGCCGCTGCCGCTACCCGCTGCCGCCGGCTGCCGCTGCCGCTACCGCTACCCGCTGCCGCCGGCTGCCGCTGCCCGCTGCCGACTGCCGTCGCCGGCTACCTGCTGCCGCCGGCTGCCGCTGCCGCTACCTGCTGCCGCCAGCTGCCGCTGCCCGCTGCCGCTGCCGCTACCCGCTGCCGCCGGCTGCCGCTGCCCGCTACCGACTGCCGTCGCCGGCTACCTGCTGCCGCCGCCCGCTACCCGCCGCCGGCTGCCGCTGACGCTGCCGCCTCTCCGTCGGTCCCGGCTCTCCTTGCCCGGCTCAGGTCTCCGTCCGGTACATCAGGTCTGTCTCGTGGGTGATGAACCCCAGCCGCTCGTACACCGACACCGCGGCCTTGTTGTCGGCGTCGACGTACAGCATCGCGGTGGGCAGGCCCTGCGCCGCGAGGTGCCGCAGGCCGATCGTGGTGAGGGACTTGCCGAGGCCGCCTCCCTGGGCGCCGGGGGCGACACCGAGGACGTACACCTCGCCGAGCTGCTCCTCGGCGTGCACCTTCGTCCAGTGGAAGCCGACGAGCCGCTCGCCGCGGAAGGCGAGGAAGAAGCCGGCGGGGTCGAACCAGGGCTCGGACCTGCGGGCGTCGAGGTCGCGCTGGGTGAGGGAGCCCTGTTCGGGATGGTGGGCGAAGGAGGCGGCGTTGACGGCGAGCCAGGCGGAGTCGTCCTTCCCGGGGACGAAGGCACGGACGGTCACACCCTCGGGCAGCACCGGCTCGGGCAGTTCGAGGTCGGTCAACGACCGCCGCATCTGCCGCAGTTCGCGGAACAGGGAGAGCCCCAGGACCTGGGCGAGGTGCCGGGCGGCGGAGTGTCCGCCGTGGGCCCACACCCGCAGCCGCTTGCCGGAGGCGGCGAGCAGGGCGGAGCCGAGCGCGCGGCCGTGTCCGTGGCCGCGGTACGAGGGGTGGACGACCAGTTCGGCGGCGGGTGCCTCGACCGGATCGGTGTCCTCCAGCTGGGCGTAGCCGACGAGTTCGTCGCCGAGGTTGAGGACCAGGTGGGAGATGCCTTCGCGGGCGCCTCCGCGCAGCTGTAGGCGGCCCTGTTCGGACACCGCCTGCTGGCCGTCCGTCCGGGCGGCCTCCGCGAGCAGTTCGAGGACGGCCCCGGTCTGTTCGGGGGAGAGCTCGGAGTGGGTCTCGATGGATCGGGAGCCGGGGATCCGTGCGATGTCGTCGCTGGTCATGCGTACGAGGGTAAGGGGCGGGCCGCACAAAGTGGCGGCAAGGGGAAAGGCGGAAGGCCGCGGTCCCGAAGGGCAAAGCACAGGGTAAGCGGAGGACGAAGGGAAACCAGGATGTAACCAAGAACCCCCTGTCGCGCTACGCGCGTTGACCCTAGGCTGCGCCGGACGGGGCCACTTCCTCATACGTCTCTCAGGGCCGGTCGGGCCCGGGGGACGCAGACGCCACAGGCAGACACCTCAGGGGGGCGCATGCCAGCCACTTCCCAGCCGCATCCGAACGGCAGACGTCGTACATACCGTCTTCTCGCGGCCGCCGCGGGTCTGGCCACCGCAGGTGCGATGGCCGCCGCGCTCCCGGCGGACGCCCATGACACCAAGCACTCCAAGCCGCTGCCGAGCCGCTACCAGGATGTGCAGCTGCTGTCCTTCAACGACCTGCACGGCAACCTCGAGCCCCCGTCCGGCTCCTCCGGCCGGGTCACGGAACTCCAGGCGGACGGCACGACGAAGACGATCGACGCGGGCGGTGTGGAGTACCTCGCCACGCACCTGCGCGAGGCCCGCAAGAGCAACGCGTACTCGGTCACCGCGGCCGGCGGCGACATGGTCGGCGCCTCCCCGCTGATCTCGGGTCTGTTCCACGACGAGCCCACCATCGAGGCGCTGAACAAGCTCGACCTGGACGTCACGTCGGTCGGCAACCACGAGTTCGACGAGGGCGCCAAGGAGCTGGCCCGGCTCCAGAACGGCGGCTGCCACCCGACGGCCGGCTGCTACACGGACAAGAGGTTCAAGGGGGCCGACTTCCCGTACCTGGCGGCCAACGTCCTGTCCGAGAAGACCGGCAAGCCGATCCTCAAGCCGTACTTCGTCTGGAAGAAGAAGGACGTCAAGATCGGCTTCATCGGCGTGACGCTGGAGGACACCCCCGGTGTGGTGTCCGCCGAGGGCGTCAAGGGCCTGAAGTTCAAGGACGAGGTCGAGACGATCAACAAGTACGCCAAGGTGCTGCAGAAGCAGGGCGTGAAGTCGATCGTGGCGCTCATCCACGAGGGCGGTCTGCCGGCCTCGGGCTCCTACAACTACAACTGTGACTCCGCGGGCGCGGGCGCCGGCATCTCCGGCCCGATCGTCGACATCGCGAAGAACATCACGCCGTCGGTGGACGCGCTGGTGACGGGCCACACGCACGCCGCGTACGCGTGCACGATCCCGGACCCGTCGGGCAAGCCGCGCACGGTCACCTCGGCCGCGTCGTTCGGCCGGCTGTACACGGACACCACGCTGACGTATGACCGCTTCACCGGTGACATCGCGCGTACGGCGGTCAAGTCGGCGAACCACGTGGTCACCCGGACCGTCGCCAAGGCGCCGGACATGACCGAGCTGATCACCAAGTGGAACACCCTGGCGGCCCCCGTCGGCAACCGGGCGATCGGCCACATCTCCGCGGACGTGCCCAGCACGGGCACCGAGTCCCCGATGGGCGACCTGATCGCGGACGCCCAGCTCTGGTACGGCAAGGAGCTCGACCCGGAGACGGACCTCGCGCTGATGAACCCGGGCGGCGTCCGGGCCGGTCTCACCTACGCGGCCAAGGGCAGCGAGGGCGACGGCGTGGTGACCTACGCCGAGGGCTTCACCGTCCAGCCGTTCTCCAACACCGTGAACCTCCAGGACTTCACCGGCGCCCAGCTGATCCAGGTCCTCAAGGAGCAGGTGAGCGGGACGAACGCGAGCGCGCCGAAGATCCTTCAGCCGTCCGCCAACCTGACGTACACGCTGGACCTGACGAAGAGCGGCGCCGACCGCGTCGTCACGGACTCCATCAAGCTGAACGGCGCGGCGATCGACCCGGCCGCCACCTACCGCGTCTCGACGAACAGCTTCCTCGCGGGCGGCGGCGACGGCTTCACCACGCTGGGCCAGGGCACGAACGACCTCGTCGGCGCCGACGACCTGACGGCCCTGGAGCAGTACCTGCTCGCCAACTCCTCGGTCACGGGCCCGATCGCCCCGCCGACGGCGAACCGGATCGCGATCGTGCAGTAACCCTCTCGGCAGGACAAGCGAAGAGGCGGCTCCGTCACCGACGGGGCCGCCTCTTCGTATTAAAACCTGTGTGAGTTCTCGATTGGTTCCCGCTGTCGCCTGAAAACTCATCTCAGCCGCAATTCATCGAGGTCTAAGCGGAATTGGCTTTTTCCGGCTCCGGTGTCCCGTAGTGTTTTCCATGTCGACAGCGAACGACGCGAAAGCGAACAGAGCGAACGGAGAACGTCATGAGCTTCCACAAGGTCACCCCCGTCAAGAAGGCCCGCAAGACCGCCGCCGCCCCGGCGCCGAAGCCCGTGGCCAAGAAGAAGGCCGCGAAGAAGGTGGCCCCGAAGCGCCGCCCGGTCTCCCACAAGGGCTGATGCCGAAGTCGGCACTGTTGCAAACCCGCGACAAATAAGCCACGCGTAAAACCAACATAATCAGCACCTGATAAATGGAGAGGTAATTCCCATGAGCTTCCACAAGATCACCCCCGTCAAGAAGGCCCGCAAGACCGCCGCCGCCCCGGCGCCGAAGCCCGTGGCCAAGAAGAAGGCCGCCAAGAAGGTCACCCCGAAGCGCCGCCCGGTCGCGCACAAGGGCTGACGGCACGCCACGAGGCGGGGTCACCGGTGAGAGCCGGTGACCCCGCCTCGGCCATGCCTCCATACACGCAGGGACATACACGCAGGGAGTCGAGGAGTTGCTGACATGAGGGAAGCCCGTGAGGCCTTCCGCCGCTTCTGGCCGCTGACCCGCGGCGACCGCAGGTGGATGCTGGTGATCGTGGGGTGCGTGGTGGTGTCCGCGCTCGCCGAGACGGCCTCCATCCTGCTGTTCGCCGAACTCACCGACAACGCCCTCGAGGCCGGCTCGCTCTCCGCCTTCTGGGGTCCGGCCGCAGCCTGGCTGGCTGTCGCCGTGCTGGGCGCGCTCGTCGGCTATCTGGGCAACTCGCTCGCGACCTGGACGGCGGAACGTTTCGTCCTCCGGCTGCGCGCGAACGTCTTCGGTCACGTCCAGGACCTCCCACCCCACTTCTTCCAGCGGCACCGCCGGGGCGATCTGGTGGAACGCCTGACGGGAGATGTGGAGGCCATCGAGCAACTGGTCGTGTCGGGTGTGGTCGGCACGATCTCCGCGGCCTTCTCGGCGGTCTTCTACGCGGCGGCGGCCCTGTGGCTCCGCTGGGACCTGGCCCTCGCCACCTTCGTCCTCGCCCCGCTCTTCCTCCTCGCCGCCCGCCGCTTCGCCGGCCGGATCAAGCAGGCCTCACAGGACGAACGCGTCGCCGACGGCGCGATCACCTCGGTGGTGGAGGAGTCGCTGGGCAACGTCGTGCTGACCCAGGCGTACAACCGCCGCCGCGACGAGGAGCGGCGCCTCGACAAGGAGGCCCGCGCGTGGATGCGGGCCAGTGTGCGCGGGGCGCGGCTGAGCGAGATGTACGAGCAGTTCGTCGAGGTGGTCGAGACCCTGTGCGTCCTGTCGGTGATCGGCCTGGGCGTCTGGGAGATCTCGGCCGGCCGGATGACCCTGGGCGCCCTGCTCGCCTTCGCCGCGTTCATCGGCTACCTCTACCCGCCGGTCCGCAGCCTCGGCCAGCTCGGCCTGACGGTCACCGCGGCCACGGCGGGCGCGGAACGCATCGCGGAACTCCTGGACGCGCAACCGTCGGTGAGGGACCCGGACGTCCCCGTCCCCGCCTGGCCGGTCCGGGGCTGGGTCAGCCTGCACGGCGTCTCGTTCCGCTACCCCGACGCGGCCCGCGAGTCACTGCGGGACGTGACCTTCACCGCGGGCCCCGGCGAACTGGTCCTGGTCACGGGCGCGAGCGGAGCCGGCAAGTCCACCCTGTCCAAACTCCTCACCCGCTTCTACGACCCCGACGCGGGCGTCGTCTGCCTGGACGGAGTCCCGCTCACGGACATCCCGCTGGAGTTCGTCCGCGAGAACACGGCGCTGCTCCCCCAGCAGACCCTCGTCCTCAACGGCACGATCCGGGAGAACATCGCATGCGGCCGCCCGGGCGCCACCGACCGGGAGATCGAGCGGGCGGCCAGGTCGGCCGCCGCCCACGAGTTCATCGCCGCCCTCCCCGACGGCTACGACACCCACATCGCGCCCGGCACCGCGGCCCTCTCGGGCGGCCAGCTCCAGCGGGTCGCCATCGCCCGCGCGATGCTCCGCGCGGCCCCGGTCCTCGTCCTCGACGAACCCACCGCCGGCCTCGACTCGGTGGCCGCCCGGCAGATCGTCCAACCCCTGCGCCGCCTCATGTCCGGCCGCACCACCCTCATGATCACCCACGATCTGAGCTTCGCCCCCGACGCCGACCGCATCCTGGTCGTGGACGAGGGGCGGCTGCTGGACGCGGGCACGCACGACGAGCTGATGGCCCGCTGCGAGGCCTACACCAGGCTGGTCGAACCGTGGTCGGAGACGGCGCGGCAGACCACGGCAGACAAGCGGCTCGCCGACGACACGCTGGTGCTCCGCCTCTGAAGCAGCCCCGCAGCGCCGCAGCCCCGCAGCCCCGCAGCGCCGCAGCCCCGCAGCGCCGCAGCCCCGCAGCCCCGCAGCGCCGCAGCCCCGCAGCGCCGCAGCCCCGCGTCACACCGCCCGCAGCAGGTACCCGAGCCCCCGCGCCGTCTGGATCAGCCGGGGTTCGCCGTACTGCTCCAGCTTGCGCCGCAGGTACATGACGTACACGTCGAGCGTGTTGGACGCCGGTTCGAAGTCGAAGCCCCAGACGTCCTTGTGGATCTGGGCACGGCTGAGGACCTTCGTCGGATGGCGGAGGAAGTACTCCAGGAGGGAGTACTCGGTGGGGGTGAGGTCGAGCCGGCGGGCGGCGCGGGTGACCGTGCGCGAGGACAGGTCCATGGCGATGTCGTGGAAGGCCAGCCGCGGGGAAGCCGTCCTGGCGGGCGGGGAGGTCCGTCGGCTGCCCCGGCGCAGCAGGGCCCGCACCCGCGCCAGCAGCTCCTCCGCGGCGAACGGCTTCATCAGGTAGTCGTCCGCGCCGTTGTCGAGGGCGACGATACGGTCGCCCACCGCGTCCCGGCCGGTGATCATCAGGATCGGGACGGTGGAGCCGGAGGCCCGGATCCGCCGGGTCGCGGCCAGACCGTCCAGGCCGGGCATGGTGACGTCCATCAGGACCAGGTCGGGGGCGTTGCCGGGGGCTCCGACGAGGTCGAGGTCGAGGGCGAGAGCGAGGGCGAGCCGTCCGTCTCCGGCGAGGACGGTCTCGTAGCCCTCGAAGCGGAGCAGCCGGCCGAGTCCCTCGCGGATGTCCGCGTCGTCGTCGGCCAGCAGTATCCTCCCCGCCGTACTCGCGCCCCCAGCCGCTGCCCCGCTCGCTGCCGCCCCCGCCGTCGTCCCCTCCACCGTGCGCATCACCATTCCCTCACGGTGTGGCGAGGGGCTGTGGCGGAGCTGGCAGGGGGATGTCAGGAGGCCGTGGGGGTCCAGTCGCCCAGCCAGTCCGCGACCTCCTGGGCGGCGGCCTGGGCGTCGGTCAGGAGGGGGCGGTCGGTGCTTGCGGCGCCCGCGCCCGCGCCGGTGTTCTTGTACTCCGCGAACCGGTCGTCCTTCCAGGAGAAGCCGCTCATGTCGGACCAGGGCGTGGTCTTGATCGCGGCGCTGAGGGAGGTGTTGCGGACGGTGGTCTGCGGGTCGAGGGTCGCGTCGCCGCCCGCGTGCCAGTTGCGGCCGAGGAAGAAGCTCCGGTCGGACACGTCACCGTTGACCGTGGAGTTGGCGATCAGGATGCCCTTGCGGTCGGCGGCCGTGCTGGGGGCCGTGACATAGCCGGCCGAGGTGCCGTTCCAGCGCTTCTTCAGGGTGATGACGGACTTGTCGATCACCGCGGTGGCTCGGCCGAAGATGAAGTCGGTGTTGCCGACGACGTAGGAGTTGGTGATGTAGACGCGGCCCAGCTTCTCCTTGGCCGCGGTGTCCACCAGCAGGGTGTCCTGGTCGCCGCTGACGATGATGCCGTCGAGGAACACCTTGTCGGCGGAGGTGCGCAGGGCGACCGCCTGGTTGGCGATGTCCTGGTGGGCGGCCTCGTCGAAGTCGTTGGAGATGGTCAGGTTGCGGGCCTGGAAGTCGTCCGCGTCGACGGCGACGGTCGCGCTGCCGCCGGTGCCGTACGTGCCGGAGCCGTCGGGCTTCGGCGTACCGGACGCGTTGTCGTAGACGATCGTGGTGTCCTTGCGGCTGCCGCCGGTGCCCTGGATGGTGACGTGCGGCTTGTTGGACGGGACCTTGACCAGCTCGCGGTACGTGCCCGGCTTGACGGCGATCACGACGCGCGCGGGGTTGTTCGCCGGTACGGCGTTCACGGCGGCCTGCACGGTCGTGTACTGCCCGCTGCCGTCCTTGGCGACGGTGAGCGTGGTGGCGGCGGCCGCCTTCGTGGTGGCGGTCGTCGTGGTCGCCGTCGTGCCGATGGAACTGCGCGGGCCCGCACCCGACTTGAGGAGCGCGGGGACGTCGGCCGCCTTGTCGAGGGTGTACGCGTAGTACGTCTTCGGGTCCCAGGCCGCGCCCGTGCCGCCGCTCTCGTTCTTGCCGGTCGTGCCGGAGAACACGTTGCCGCGCTGGACGAGGGTGGCGGTGGCGTCCCGGACGACGGGGTTGGTCAGGCCCTGGAAGTAGGAGTTCTCCAGGACCATGTTCGTCCCGCCGCGCGAGTAGTTGCCGTACGAGGACTTGATGTCCGTCCCCGCCACGTCCTCCAGGAAGTTGTTGTACAGGTGGGCGTGGGCGACGTTGTCCGTGGACGGGTTGCGCTGCTCGGTCTCGCGGATCCAGTTGTGGTGGATCGTGATGTCGGCGGTGACGTTGGCGGTCCAGCCGATGCCGAACGCCTTGTTCTCCTGGCTCAGCTTGTTCCAGGAGACCGTCAGATACGTCGTGTCCTTGCGGCTGTCGATGAGCCCGTCGGCCATGTGCCGGATGTCGTTGTGGTCGATCCAGACGTGGTGGGCGCCGTCCATCTGGATGCCGTCGTAGTCGTGTTCCTTGTCGTTCCAGACGCCCTGGTAGGCGTCCCGGATCGTCAGGTTCCGGATGATCACGTTGTGGACGCCCTGGCCGAGGAAGAAGCCGCCGCCGACGATGTGCCCGGCGGTCCCGGACCCCACGATCGTCTTGTCCGACTGGACCTTGATCTCTTTCCCGACCGGGTCCATCGTGATCGTCGCGGCGACGACGATCACGTACGGCTCGGCGGCCGTCGCGTACTTCTCCAGGTCGGCGAGCGTCTTCACGGTGACGGTCTTGCCGTCCCGGCCGCCGTAAGTGCCGTTCTGACCGAGGGCGTCGACGGAGGCGAAGCCGTCGGCGGTGGCGGTCGCCCAGGCGGGCGTGGCCGCGGTCGCGGCCGACGCCCTCGCCTGCGCGTCCGCTCCGAAGAGCCCGAGGTCCGTGCCGTAGGCGAGGGTGCCGGCGGCGGTGAGGGCGAGGGGGACGCCGATCGCGAGCGCGGTGCTGCGCCTGCGGTGACGGGGCTTGCCGGTGCCTCTGCTTCGGTGCGCGCTCATACGACATTCCGTTCCGTGCGGGGCGGGGGGAGTTGATGCGCTCCTGGGTCGCCGCCCGGACCGGAAAGGTTGCCGACTCACGGAAATACGTGAGGAGTACGTCGTCCGCCGCCTACGAGGCGATGGCGGGATCCTCCGGCGGAGGGGTCGGAGCCCCCGGCAGCCGGACCGTCGCCACCGTGCCGCCGCCGTCCGCGCGGGCCAGGCCGACCTGGCCGCCCGCCTGTTCCACGGTACGGGCGACGATCGACAGACCGAGGCCCGAGCCCGGGAGGGCCCGCGCGCTGGGGGAGCGCCAGAAGCGGTCGAAGACGTGCGGGAGTTCCTCGGTGGGGATGCCGGGGCCGTGGTCGCGGACGGTCAGCGTCCCGTGGCTCAGCCGGACGTCGATCGTGCCGCCCTCGGGGCTGAACTTCACCGCGTTGTCGAGGATGTTGACCACCGCCCGCTCCAGCGCGGCCGGCTCCGCCCGGGTGTACCAGGGCTCCAGCGAGGCCGTGATGGTCAGCTCCGGGCCGCGCAGCCGGGCCCGGCGCAGCGCCGACTCCACCGCGTCCTCCAGCGAGACCACCTGCACGCGTTCGCCGCGCTGGCCCTCGGAACGGGACAGTTCCTGGAGATCGCCGATGAGTGACGCCAGCTCGGTCATCTGCGCCGTCACGGAGGTGAGGAGTGCCTTGCGGTCCGCCGGGGGGATCGGGCGGCCCGTCTCCTCGCTGCGGGAGAGGAGCTCGATGTTGGTGCGGAGGGAGGTGAGGGGGGTGCGCAGCTCGTGCCCGGCGTCCGCGATCAACTGCTGCTGGAGCTCACGGGAGTTGGCGAGCGAGGCGGTCATCGAGTTGAAGGAACGGGAGAGACGCGCGATCTCGTCGTCGGTCTCGTCCTCGACGGGGATCCGGATGCTCAAGTCCTCCGTCCGGGCCACGTGTTCGACGGCCTCGGTGAGCTTGTCGACCGGCCGCAGCCCCGCACGCGCCACCGCCAGACCGGCCGCCCCCGCACCGACGACTCCGATGCCGGAGACGAGAAGCAGGATCAGGGCGAGGTCGTTGAGGGTGGACTCGGTGCTTTTGAGGGGGGCCGCGATGAGGAGTGCCGTGTCGGGGTAGAGCTGAGGCGGACTGCCCATGCCCTGGCTGACGATCAGCGGCGCGGTGAGTACCCGTACGGCATTGCCGTTTGAGTCGGTGCCATTGCGGATGATCCCTTCACCACTGCTGCTCGCCTCCTTGATCACCTTCTTGTCGGCGTCGGTGACCTTGACGGTGCCCGCCGAGGTCGCAGAGACACAGGCCGTCCCGTCCGCCTTGACCAGCTGGATGTAGGTGTTCCGGGCCCGGAGGTCGCTGATGTCGGGCTCGTTGTTCTGATCGGACTGAGCGGTCTGGGGGCAGCTGGCGAGGAGATCCTCGACCTGGTTGTACCGCTGCGGCTGTGACATCTTCCTGAGGTCGTTGTCGACCTGGTCGTACAACTTCCCCTGCACGATGAACCAGCAGGTCACCGAGACCGCCGCCACCGCGAAAGCCACGGCGGCAGCGACGAGCATCGACAGCCGGGCCCGGATGGGAAGGGTCCGGAACCGCCGCACGACCTTGTTCACTCCGCCCCGCCCTGTCGCAACACGTACCCGACGCCCCGCACGGTGTGCACGAGGCGCGGCTCTCCGCCCGCCTCCGTCTTGCGGCGCAGGTACATCACGTACACGTCCAGAGAGTTGGACGACGGCTCGAAGTCGAAGCCCCAGACCGCCTTCAGGATCTGCTCACGGGTGAGCACCTGGCGCGGGTGGGCCATGAACATCTCCAGGAGGGTGAACTCCGTGCGGGTCAGTTCCACGGGGCGTCCGGCGCGGGTGACCTCACGGGTCGCGAGGTCCATGCGCAGGTCGGCGAAGGTGAGCGCCTCGTCCTCCTCCACGGCGCCCGCTCCGGCCGCCGCAGCGTAGGAGCTGCGCCGCAGCAGGGCCCGTACGCGGGCGAACAGCTCGTCCAGTTCGAAGGGCTTGACCAGGTAGTCGTCCGCCCCGGCGTCCAGTCCCGTGACCCGGTCGCCGACCGTGTCGCGGGCCGTCAGCATCAGGATGGGCGTGGTGTCGCCGGCCCCGCGGATGCGGCGTGCGGCGGTGAGGCCGTCCATGCGCGGCATCTGGATGTCCAGCACCACCAGGTCGGGCTGGTAGGCCGTCGCCTTCTCCAGCGCGTCCGCGCCGTCCACGGCGACCTGCGTGTCGTAGCCCTCGAAGGCGAGGCTGCGCTGGAGTGCTTCGCGCACCGCCGGCTCGTCGTCGACGATCAGGATGCGCTGGGTGTCACGGTCGCCTTCGGCGGGGCTCATGGGCGTGGATTCCTCGGGTGCGGTGGGACGACGGGAGGCTGGACCTGCTGAACGTGCTGAGTGTCCTCAGCCTCGCACGGTTCCCGGTGTGCGCGTAAAGAGTGGGTTGGGGGTGGGATCAGCCGCGCATGGCCGCGAGCCGGTTCAGCGGCACCTTGCGCTGGTGCGGGCGGGCCGCCGTGGTGCGCAGGCCCATCAGCTGCGGGGCCGCCACCTCCGGCGCGCGGGTCGGCGCGACCGGCGGGTGCAGCTCGTACGCCACGTCGAGGGCCAGGCCGAGGTCGGCCGCACCGAGACCGGTCACCGTGTGCGAAACCTGCTTGATCATGACGTACTCCCTGACTCGGTGGTGGGTTGTCAGCTGTCGGAGCCGCCGGCCCGCAGCGTGGCGAGGTCGGCCTTGACGGTGTTGATCGGGATGGCGAAGCCGAGGCCGACGCTGCCGGCGTCGGAGGAGGAGGAAGAAGAGTCCGTCGCGGCGGAGTACATCGCGGAGTTGATGCCGATGATGTTGCCGCTGGCGTCGATGAGCGCGCCGCCGGAGTTGCCGGGGTTCAGGGAGGCGTCCGTCTGGAGCGCCTTGTACGTCGTCGTGGACGTACCGGTGTCGCCGTTGAACTGCTGGCCGCCGAACTGGAACGGCCAGCTGCCGTCGCCGCCCTGACTTCCCTGGCCCTGGCTCTGACTCTGGCTCTCGTCGGTCGAGACGGTCACGTCCCGGCTGAGCGCGGAGACGATGCCGCTGGTGACGGTGCCGGTCAGGCCCTCGGGGGAGCCGATCGCCACGACCGTGTCGCCGACCTTGACGCCGTCGGAGTTGCCGAGGGTCGCCGCCTTCAGACCGGACGCGTTCTCCAGTTCGATGAGCGCGAGGTCCTTCTTGCTGTCCGTGCCGACGACCTTGGCGGTGTACGACTTCCCGTCGCTCGTCGACACCTTGATCGAGGTGGCGCCGGAGATGACGTGGTTGTTGGTGATGATCTCGCCGCCGCTGGTGATGATCACACCGGAGCCGGTGGACGTTCCGTTGCTGAGCGTGGCGCTGACCTCGACGACGCTCGGGCTGACCGCGGCCGCGATGGTGGCCACGTCGCCCGTCTTGCTGGAGGGCACCACGCTGGTGGTGGTGGACGTGGAGACCACCTGGTCCTTGCCGGTCAGCTCCTGGATGCCGTAGGCCGTGCCGCCGCCTATGGCCGCCGCGACGATCGCCACGGCGGCGAGCAGCGCGAACGGGCCGCGGGCGCGCTTCTTCCTGGCGGGCGCGGGCGCGGGCTCGGAGGCCAGGGGGGTGAGGAGAGCGGTTCCGCCGTTGCCGCCGTAGCCGCCGTTGTCGGCGCCGCCGGCCGCTGCCTGGGTCTGCCACACCGCGGTGGGCTCGACGGCCGGCTGCTGCTGGTGCGCGGACTGCAGCACCGGCTGCACGGGCTGCTGCTGCACCGACTGCTGCTGCTGCACGGGCTGCGCGACCGGCTCGTACGCCGGCGGCGGCGGCCACTCCGGGTTCACCGGGGAGGAGTCCACGGGGGAGGAGGCGTGCTGCTGGGCGCCCTCGTACGGGGCCTGGTACGGGTTCTCGAAGTTCTCGTACTCGCCGCTGCGGCGGATGCTCTCGGTCATGGAACGAAGCTTCTCGCCCGACCATGAGAGCTCCCTGAGTGCTCCCTGAGAAGCCCGCCAGAACCTCGTATGCCCGATATAAAGAGCGATCCCGAAGTCGGGGGGATGCCTCTCAGAGACGTCTCATACCCGGCTCATACAGGCCGGTGAACGGCTCAGAACGGCCCGTGAACGGTTCGCGTACAGGCCCCTGAACGGCTAAGCGCAGCCGCAGGACCGCCGCACCATCAGCTGTGACGGGAACACCTTCAGCCGCTCGCGCCGCGACCCCGCGACCCGCAGACCGTCGTCCAGGACGAGGTCGACCGCCGCCCGGGCCATCGCCGAGCGGTCCGATGCGATCGTTGTCATGGGCGGGTCGGCGAGGGCCGCTTCCTTGATGTCGTCGAAGCCGATGACCGCCAGCTCGCCGGGCACGTCGATGCGCAGCTCGCGCGCCGCGCGCAGCAGACCGATCGCCTGGTCGTCGGTGGAGCAGAAGACGGCCGGCGGCCGGTCCGGGCCGGCCAGCAGCTCCAGGGAGACGCGGTAGGCGTCGTAGCGGTTGTACGGCGCCTCGAAGAGCCGGCCCTCGGTGCTGACGCCGGCCTCGTCCATCGCGCGCCGCCAGCCCTCGACGTGGTCGGAGACCGGGTCGCCGACGGAGGGGGTGTCCGCGGTGCCGCCGACACAGGCCACGTACTCGTAGCCGTGCTCCAGGAGGTGGCGTACGGCGAGCTGGGCGCCGCCCAGGTCGTCGGTGACGACGGCGACGTCGTCGATGGCCTCGGGGCGTTCGTGCAGCAGGACCACCCGGGCGTCCCAGGCGTCGATCTCCGCGGCCGCCAGGTCGTTCAGCGCGTGGCTGACGAGGATGAGGCCCGAGACGCGCATCCCGAGGAACGCCCGCAGATAGTGGACCTCGCGCTCGGCGACGTAGTCGGTGTTGCCGACCAGCACCATCTTTCCGCGCTCGGAGGCGGCCTGCTCGACCGCGTGCGCCATCTCGCCGAAGAAGGGCTGACGGGCGTCCGGGATGATCAGGCCTATGAGGTCGGTGCGCCGTGACGCCATCGCCTGGGCGACCCGGTCGGGCCGGTACCCCAGTTCCTTGATGGCGGCGAGGACACGCTCGCGCGTGGCCGGGGCGACCGGCCGGGGTCCGTTGTTGATGACATAGCTGACGACGGCGGTAGAAGTACCCGCCAGTCGCGCCACATCATCCCGAGTCACCTTGGCCACGCGCGGAGTCTACGCGGATGGACCCGCTCTGGGCAGGGCGTACAGGAGCTTCCCTGTGCGCGGGCGGCGCCCTTCCCGAGCGGGTGCCGGGCTTACCGGCGGGTACTACGCCTCCGCCGTGACCTCTGTGGCGTCCAGGGCGGCCACGTTGTCCGCATCCTCCGTGTTTGCCCGCTCGGAGCGGTCCGCCTTGGCCTTCGCCTCGTCGCTCGCGCGCTCCCCCTTCTCAGGGGTAACGAATCGATAACCGACGTTGCGGACGGTTCCGATCAGCGACTCGTGCTCGGGGCCGAGCTTGGCGCGCAGGCGTCGTACGTGGACGTCGACGGTACGGGTGCCGCCGAAGTAGTCGTAGCCCCAGACCTCCTGGAGCAGCTGTGCGCGGGTGAACACCCGGCCCGGGTGCTGGGCCAGGTACTTCAGGAGCTCGAACTCCTTGAAGGTGAGGTCCAGGACCCGGCCCTTCAGCTTCGCGCTGTAGGTCGCCTCGTCGACCGACAGGTCGCCGTTGCGGATCTCCATCGGGGAGTCGTCGTTGACGATCTGCTGACGGCCCATGGCCAGCCGCAGCCGGGCCTCGACCTCGGCCGGTCCCGCGGTGTCCAGCAGTACGTCGTCGATGCCCCAGTCGGCGGTGACGGCGGCGAGGCCGCCCTCGGTCACGACCAGGATGAGCGGACAGCCGGGGCCGGTGGAGCGCAGCAGCTGGCAGAGGCTGCGGACCTGAGGCAGATCGCGGCGGCCGTCGATCAGGATGACGTCGGCGCCAGGGGTGTCGACGAGGGCGGGGCCTTCGGCCGGAGCCACGCGGACGTTGTGCAGCAGCAGGCCGAGGGCCGGAAGGACCTCCGTCGACGGCTGGAGAGCGTTGGTCAGGAGCAGCAGAGAACTCATATGTCTGGTTCCTCCTCGGTCCCTGCGAGGACATTGCGGCACAGCGGCTTTTGCGGCACTGCTCTGCGATCCCGGGGGGCCGTACACCTGCGGTCACCTGGCGTTTCCCGCCCGGTTCCCATTTCGTATACAACGCTTCCGAAAGCACAAAAGGACCCGGGGGCTACGTTGCCCGAGTCCTCTGTCCAGCAGAATAGCCCACATGAGCAGCGGTCCGGCAGGTCATGTGGCACGTTCCACCGTTCGTCCGAATTCCGAGACGGGCACGCACGCACCATTGCGGACGTTTCTGCCCACCGCCGACGGTATTGCCGTCGATTCCGTATACGAACCGGGTGCGGTCGTATACGACGCCTCCGCGCCATCCACCCGTCACCCGGTGTTCGTCGTCGCCCACGGGTTCACCGGGGACGTGGACCGCCCGCACGTGCGGCGCGTGGCGTCCGCCCTCGCCCGGTACGGCGCCGTCGTCACCTTCTCCTTCCGGGGGCACGGCCGCTCCGGCGGACACTCGACGGTCGGCGACCGCGAGGTCCTCGACCTGGCCGCCGCGGTGGAATGGGCACGCTCGCTCGGGCACGCGCGCGTGGTGACCGTCGGCTTCTCGATGGGCGGCTCGGTGGTCCTGCGGCACGCGGCGCTGCACGAGGGGACGGTGGACGCCGTCGTCTCCGTGAGCGCCCCCGCCCGCTGGTACTACCGCGGCACGGCCCCGATGCGCCGGCTGCACTGGATGGTCACCCGCCCCGAGGGCCGTCTGGTCGGCCGCTACGGCTTCCGCACCCGTATCCACCGCCGGGACTGGGACCCCGTTCCGCTGTCCCCGGTCGAGGCGGTCCCGAAGATCGCGCCGACCCCGTTGCTGATCGTGCACGGCGACCAGGACGGCTACTTCCCCCTCGACCACCCCCGGATGCTGGCCGAGGCCGCCGCCGGCCACGGCGAACTCTGGCTGGAGCACGGCATGGGCCACGCCGAGCACGCGGCCGACGACGGTCTGCTGGCCCGTATCGGGGACTGGGCGGTCGCGCGGGCGGGCTAGCCTGACCGTGTACACAGCCGATCGATTGAGGAACCTGATGCCCAAGGTCACGGTGCGCTACTGGGCGGCCGCCAAGGCCGCGGCCGGGGTCGCCGAGGAGCCGCACGACGCGGCCACGCTCGCCGAGGCGCTCGATGCCGCACGTGCGCGACACCCCGGTGAACTCGTACGTGTCCTGCAGCGATGCTCGTTCCTCGTCGACGGTGACCCCGTGGGCACCCGCGAACATGAGACGGTACGGCTGGCCGACGGCGGCACGGTCGAGGTGCTCCCGCCGTTCGCAGGAGGGTGAGATGACCGACCAGCCGTACGACCACCAGGGCCACCAGGGGTACGAGGGGTACGAGGGGTACCAGGACTACGACCCGTACGCCCAGCAGCAGCCCCAACAGGCTCAGCAGCCCCAGCAGGCTCAGCAGGCGTGGCCGGGGCAGCAGCAGGGGTACGAGGACCCGCAGGCACACCTCCAGAACACGCAGCAGTGGCAGGGCCAGACCTGGGAGACGAGCGTCCAGGCGCCGGTCACCCCGGCCGACCCGGCCCAGACCGCCTATCTGCCCCCGCAGACGGGCGAGGCGCCGGTCTACGGCAGCCGGCAGCCCGCGTACGACGACGCCCCCGGTTACGGCAACGCCTCCGCGTACGGCAACGCCTCCGGTTACGGCAACGCCTCCGCGTACGACGACGCCTCCGGTTACGGCAACGCCTCCGCGTACGGCAACGCCCCGTCGTACGGCGGCGGCCCCGCGGCGGGCGCGGCCCTGCCGCCGGAGAACCACCTCCAGCCGCAGAACCACTCCCGGGCGGCGAACCACGCCCAGGCGCAGAACCACGCCCAGCCGCAGGACCACGCCCAGGCGGCGAACCACGCCCAGGCGCAGTTCCCCGCCCGGGCGGGGAACTGGCAGGCGGCCCCGGCGCCGCAACAGGCCTCCCACCTGCCCTCGGCGCCCGCCGCCCCCCTCGTTTCCGCGCCCGTGCCGGAACCCGCGACCGCGACCGGAGGCACCGGTATGACGTACGGCCCCGCAACCCTGGCCGGCAACGCCCGCGTCACCGACGCCCAGCGGGCCCGTCTGGAGGGGCGTTCGCCGGTCATCGAGCCGGGGATACAGCCCGCCGCGCTCACCGCGCTCCTCGGTCTGCTCCTCTCCGGGGCGGCGGCCATCGGCTCGTACGCGCTCCTCGTGCCGCTCGTCGCGCTCCAGGCCGTCACGGCGGCGGGCTGGTTCCGGCTGAACGGCATGTGGCCGGCCCGCCAGGGCATCGCGCTCGCCTTCCTGGGCGCACTGGTCTCGGACGTGGCGCTTCTCGCGGCAGGCAGGGAGAACGCGCCCGCCGCGATCTTCGGCACGCTCGGCGTCTGGGTGCTGCTCTGCCTGGTGCTCCAGCTGCGCTCGCACGCCGACCCCGACGAACGTATGTACGGACTGATGGCGACCATCGCCTCCTCCGCGCTGGCCGTCCTCGCCACCGGGCACCTCGGCGCCGAGCCGGACGCGGTGACGGTCGGCGCCGCCGCGGTGGCGGTGGCCGTGCTGGCCCGGGCGCTGCCGCTGCCCACCCCGGCCTCCGTCGTGGTGGCCCTGCTCGCCGCGGCGGGCGCGGGCATCACCGTCGGCGGGATGACCGGCCTGGGCGCCAAGGGCGCGCTGCTCGGCGCGGGCGCGGCGGTCTGCGCGCTCGTCGGCCACCGGGTCGCGAGCTACGACTACCCCTCCCGCTTCGTCCACTTCACGGCGGGCGTGGCCCTGCCGCTGGCCGCGGCCGCGCCGGCGGTCTACGTGCTCGGGCGGGCGCTGGCGTAAGGGGCGAGCAGGGAGTGAGCGGGGAGTAAGGGGCAAAGAGCGGTGATGGTCTGTCACAGGTGATCGACAAACCGCCGGTACCCCTTCCGCGCGGGGTTACCTTGAACCGTTGTCAATGAACCGTTCAGGTCATCCGGGTGGGGGAACTACCGCATGCGTGCGCTTCGAATACTGCTGGTCGTCGTCGTGGTCCTGGGCGGCCTGTTCGTGCTCGCGGACCGGCTGGCCGTGAACTTCGCGGAGGGCGAGGTGGCCGACAAGCTGAAGGCCAACGAGGGCCTCTCCGCCACCCCGGACGTGTCCATCAAGGGCTTCCCGTTCCTCACCCAGGTCGTCGGCGGCTCGCTGGACGACGTCGAGGTCGGCATGAAGGACTACGAGGCGGCGACCGGCACCAGCGGTCAGTCCATCCGTATCGACGACCTCCAGGCGGACATGAAGGGCGTCGAGTTCTCCGGCGACTACAGCTCCGCCACCGCCTCCAGCGCCACCGGCACCGCGTCCATCACCTACGCCGAGCTGCTGAAGACGGCGAAGTCCGAGCCGACGCGGGTGATGCAGGGCGTCACCGCCAACGTGGTCGGCCTCTCCGACGGCGGCAACGGCAAGATCAAGGTCGCCGTCGAGGCCACCGTGCTCGGCACCAAGCTGCCGCAGCCCGTGTACGTCCTCAGCACGGTCACCGTCGAGGGCGACACCGTCCGCGTGCACGCCGACTCGCTGCCGAGCTTCGGCGGGGTCCAGGCCGCCGAGAGCGAGGTGCGCTCGATCACCGACTTCGAGCAGAAGATCGACGACCTGCCCGGCGGGATCCAGCTCGACAAGGTCCAGGCGGGGACGAACGGTGTGGACATCTCGGTGAAGGGTTCGAACGTCAGGCTGGCCGGGTAGGGCTGCCCCCGGACCGACTCCCGGACCGGATCCCGGGTGAACTCCTGGGCCGGCTCCCGGACGGACTCCTGGATCGGCTCCCGGACGGACTCCTGGACCGGCTCCCGGATGGACCTCCGGTGGACGGTGAGCGTCCGACAGGCGAGACGCCGCCGTCCGTAGCGTAGAGGTGACGGCGGACACAAGCGCCCGGAAGCCGTGCGACGACGGCCCGGGCGCTTGTCATGTCCCACTATCCGGACGATCGCATCTCACCATTCGGCATGCTGGTGACATGCCCGCCTGTCCGTCCCTACGATCGTCGACATGATGCAGCGACAGGCGGATCTCACGAAGCGGCGGGCAGTAGACCTGTGCCGCGTCGCCGCCATGCTCTGTCGCACTTTCTGAGCGGAAGCGCCGCCGGCCTTCCGCGCCTCCCGGCGCCCTCACTCGAGGGCATCCGTGCGTCGGCCGCCGGCGAGGACCCGGCCGCGCACCCCTCCTTTCTTGCACACCCCCGCCGCAACTGCCCCGGAGGAGAACGAGCATGAGCCGCAGTGACGTCCTGGTCGACGCCGACTGGGTCGAGGCCAACCTCGACAACGCCGACATCGCCATCGTCGAGGTCGACGAGGACACGTCCGCGTACGAGAAGAACCACATCCGGAACGCCATCCGGATCGACTGGACCAAGGACCTCCAGGACCCGGTCCGCCGTGACTTCGTCGACCAGGAGGGCTTCGAGAAGCTCCTGTCGGCCAAGGGCATCGCCAACGACACGCTGGTGATCCTCTACGGCGGCAACAACAACTGGTTCGCGTCCTACGCCTACTGGTACTTCAAGCTCTACGGCCACGACAACGTCAAGCTTCTCGACGGTGGCCGCAAGAAGTGGGAGCTGGACGCCCGCGAGCTGGTCGAAGAGGTGCCCGAGCGCACCGAGACCTCCTACCAGGCCAAGCCGCAGAACAAGTCCATCCGCGCCTTCCGCGACGACGTCGTGGCGGCCATCGGCTCGCAGAACCTGGTCGACGTCCGCTCGCCCGACGAGTTCAGCGGCAAGCTGCTCGCTCCCGCGCACCTGCCGCAGGAGCAGTCGCAGCGTCCGGGCCACGTCCCGTCCGCCCGCAACATCCCGTGGTCGAAGAACGCCAACGACGACGGCACCTTCAAGTCGGACGACGAGCTCAAGGAGCTCTACACCGACGAGCAGGTCGACCTGGCCAAGGACACCATCGCGTACTGCCGCATCGGCGAGCGCTCGGCCCTGACCTGGTTCGTGCTGCACGAGCTGCTGGGCGTGGAGAACGTCAAGAACTACGACGGCTCCTGGACCGAGTACGGCTCCCTCGTCGGCGTCCCGATCGAGCTCGGCGCCAACAAGTAACCATCCGAAGACCGACCTGAACGACCTCTGGAGAAGCACATGTGTGGAGCGAAGGCCGGCGGCCCGGACGCCTCGACGATCAAGCCCGGTGAGACCACGATCCAGGGTCAGGTGACCCGCGACGGCGAGCCGGTGACGGGCTACGTCCGTCTGCTGGACTCGACCGGCGAGTTCACCGCGGAGGTCCCGACCTCCGCCACCGGACAGTTCCGCTTCTACGCGGCCGAAGGCACCTGGACCGTTCGCGCCCTCGTTCCCGGCGCCACCGCCGACCGCACGGTCGTCGCCCAGCAGGGCGGCCTCGCGGAGGTCGCGATCGCGGTCTGATCCCTCGGACCCCGACGCCGGAAGGGCCGTACCCCAGGTTCACCCCGGGGCACGGCCCTTCCGTCATGCACGGCCCCACCCCGATCGGCTGCGCCGGACTCCGTCCGGCGGTTGGGCGCGAGCCTGTCTGCCGTGATGGTGCCCTGCCCCGATCGGCCGCGCCGGATCTACCCTGGACGTATGTACGCCCGCCGTCGGCACGTCTACTTCGCCATGATGGGCAGCTGTGTGGTGCTGTTCGTCCTGGCCTGGGGAGTCGTGCGTCTCTGGTCGATGCCTGTGGCCGTCGGGATGTGTGTGGTGGCCATGGTCATTCCGCCGCTCGCCGCGATGGTCGCCAATCGGCGCGGTCCCGAGGACCGCTGGTGGGACGACCCCTCCGGCGATCCGAAGTCCGACGAGTGGTGGGACGAGCTGGACGGCAAGAAACGCCGCCCCCAGGACCGGCCCTAGGTTCTGTCTGATAATTGATCTTGTGGTGGGTCGTGGTGAGCTGACGGATGTGGCGTGGGAACGGATAGCGCCGCTGCTGCCGGGTGTTG
>NZ_JBHWUW010000053.1:0-55085 GCF_042737245.1 Streptomyces sp. NPDC060002
GATGTGTATAAGAGACAGGCTCTGTCTGGGTCGACGGCAGCCGGGATGGGAGCTCCCCGCGCAGGTCGTCTCGCTGGGCACCGTTGAGGTTCAGGACCACAGTGAGATGCCGAAAGTTGGTGTGGGTAACTCCGCGGCTCCGGGCCTCATCGTCGAACGCATTGAGGAGGGCTTGCCGGGCCTTCCTGTACGGCTGTCCGGCGTGAGAGGAACGGGTCCCGCTGACTGCCCGCTCGACCTTCGCTAGATGGGCCGCCTGGTGCGAGGTCGGCTGGTTCCCCGGTGTTCCCCGTGGTTTACCCGCACAATCTGGCACGGCCTCAGGACGGCCGGCGGTTACGTCCAGGGAAGTGGTGTACGGGTTGCGACCTGATCCGGGGGTTTGCTCCGGCATCGGGATGGTGCCCGCATAGATGAACGGCCACCGGCTGATCTTCGAAGTGTCGAAGCCTCGAAGGAGATCAGCACGATGACCGCACCCGATCGTCTGGCCCTGACCGTGGCTGACCTCTGCATGTGGCACGGTTGTGGCACGAACCTCAGCCGACGACAGTCAGCCACGACGGCGGGTGCACTGGCCGACCAGGCGCGCGTATGCCTCGCTGCACCCCCACCGGCCTCAGCCACGCTATCGGAGGTGTCGTTGGCGACAGCCAGCAACGACGGCCGAACTTCTCACAACGGCGGGTAGCTCTACGTGACCCCGGTCGTTTGCTGGCCACCGCAAGAGGACTGGCTTTTTTCTTACCCTCAGTTAGAGGGCGCGCCATGCTCGGCGAGCCTATCAATACGAGTAAGTACCTGAATCATCTCGTCGGCCACCTCTTCCTTACGGATATGCCTTGCGAGCGCACCAAAGGAAACTGCCTTCCACTTTCCCTTCTGCAGGTATTCGTTCATCTCTGACAAAATGTCTTTAGGTGGGCATACGGAACGTCTATATTCCACGTCGGCCCATTTCAGTGCAAAATCGGCCAGTGTGGATGCCGTGATATTTACCTCGTGGAGCTTGGCTGATCTCTCTGTGGCCTGCCGCTCAAAGTTGATCTTTGCAAATACGTCACCATACATATTTTCCATGATCACGTTCATTGCTTGTTCGACCTCCGCCAGCGGGCATCCAGAGAGTCGAGAGATAGCTGCGGGTGAAATAAGGTAGCTTTCGAGTTCCTTCTTGTGCCATACATGGCAATGCAAGCCCGCTTCCGCCAGCTTTTCCGACACGGCCTCCACCTGTGCTGGCGTCCGGTAGTCGCGGTCAAGGATAATGATCGAGCCGACCGAACCCTTTAGAAAGTCTTTGACGAGCCACCCGAAGGCTTCAGCGCTGCCCCAATGGCTGTATCCATTGATAGGCACAACCGCCAGCTCCATGTCGGCCACGACATTAGTGAAGCTAAGATTCTTGGCGAGAATTCTTAGTGTCCTCAGATCCTTCCCTTCGACAAATACCACTCCTTTAGCTCTCAGTGCTTTCGCCATGCCCAAATTGAAAGCAGTGCCAAGTGTGGAACTGAGGATTTCCATACCCTCCTTCCGTGGGGCGCGAATGGCTCTCCTTTTTGACTTATCAATCCAAACGATCGCCTTACTGTCGGCTTCGGCCAGTACTTCGCTAGAGTGCGTCGCTAGTACAACCTGAATGCCCAGGGAGTCGATCAGTCGAATCAAGCGACGCTGCAAGTCGGCATGCAGAAAGACTTCGGGCTCATCGAGCACAAGCGTAGGAAAATTCTTCAGTCGGTAGATGTGCAATAGGAGTTGAAGCCAGATCTGTACGCCATCCCCGGCCCACACAAGCTCTTTCTCTTTGCCACTCCCAGGTTCCGTATAGAAGACATCAATATTTGTCTTTGGGCCATATCGAACAACGGGGACGGAGATCTCAATTCCACCCATCCAGGGTTCAGCGAAATCCAGGAAATCGTTCCATTCGTCGTAGTCTCCACTCAGGATGCGCAGCTGATTCCTGAAGTGGCGGCTGCTAAGTCGAGACGTCTGATTCTTCCTGACGTAGTCTGTCGTCAGGAATTCCTCCTCATGCTCGAGGGGAGTAAGTGCTGGAATGATTCCGATCGATGAGTATTCCTCTTTCACTTGTTTAGGCGTCTTTGGGATCCTTCCCATAACGTCCAGCAAATAAAAGTAGGGGGTGTCATCCCCTCCGGAAGTGCTCTCAGGCCAAATTGCCAGCAGCTTGCAACCGTTCTTCCAAGTCAATTCGAGGCTTGTCTCGTTGCTTTCTCTGAACTCGTGACGCACGCTCTCATTGAGGAGTTCGAACTCTTTTACCGGGATCGGATATCCTTGGACCCAGGAGTCGCCGTGCCTGCGACTCAGGGAGAACCTGGCCCGCTTCGCATTCCGCAGGCATGCTTCAGCAAACTTGAGTGATGACAGAATTGTGCTTTTCCCGGCGCTGTTCGGCCCCACGAGAAGCGATGATTCCTTGAGTGTGATGGTGAAGTCCTCGAAAGCTTTAAAGTTTCGAAGTCTGATCCTATCGATCATCGCATCCTCCCCAGCTGCGGCGTACTACAAGCCCGGAGACGGTGCCCGGCAGGCTTGATGTGAGGTGATCATAAGAGAGGGGGCAGGATGGCGGGCGTTGTTTCCCAATTCTGGGCATGTGGCATCCGCGGCTCTGATCGATAGGCGTTCGATGCAACGAACATGCGAACCCCGCTCAGTCGCAGCTCGCTGAGGCCTCTGCCATCGGTAGCTCACCATTGATAGCGCGGCACGGGCGCCGGCCGGGCTGGAGCGGGACGAAGGCAGGAGTGCAGGCCCGGCCGGGGGCCGGGCCGCGCGCGGGGAGCGGAGCGAGCCGCCTTGAACCCGTGAAGAAGGTTGTAACTCAGGCTACTGGTGGGCCTGACGGGTCCTCGGTGGCTTGAGCTTCCTTGGTCATCGCGAGGCTTCGGGATTCCGCGGCTGCTCGCCGGAGGGCGTCGGCTACCTGGTCGGCGTCGTCGGCGGAGAGCTGGATGTCTTGCGTCCAGAGGATCGACAGCCTGATGTTGCCGGTCGCGAGATTCAGGGCTACGTCGGCCTCCGCCCCGGTGCCGGTGACGTCCCGTGCCTCCAGGTTGAGATCGCTTCTGAAGACGCTCATCGTGGTTGCGTCTCGTCCTCGACGGCTGTCAGCTCCCAGAGGGGGGCTGCGTATCGATCCGGTCGGCTATGGAGGAGCAGTGCGCGGAGGTCTTCGCGCTGGCTGCCGGGAATGCCCAAAGCCTCGGTGAGCCGGCGGAACGTCGTGTGGGTGACTCCGCGGCTTCGGGCCTCGTTCTCGAAGTCGTCGAGCTGATGCAGCACGGTGGCGGGATCGAGTTCCACCGCCGGCTGGTCCTTGAGCCAGGCGGCCTTGTTGCGTTCGTAGTCGATTTCCGAGTAGCCGCAGACCTCGCGGCTGTGCGCCTCGACCTCGTCCAGGGTGCTGGTCGAGAGGATGGCGCGGGCCAGTTCGTTGCGGTTCAGGGCGTCGTCCAGGTCGACTTCGTGGAGCGTCGGGCCGGCGTCCGTGAGTGGGATGGGGAGTCCTGCATCCCGGACTTCGCAGATGCCGCGTATCCCTCGTGCTGTCGCTGCGAGCATCCCGGTTGCCTCGGACGGGTGCCACTCCAGGACTGCGCTGACCGGCTCAGTGTCCTTTGCGGTGAAGGTGTGGACGAGGGGGCCAAGCAGGCTGCGCACCTCGTCGGGCGGAAGTTCACCGTCCAGGCCGGGGCCTGCGACCAGGAGCCGCACGGGAGCGTTCACCTGGCAGCACGCGGCCAGAGTCAGAGCGTCGGCAAGCGGGCTCTTGAGCGTGGGCTCATCGCCTCGCGCGAGGATGTCACCTCCCACGTCCAGGAGGTCGATTGAGTCCGGCCTCAAACGGCTGATCAGCTCTTCGAGTTGGCGCGTGACACCTTCGACGCCGTGATACGGATCGATCAAAGCGAAGGTGTGCGGGAACTCTGCCGCGAGCCGGGGGAGTGTGGAGCCTGCTGGAGCGATCGGGCGGGCTTCGGCCGGCACCGACCAGACAGACGGGGTGAGTGGTTCGAGTCCCGTGAAGTCGGCGGGGCCGCGGGGACCCGGGACCGGGTCGACCAACAGGCGGTCCCACGCGTAGGTGAGGATCACCGCCTGGTCGGCGTCGCCGTACAAGGCGGCGTCAAGCATTGCGGAGGCGACTGCGTCGCCCCCTCCTCCTGCTGCGACGATCAACCGCGTCATGTGCGCAACATTACGGGTTCGGGGTCTGGCCACTCACCCTATAGTGGCTAGAGGCCATAGCCACTTGGACGAGGAGGGGACATGCCTCAGATCGAAGAGGCGCAACCGAAGTATCTCCAGATCGCTCATTACATCCGCGATCAGATCCTTCGGGGCGACCTCAGGCCGGGCGATGAGGTGCCCTCTGAGCGGCAGCTTGCGACGAACTGGAAGGTGTCCAGGCCGACGGCCGCGCGGTCGTTGGAGGCGCTGAGCAACCAGGGGCTCGTCGAGAAGCGGCAGGGCTCTGGCACGTACGTGCGCAGCCTTGAAGTGAACCGCAGGGCACGGGAGTTGTATGGGCGGGCGCGGCAGACGGGGAAGATCTACACCCCTGGTGAGTACGCGGTCATCACCTCGGCCGGCTGGTTGGATGCTCCGGATCACGTTGCTGAGGCGCTGGGTCTGGTGAAGGATCGGCGGGCCGTGCACCGTCGGCGCGTGACGAACAATCAGGACGGGCCCATCGCCCTGTCCACTTCGTGGTTCGCGCCGGACGTCGGGCAGCGGGCGCCCAAGCTCCTGGAGCCGGAGCGGATCCAAGAGGGCACCCTGATGTACGTCGAGAACATGACGGGGCGGCAGGGGAGTTACGCCGAGGACCGGATGTGTGCCCGGCAGGCGACCGACGAGGAGTCGGCAGACCTGCAACTCGACTCTGGATCCGCGGTCTTGATCGTGCACCACGTCGTCTTCGACCTCCAGGACCGGCCATTGGAGTTCGCCGAAGCCACGTACCCGCCGCAGCGCTGGGCGTTCGAGCAGGGCTACCCCCTCACCTGAGCGCACTTGATGGATCGTCATTTGGCGGTTTCGCTTGCGCAGCGTGAGTGGCTAATGCCACCATCCATTAAGTGGCTAAGGCCACTTAATGAAGGGGGCACGTTGTGACGGGTCAGCGGCCGGAGCAAGGCGCGCACTTAGCTTGCCGGGGATGCCGTGGGCGGGGCTGGAAACGCGTCAGCTCGCGCACGGCCCTGGTGCTGTCCACCGTCGACGACCGTGCCCGTGCCGCATCGAAACGGCGCTGCCTCGACTGTGACGGCAGCGGCAAGGAGTGAGCACGGATGGCCTTTACGATCGATCGCTATCCCTCTGAGGACTCGCCGCGACTCGGGGCGATGACCCTGTATCCCGTCGCGGAGTCCGTGCACCTGGCCAGGCGTTGGTTCCGGAAGTTCATCGCTCCGTACAACCCGGCCTGTTCGGTCGACGACTGCGTACTGATGATCTCGGAACTCGTGACGAACGCCATCGTCTACGGGCGGTCCGATGAGGTGTGGCGTGTTCGGGTGGAGTGGTTCCGGGACGGGGCCTCGCTCAAGGTCGAGGTGCACAACGCCGGCTTCCCGGCCAGGGTGAGGCTGCGGCAGCCTGACGCTGTCGACGCGCACGGGCGCGGACTGCTTCTCGTCGACTCCATCGCCGAGTCCTGGCACTCGGGGCCCAGTCGCTTCGGCGGGACGGTCGTCTCCTTCGTGATGGCCGATGCCTGGCCGACCTGAAGGCGGAGCCGGGTTCTTTTCTATATGCACTGTCGCTAGTCTGATTGACCAGTTGACTTGGCCAATCCTGACGGGCGGCGTGCATGGCGTATGAAGTAGAGGCGCCGAAGTACGTACGCCTCGCGCAGACGATTCAGCAGCGCATCGAGGACGGCACCTACCCGCCGGGCACGAAGGTCCCCAGTGAGAATCAGCTGGTCCAAGCGTTCGGAATGTCCCGCCCTACCGTCGTGCGCGCCCTTGAGCTGCTGAAACGAGACGGTTGGATCGAGTCCCGGCAGGGCTACGGCACCATCGTGCGGGGACGGCCGGCTGACGTCGAGCATCAGGAACGCCGCGGGCGCGAAGTGCTGGAGCGGGATGAGTTGCGGACTCCTGGACGCCTGGTTGTAGTGGACCAGGTGCCGGTTCCGGCGCGTGTGGCCTCCGTGCTCGGGCTGCCCAAGCGGGCCAAGGTCCTGATGCGCCGGTTCCTGGTCGAGGTGGATGGCGAGGCTGTTGAACTAGCGTCCTCGTACTTTCCGGCCGGCCTCGTCGAGGGCACTGAGTTGGGTGGCTCCGAGCCGCTGGGCGTGGGCGTCCGAGAGCACCTTGAGGGCCGGAAGAAGGTCCGATTCGACCATGTGACGGAGCGGGTCTCGGCCAGGATGCCGGATGCCGGTGAGGCCGAGCTCCTCGGCCTGCCTGATGGCGTGCCCGTCCTCAGCGTCCTGGTCGTCGCCCGCGACGCGTCCGGCCAGGCTTTGCAGGTCTCTGACGTGCTGCTTCCTGCTGATGGGCAGGAACTCGAAGATACCTACCGACTCGGCTGAGTTGTCCGGATGTGCGGGTCACGCGCGCTGCGTAGTGCGGTGGCTCGTCTCAGGTGCGTCGACCGGCGAGCCGGTAGACCACGTATGTGAAGCCGAGGATGACGTCGACGGCTGCCCATAGGCCGATGATGAGCCCTACGCCGATTGTCGTTCCGACTTCGCTCGCGTCTTCACACAGCTTCAGGTCGTCGCCTGTCAGGCTTCGGCAGTCTTCGGGCGTGCCGCTGGCGGTCGAAGCACCCGTGATCACCCAGATCAGGAACAAGAGCTGGACGGCAAGAAAGAGCCACAGGAAGACGCGTCGTCGCTTCTTCGGTTGGGCCGGCGGCTGCCCGCCCTGGTAGGGAGTGCTTGGCGGGGGCCCCTGTGGCGGTGTCGACCGGACGTCCCGTGGTGGCGTGGACCCTTGCGAGTCACGTGGATCCCATGGCTGTGGACCTTGAGCGCGGTCTCTTCGGCCCATGTCCCGCCCTCCTCTGTGCTGGCTGGCTTCATGGTGCGCTCGCGGTGCTGGCGACGCTCGTTGACGGGCACGGGAAGCACTTGACAAGTCAACCTGGCATCTCTAACTTCGAACTTGCTAAGTCAACTTGTCAGGTGGCGAGTTGGTCGACTTCAAAGGAGAAATCTCTGTGCGTGTGATCCGCGTTGACGCCTCGACCGCGACGATCCTGCTCACCGAAGCGCCGGCGCCGAAGGTGCGTGACCGGCAGACCGGTGAGATCGCCAAGGACGCCGTGAGCGGTGAGGCGCTGATGACCGTCGGCGTCGTTTTCATCGACGAGGGGGACTCGTCGCTCATCCAGGTCACGGTGCCCGAAAGCGGTGTGACGGAGGGCCTGGCCGTCGGCGCTCCGGTGTCCCTGCCGGGGCTCATCGCCCGGCCGTGGGAGAGCGTGTTCAACGGCCAGCAGCGGCATGGCATCGCCTACCGGGCTACCGCGATCGCGCCGGGTGCCTTCCCGGTCCCGGTCGCTCAGGCAGGCTGATCGTCGTGACGGACCTGATCACGTTGGCCGAGCTGGGCACACCGCTCGCTGCGATAGGCGGCGCAGCCTACGTCCGGCACACCAACCCGGCCGCGTACTGGTCCACGGTCGGGCTGCCGGTCTCGGTGGCCCGGCTGCTGGCCTCGTACTCCTCGACCATGGACGCCTGCGGTCTGACCGTCGAGCCGTCCCGGTTGCGGGTGCTGGCCATCAAGGCGACCAGCCGACGGGAGATCCGTCCGGTTCCGCCTCGGCGGGGCATCATCCGGCCTACTACGACCGGCCTGCGCGTCCGGCTCCGCCTCGCTCCGGGGCAGGAACCCGCCGACGTCGCCGCCTCGGCGGAACGACTTCGCCATGCCTGGGGCGTCCACGGCGTGTACGTGAAGGACGTCAAGCCCGGTGTCGTCGAACTACGGCTCATCGGCTTCGACGTCCTGCGCAAGGTCCGGATGCCCCGACGGATCGAGGACGGATTCCTCAAGGTGCCGGTGGCACTGCGGGAAGACGCCACGGCGTTCCTACGCGACTACCGCGCCGTCCCACATGAACTCGTCCTCGGAGCAACGCTGTCGGGCAAGTCCATGTACCTGCGGAACCTGATCACCAGGCTAGCCCGGCAGCCCGTCGCTCTGGTCGGCGTCGACTGCAAGCGGGGCGTGGAGCTGGCTCCGTTCGCTTCCCGCTTTACCGCGCTGGCGACCGATCCGGGCGAGGCTGCCGAGCTGCTCCCGGTCCTGGTCAAGGAAATGGAGGACCGATACGACCTGATCAAGGCTCGACAGGGGATCGCCCCCGGCATGCCCGACGAGGAGATCACCTCAGACATCTGGGGACTGCCCGGGAGCGAACGCCCGGTACCCGTCGTGCTGTTCGTCGACGAGGTGGCCGAACTCTTCCTCGTCGCGAGCCGCAAGGACGAGGAGCGGCGGGATGAGATGGTCACCCACCTCATCCGCCTCGCTCAGCTCGGCCGTGCGGCCGGTATCTACCTGGAGGTCTGCGGGCAGCGCTTCGGCGCCGAGCTGGGCAAGGGCGCGACCATGCTGCGGGCTCAGCTCACCGGCCGCGTATGCCACCGCGTCAACGACGAAGCGTCGGCCAAGATGGCCCTGGGCGACATCGCCCCCGAAGCGGTCTACGCCTCCTGCGCTATCCCTGCCGAGTTGCCGGGCCTGGCCGTGGCTGGTGACACTTCAGGCGGCTGGTCCCGCATCCGTACTCCGTACCTCTCCCTCGCCGCCGCTGCGGCCACCTGCCGGGACACGGCTCACCTCGCTCCGGACGTTCCGGCGCTCATGCCGTTCCGGCCGTACGTCCCGCCCGTAGTCCTCGACAGCCCCCAACCGGTGCCCACCGCGCATCTCGCCTCCTCCACGCCGGAGGAGTGAGCGATGCGCACCCACCGCATCCGCATCGACCCCGTACTGGTCCAAGCGGCCATCGCCGCCGCGCTCTCCTTCGCGCACCTGCACGACCTCGCTGCGGCGGCCGGACAGGACGGCTGGAAGGCGTGGGCCTACCCGATCAGCGTTGACCTGCTCCTCGTCGCGGCCTGGCGACGGCTGCGCTCCGGTGCGGCGAAAGCCGCTGGCTGGTGTTGGTTCGTTGTCGCCCTGGTCGCGTCGCTGGGCGCGAATGTCGCCACGGCCGGCCTGCTCGACCTCGGGGACGTCCCGGCTTGGCTGCGCATCCTCGTCGCCGGGTGGCCCGCGGTCGCCTTCCTCGGCGGAACGCTCCTCGCGCATGGCACCCCGGCCCCGGACAGAGACGAGGCTCCGGTCACGCCCGTCACGACTACCGCCCCAGCGCTGCCCGCCGTCGACCCGCAACCGGCCGCACAGCCCGCCGCCGCCCCTGTCCCGCCCGCGCTCGTCGCCCTCGCTCGCAAGGTCGCCGACGACCACCGGACTCGGACCGGGACTGACATCGATACCCCAACCCTTCGCACGCGCCTCGGCGTCCCGCTGCCGCTCGCCGAATCCATTGCCGCCCAACTCACCTGACCCCGGAGGACTTTCCACCTTGCGTCCGTCCACGCTCCGCGCGCTCAACCGCGCAGCCGAGCTGACCCGTCAGAACCGCCTCACCGAAGCAATGCTCATCGCCGAACCCGTGATCCTCACCGCCGACGAGTACGAGGGCGCAGAGATCCGGCGGTGGCTGCTCGACCACGTCGCCGACTTCACCGGCGAGAACCACGACGAACCGAAGGAGCTGCCCTGATGTCCATCAACCGCCGCTTCCGCAACGTCGTCCGCATCGGCCCCGTCCAGGTCGGCACCGCCTACGACGGCCGCGGCCGCGAGAAGCACACCGCCGTGTGCACTGCCCCCCGCTGCGACTTTTCCAACGACTTCGACACCCGCGCCGCCGCCGAACTCGCCGCCCGCACCCACCGCTGCCGCGTCCGCTGAGGGGACCCCGTGACCGTCTCGCTCCCGCTCGTCTTCGTCCTGGGCGTCATCGCCTGGGCCGCGATCAAGTTCCTCGGCGTGCGCATGTGGGTCGCCGTCGTGATCGCCCTGTTCGGCTTCTGGCTCTCCCACACCTTCCTCGCCCCCGCCATCGAGTCCGGCACCCGCTCCGGGGTCGGCGTCGTCAACGGCGACAACCGCTGAAAGGAGCTCCGCCATGTTCCGCCCCAAGCTGCCCGACGTTCCCACTCCGCCGTCGACCCTCATCCCGCAGCAGCACCACCAGCACAACCCGGCTCCGACCGCCGCCGGCCGCTCGCTCAGCCCTTACGCGGGTCTGGTCGCCGCAGTCCTGGTCGGCGGAGTCGTCCTCACCGCGCTCCTGGCGGCCGTCGCCATCACGGCCGTGTCCGTGGCCATCGCCGCCGTGGTCCTGCGCTCCTTGCTGAACGACGTCAAAAGGCGCTGACCGGCCGCCGGGGCGGCAAACGCCGCCAAGCATCCCGCCGCCCCGGGGCCGTCCCTCCCAACCGCAGAAACAGCCGAAAGGAAGTCCCATCATCACCCGGCAGACTCCGCCCCCGCTGGCGGAACTCTCCATGCTGGCCTCCCTCGGCACAATGCCCGAGCTGGCCCGCCAACTCTCCGGCCTGGGCGGCTGCACCCACCCCATCCGCCTCGACGGCCACCGCACCGAATACGCCGTCGACACGGCAACCGGCGAAATCGGCCGCACCCTGCACCACCTCGACTCGACCGCCCTCCCGGCCGGCCAACTCCTCGTCCGCTGCAACAACCGCCGCGCGACCCGCTGCCCTGCCTGCGCCGAGACCTACCGCCGCGACACCTACCACCTGATCACCGCCGGACTACGCGGCGGCAAAGGCACCTCGGACCAGGTCGCCACCCATCCCCGCGTCTTCGCCACCTTCACCGCCCCCGGCTTCGGCCCCGTCCACAACCGCCGCACCGACGGACGCCCCTGCCGCTGCGGTGCCCGCCACGACGAGAACGACAGCACGTTAGGCACGCCCCTCGACCCGGACCGGTACGACTACGAAGCGGCCGTGCTCTGGAACGCCCACGCCGGGCACCTCTGGCGGCGCTTCTCCATCTACCTCCGCCGGGAGATCGCCAAGCGCGCCGGCCTCACCCAACGCACCTTCCGCCACCATGCCCGCGTCTCCTTCGCGAAGGTCGCCGAGTATCAGAAGCGCGGTGCCGTGCACTTCCACGCGGTCATCCGCATCGACGGCCCGGAAGGCGGCGACACCCCACCGCCCGCCTGGGCGACGGCAGAGCTCCTGACCGACGCCATCCAGGCCGCAGCCTCCGCCGCCCGCGCCGACGGCCCGACCATCGACGGACGCGCCCATAGCTTCGCCTTCGGCCGCCAACTCGACGTCCGCACGATCCGGTCCGCCGACTTCGACGACGGCCAGGAGCTCACCGAACGAGCCGTCGCCTCGTACATCGCGAAGTACGCGACCAAGGGTGCCGAGACGGCAACGGGCACCCTCGACCGCCCGCTAAAGTTCCTCGCCGAACTCGCCCAGGCACGCATCAGCGAACACGCCCGACGCATGATCCGCGTCGCCTGGACCCTCGGCGCACGCCCCGAGCTCGCCGAGATCCGCCTACGGGCCTGGGCGCACATGCTCGGCTTCCGCGGCCACTTCTCCACCAAGTCCCGCCGCTACTCCACCACCCTCGGCGCGCTCCGCACCGCCCGCGCCGACTGGCGACGTGCACAGGTCGCCCCGGTGGTCGAGACAGAGCCGACGGAAACGACCCTCGTCCTCTCGCACTGGGTCTTCGCCGGAACCGGCCTCTCCCGCGCCGAAGCCTGGCTGTCCGCATCCCTCGAACCGGCCCCCGGAACGGAAGGAGAACCGACATGGATGCCCGTCGCGACGAGCTGATGACCGTTCGCCAGGTCCTGGACGAGCTGGGCGGCGTCTCTCGCCGCACCTTCTACCGCTGGCGGGAGCTGGGATACGGCCCGGCCGCGTTCAAGCTGCCCAACGGAGAGCTCCGGGTATGGCGGAGTGACTTCACCACGTGGCTTCGACAGCTGGAGGCAGCGGCGTGAAGTCCCTTGACGTGAAGGTCTGGGCGGTTCGCAAGCGGGACACCAAAACGCCCTCGTACGGTGTCCGCTGGTCCGTTGCTGGCAACGTGCTCTCGGAGTCATTCCGCACAAAGGCGCTCGCCGACCACTACCGCACGAAGCTCATGCGAGCGATGCGCGACGGTGAAGAGTTCGACACCGAGTCGGGCCTTCCGGCCTCGATGGAAGAGAAGAAGTCGGCCGTGTCCTGGTACGCCTTCGCCCTCAGATACCTCGCCATGAAATGGCCCCATGCCGCCCCCAATACGAGGGACGGCATCAATGAATCCCTCACCAGCGTGACGCTGGAGCTCCTCGACGAGCGTGCCGGACGGCCGTCCGATGAGGTGATCCGCAAAGCGCTGCGCAACTGGTCCTTCGTCTTGCCGGGGCCCGACGATCGGGAAATCCCGGACGACGTACGGAACGTTCTCCACTGGGTGTCCAAGGCCTCCCGACCGCTCGCCGATCTTGCTGATCCAGCCACGGCCCGAGCGGTCCTCGACTCGCTGAAGCTCAAGCTCGACGGCACGGCGGCAGCGGCAGAGACCGTGCGGCGCAAGCGTCGGACCCTCGTCAACGCTGCGAACTATGCGGTTGACCTGGGGGAGCTGCGCGAGAACCCCATTACGGCTGTCCGCTGGCAGAAACCGAAGGTGTCCAACCAGGTTGACCCGCGCGTCGTCGCCAACCCGGAGCAGGCGCGCAACCTCCTGGCGGCCGTCTCCTATGTGGGCGGATACCGGCGTGCCCGCGGCCGTCGTCTCGTGGGTCTGTTCGCCGCGATGTACTTCGGTGGCCTCCGGCCGGCTGAAGCGGTCGGCCTTGTCGAAACGGATCTGATCCTCCCCGACGAAGGCTGGGGCTCGGCGTTGCTCCACCGGACTCGTCCGTCGGTTGGCAAGCAGTGGACTGACTCGGGGGAGACCCACGACGATCGCGGGCTGAAGAACCGGCCGACCGAGGACGTCAGACGAGTGCCCATTCCGCCCCACCTCGTGGCCATGTTCCGCGAGCACCTGGCCACCTTCGGGACCGCGGACGACGGGCGCCTCTTCTCCAGCGAGAAGGGCTCGGTCGTCCCGTCCTCGACCTACTACCGCGTGTGGCAGGAGGCCCGGCTTCTCGCGCTCCCGCCGGCCATCGCCTTCTCACCGCTCGCGAGCCGCCCGTACGACCTCCGGCACTCGGCGCTGTCGACTTGGCTCAATGCCGGAGTCGATCCCACCGAGGTGGCCGAGCGCGCTGGCAACAGCGTTGAGGTACTGCTGACCCGCTACGCGAAGTGCCTGGACGGACGGCAGGACGTTGCCAACCGGCGTATCGAGGATCTGCTTCGTGAGTACGAGTGACACCGCCTGAATGTGTCCGAGGCCCCTGGCATGCCGTCCAGGGGCCTCTTCTTTTGAAGTGCCCTTCAATTCACCTCAGGGGCCTGAATTCGCTCGGCGGCGAGCAGCCGCTCCAGGTGTCTCCGCGAGCTGTCGAGCGTGGCGAGCATCTGCATACGAGCCTGCTCGAAGTTCGCGTTGACCTCGACACCGAGGTCATGTCGCAGCGCCACCCTCAGCAGGTACACGCCATCGGACATTGAACCGCTGAACCATGTCTTCGCCCGCGCGTATGCCCCGTCCAGGTCAGTGCTGCTCGGCAGCTGCTTGACGACCAAGTACCCGACTCCCAGTGCCCTGTTCAGGGTCGAGGCCACTTCCAGAACGTCCTTCGGCAGCGCCATCTGCGCCTGTGCGTACTGGTCGGCCCAAGCGTCCTTTGCGGCGTCTAGGACTGCCGGCTCGCTGCTTTCACCGCGCTCGGCTGCTCGGACGGCGTCTCGGGCGGCGATCCGGTAAGCGCGAGCCGTGGTGTTCAGCAGGGCATACAGATCGCGCTTGGCTTGCAGCGCTTGATCGGTGCGTTCCTCTGCCCGTTCACGATCGGCGCGCTGGTTCTGCTCTGCGGCTTGGGCCCGGCTGGCGCGCTGGCTGAGCACCGCCCCGCCCAGAGTGCCGCCCAGTGTTCCCCCGACGCTGATGAGCGCGACGGCAAGAGTGGTCACGTCCACGCGGTCCCCCAACCCGTCGATTCGACTGTCCAGGGAGCATTCTGCTCGGCGGTAAGGGCATCACCTGCGGGAAAGCCCCAAGATCCCGTCCACGCCTCGTCCACGGACCTCGACATAGAGCCGCTTCGGGCTGCATCTGCCTGCACATACGCCAAGACCCCGTCCTCAGCGAAAGCGCTGGTGGCGGGGTCTTTGGGCACCTGATTCAAGGTGCCCCCGGCAGGATTCGAACCTGCGCACACGGCTCCGGAGGCCGTTGCTCTATCCCCTGAGCTACGGGGGCGTGTCGGTCGTGAGGTGTTGCTCGCGGCGACGGGTAGAACACTACCAGCTCGCTCGGGGTGTTCATGAACGGGTTTCTGCGGGTCCGGGGAGGGGTGTGGGCCGCCCGCACGGGGTGGAAGTGGGGAAAACCCGGACGCGGTGGCCGGTCCCGACCTACTCTCGAGTTGTGCCAGGCGCGTCGGGCCGGGTGCTTGTTGTGGACGACAACAAGGTCATCCGGCAGCTGATCAGGGTCAATCTCGAGCTGGAGGGCATCGAGGTCGTGACCGCGGGCGATGGTGTCGAGTGTCTGGATGTCGTTCATCAGGTGCAGCCCGATCTCGTGACGCTCGATGTCGTCATGCCCCGGTTGGACGGGTTGCGTACCGCCGCTCGGCTGCGTGCCGATCCGCGGACGCGTGATCTCCCCCTGGTCGTCATCAGCGCCTGTACGCAGTACGAGGTCGAGGCCGGTCTTGAGGTCGGTGTCGACGCGTTCCTCGCCAAGCCCTTCGACCCTGCCGAACTCGTCTCCGTGGTAAGAGAGTTGATGGAGCGTAGGGGTGGTCTGGGTCTGGAGAGGGGGCTCGGGGGTGTGCTCGGGGCAGGGGAAGGCGTAGGGGTGGGGAAAGGTGTAGGGCCGGGCGGTGCGGGCTCAGGTGCCGAGTGACACCCTTCTGCAGGCCTGACGCAGGGCCCCGCATCGGTAGGTCGTGAGTCCGTCCTGGTCCGTCCCGGTCCGTTCCGTCCTGTCCACGTCTGTTCCGTGCCTGTTCCATGTCTGTGCGGTCCCAGTGGTTCCGCTGCTGCCCGCACCCTTCGCCCGGCACCACTGCCTGTAACGGTCTGCGCGGCCCGATGCCCGGCGTCCCGCTCCCTCCGCGGTCGGCGTCCCGCCTCTCCGCGGCCCGCGCTCCGCCTCTCCGCGCCCGCGCTCCGCCTCTCCGCGGCCCGCGCCCCGCCCCCTCCGCGGCCAGCGCCCCGCCTCTCCCGGCCCGCGCTCCGCCCCTCCGCAGTCGGCGTCCCGCCCCCAGTGTGGCTGCCGCCACGCCCCCAGTGTGGCTGCCGCCACGCCCCCTCACGCAGTCGGCATCCCGCCCTCCCCGCGCGTCCACATCCCGGACCTCTGGGAAACCGGCTCGCCTGCCCACCCCCCTCCTCCCCTACGCTTGTGCCGTGACTCCCGTCGAGCTCTCCCGTACCGTGCTGCGCGCGGTGCGTCGTGCTGTCGATGACGGGGAGCTGAGTGTGGTCGTGCCGGGGCGGGTCGTGGTCACCGCTCCTGGGCCCGGTGGCTGTGGGGACTACGCGACCAACATCGCCCTCCAGCTCGCGCGGCCGGCCGGGCAGCCGCCGCAGCGGGTCGCCGAGGTTCTCCGGCCGTATCTCCTCGGTGCCGTCGGTGTCAGTGATGTTGTGGTCACCGGGCCGGGGTTTCTCAATATCAGCCTGCACCGGGCAAAGGCGTCGGGCGCGCTCGTGCGGGAGATCCGCAGGAGCGGGGTGAGGTATGGGCACGCCGAGCGTCCTACCGGGCAGCTTGTGCAGCTGCACGCTCCTCATGAGGTACGCGCGGTCGTCGTCATGGACGTCGTCGCCCGGGTGCTGCGTTCGCAGGGCGCCCTCGTCCGTACCAGCTGTGTGGCGCGTCCCGAGCGGGAGTGGGCCGAGGTGCTCGGTGCCGAGGTCGACGCGTACGGCACGCCCGACGCGCCCGCTCCGCTCGAGGTCAACGTGCGGCCCGTCCCCGCCGCCCCGGGCGATCCCGTTCCTCTCGGTCGCGACGCCGGTCGTTGGGCTCTTCTCCACCCGGCCGCTCATGACCGGTCCCGCACGACGGCCGCGTTCCTGTCCCAGCGGGAGGGCAACCCGCTCTTCCGGGTCCGTTACGCGCACGCCCGCATCCGGGCGCTCAGCCGTAACGCCGCCGACCTCGGCTTCGACGCCCACCCCGGAGACGTCCAGGACGCACGTGAACTCGAGATCGCCCTCGCCGGCCATCCCCGCATCCTGGCCGCGGCGGCGGAGCGGCACGCTCCCGACCGGCTCGCCCGGCATCTCCTCGCCGTGGCCGACGCCGTCACCCCTTTCTTCCCCACCGTCCTGCCCCGTGGTGAGGAGAAACCCTCGGCCGCCCACCGTGCCCGGCTCGCGCTTGCCGAAGCCGCCGGGACGGTGCTGGCCGGTGGCCTGTCCCTGCTCGGCATCGACGCACCCGACCATCTCTGAAAGAGCACGCCCACGATGAGCCGTTCCGCCCACCCCGCCGGGCCCCGTCACGCCGACGTCTTTCCGGAGGGGCACTACTCGGCCCCGCCCGCCGATCTCAACGCCCTCCACCCCAAGGTCTGGGCGCACACCGTCACCCGTAACACCGACGGTGCGCTGACGGTGGGCGGTGTCGACGTCACCGCCCTCGCCGAGGAGCACGGCACGCCGGCCTACATCCTCGACGAGGCCGACTTCCGGGAACGGGCCCGTGCCTGGCGTACCGCCTTCGGGGCCGACGCCGACGTCTTCTACGCCGGCAAGGCGTTCCTGTCCCGGGCCGTCGTGCGGTGGCTGCACGAGGAGGGGCTCAACCTCGACGTCTGTTCGGGCGGCGAGCTCACCACCGCCCTCTCCGCCGGCATGCCCGCCGATCGCATCGCCTTCCACGGCAACAACAAGTCCGTCGACGAGATTCACCGCGCCATCGAGGCCGGTGTCGGGCGTATCGTCCTCGACTCCTTCCAGGAGATCGTGCGCGTCGCCCATGTCGCGCAGTCCCTCGGTAAGCGGCAGCGGGTGCAGATCCGTATCACCGTCGGCGTCGAGGCCCATACGCACGAGTTCATCGCCACCGCGCACGAGGACCAGAAGTTCGGGATTCCGCTCGCGGGCGGACAGGCCGCGGAAGCCGTCCGGCGGGCTCTTCAGCTCGACGGGCTCGAACTCATCGGGCTGCACTCCCACATCGGGTCGCAGATCTTCGACATGTCCGGCTTCGAGGTCGCCGCCCACCGGGTCGTCGGACTGCTCAAGGACATCCGGGACGAGCACGGCGTCGAGCTGCCCGAGATCGACCTCGGCGGCGGCCTCGGCATCGCCTACACCAGCGACGACGATCCCCGCGAGCCCCACGAGATCGCCAAGGCGCTCACCGAGATCGTCACCCGTGAGTGTGAGGGCGCCCGCCTCCGCACCCCTCGTATCTCCGTGGAGCCGGGCCGCGCGATCGTCGGTCCGACCGCCTTCACCCTCTACGAGGTCGGCACCATCAAGCCCCTCGACGGGCTGCGTACGTACGTCTCCGTCGACGGCGGCATGTCGGACAACATCCGTACCGCGCTGTACGACGCGGAGTACAGCGTCGCGCTGGTCTCCCGGACCTCCGACGCCGAGCCGATGCTCGCGCGGGTCGTCGGCAAGCACTGCGAGAGCGGCGACATCGTCGTGAAGGACGCGTTCCTGCCCTCCGACCTGGCACCGGGTGACCTGATCGCCGTGCCCGCCACGGGCGCGTACTGCCGGTCCATGGCCAGCAACTACAACCATGTACTGCGGCCGCCCGTGGTCGCCGTGCGCGAGGGGGAGTCGCGGGTCATCGTGCGGCGGGAGACCGAGGAGGATCTGCTGCGGCTCGACGTGGGCTGAGAGCAGGAACGCAACGGCGGAGAGAGCTGCGGAGAGAACGGCAGGGAACTGCAGCAGAAAACCGTAGAGAGAACGGCAGAGAGAACGGCAGGGAGGACGGCAGGGAGGACGGCAGTCGGGACGGTCGGCGGAACGGCCGACTGAAGGGCCGACCGGACGGCTGCCGGAAACTGTCGAGAGCCGCCGATGGACGCCGAACAGCCGTCGACGGAAAAGGGCGGAAGATCTCCTGTCTGCCGCCCCGGTGAAAATGAAATAGATGTCTCACGATCCGGACCAGGGATAGAAACTCCGGTCCGGTGAGTGAGACTGGGTCAACCGGAAACAACCGTAGACGGTATGAGGAAACGAGGTCGGATGATGCGTACGCGTCCGCTGAAGGTGGCGCTGCTGGGCTGTGGAGTGGTCGGCTCAGAGGTGGCGCGCATCATGACGACGCACGCCGACGACCTCGCCGCGAGGATCGGGGCCCCGGTGGAACTGGCCGGTGTGGCCGTTCGGCGCCCCTCCCGGGTCCGTGAGGGCATCGACCCCGCCCTCGTCACCACCGACGCCACCGCCCTCGTCAAGCGCGGCGACATCGACGTCGTCGTCGAGGTCATCGGGGGCATCGAGCCCGCTCGTACGCTCATCACCACCGCCTTCGAGTACGGCGCCTCCGTCGTCTCCGCGAACAAGGCGCTCCTCGCCCAGGACGGCGCCGCGCTGCACGCCGTCGCCGAGGAGCACGGCGAGGACCTCTACTACGAGGCCGCCGTCGCCGGCGCGATCCCGCTGATCCGGCCGCTCCGCGAGTCCCTCGCCGGGGACAAGGTCAACCGCGTGCTCGGGATCGTCAACGGCACCACGAACTTCATCCTCGACAAGATGGGCTCCACCGGCGCCGGGTATCAGGAGGCCCTCGACGAGGCCACCGCCCTGGGATACGCCGAGGCCGACCCCACCGCCGACGTCGAGGCGTTCGACGCCGCCGCCAAGGCGGCCATCCTCGCCGGGATCGCCTTCCACACGCGCGTGCGCCTCGACGACGTCTACCGCGAGGGCATGACCGAGGTGACGGCGGCCGACTTCGCCTCGGCGAGGGAGATGGGCTGCACCATCAAGCTGCTCGCCATCTGTGAGCGGGCCGCGGACGGCGGGTCGGTCACCGCGCGCGTGCACCCCGCGATGATTCCGCTGAGCCACCCGCTGTCCTCCGTGCGCGGCGCCTACAACGCCGTGTTCGTGGAGTCGGACGCGGCCGGGCAGCTCATGTTCTACGGTCCCGGCGCCGGCGGTGCTCCCACCGCCTCCGCCGTGCTCGGCGACCTCGTCGCCGTCTGCCGCAACCGGCTCAGCGGGGCAACGGGGCCCGGCGAGTCGGCGTATGCCGCCCTGCCGGTGTCGCCGATGGGCGACGTCGTCACGCGCTACCACATCAGCCTGGACGTCGCCGACAAACCGGGCGTTCTCGCCCAGGTGGCGACCGTGTTCGCCGAGCACGGGGTGTCCATCGATACGGTTCGCCAGCAGGGTAAGGACGGCGAGGCCTCTCTCGTCGTCGTCACCCACCGCGCCTCCGACGCCTCCCTCACCGGGACCGTCGAGGCGCTGCGCAAGCTCGACACCGTGCGGGGTGTCGCCAGCATCATGCGGGTTGAAGGAGAGTAACCAGCAATGACCCACCAATGGCGCGGAATCATCGAGGAGTACCGGGACCGACTGCCGGTATCCGACAGCACGCCGGTCGTGACGCTCCGTGAGGGCGGCACGCCCCTCGTGCCCGCGCAGGTGCTCTCCGAGCGCACGGGCTGCGAGGTCCACCTCAAGGTGGAGGGCGCCAACCCCACCGGGTCCTTCAAGGACCGCGGCATGACCATGGCCATCACGCGGGCCAAGGAGGAGGGCGCGCAGGCCGTCATCTGCGCCTCCACCGGCAACACCTCCGCCTCCGCCGCCGCCTACGCGGTGCGGGCCGGCATGGTCTCGGCCGTTCTCGTCCCCCAGGGCAAGATCGCGCTCGGCAAGATGGGGCAGGCGCTCATCCACGGCGCGAAGATCCTCCAGGTCGACGGCAACTTCGACGACTGCCTCACGCTCGCCCGTGCGCTGAGCGACAACTACCCGGTGGCGCTGGTCAATTCGGTGAACCCGGTGCGCATCGAAGGCCAGAAGACGGCCGCGTTCGAGATCGTGGACATGCTCGGCGACGCCCCCGACATCCACGTCCTGCCGGTCGGCAACGCGGGCAACATCACCGCGTACTGGAAGGGGTACCAGGAGTACGCCGCCGACAAGATCGCCCTGCGGACCCCCCGTATGTGGGGATTCCAGGCGTCGGGCAGCGCCCCGATCGTGCGCGGCGAGGTCGTCAAGGACCCGTCGACCATCGCCACCGCGATCCGCATCGGCAACCCGGCCTCCTGGAAGTTCGCGCTGGCCGCGCAGGAGGAGTCCGGCGGCTTCATCGACGAGGTGACGGACCGTGAGATCCTGCGCGCCTACCGGCTGTTGGCCGCGCAGGAGGGCGTCTTCGTGGAGCCCGCGTCCGCCGCGTCCGTGGCCGGTCTGCTGAAGGCCGCCGAGCAGGGCAAGGTGGACCCGGGGCAGAAGATCGTGTGCACCGTCACCGGCAACGGTCTGAAGGACCCCGACTGGGCCGTCGCCGGCGCCCCGCAGCCCGTCACCGTCCCGGTCGACGCGGTGACGGCGGCCGAGCGCCTCGGTCTCGCGTAAGCGGCCGGCACGTCGCGTCGCCCGTGAGTCGCCCGTGAGTCGCCGAAGCACTTGTGGGCGACTCGCGGGCAGCCGGAAAGCGGCTCGCAGGGGGCTTTCCCGCGCAGGGGTGCACAAAGGGCTTGCGACACGCATCGTGCGCCGCCCGTGCGCCCTATGTCGCCACAGAACCATCCTTCGATAGGCTGTACTGAATCCGCCCGCCGCATATGCCGCAGTGCCGCGTTCGTCACCGTGTCGTAGCCGCGTCGTCGCCGCGGACTCCAGGGTTCCCCGTACAGGTCTCCCGTACATATCGAATGTCATTCGACAGTCCCGCAGCTCAAGGAGAGTCATCGCGAGATGGCCGGTCCCGCCTTCCGTGCCGCCCCCGTCCGGGTGCGCGTCCCCGCCACCAGCGCCAACCTCGGCCCGGGCTTCGACGCCTTCGGCCTCGCGCTGGGACTCTACGACGACGTCGTCGTCCGGGTGGCCGACTCCGGGCTGCACATCGACATCGCGGGGGAGGGCAGCGAGACGCTTCCGCGTGACGAGAAGCATCTCCTCGTCCGCTCCCTGCGCACCGCCTTCGACGTCCTGGGCGGCCAGCCGCGCGGGCTGGAGATCGTCTGCGCCAACCGCATCCCGCACGGTCGCGGCCTCGGCTCCTCCTCCGCCGCGATCTGCGCCGGTATCGTCGCCGCGCGCGCGGTGACCATAGGCGGCGAGAGCAAGCTCGACGACGCGGCGCTGCTCGAACTCGCCACCGAGATCGAGGGTCACCCGGACAACGTGGCGGCCTGTCTGCTGGGCGGGTTCACCCTGTCCTGGATGGAGTCGGGCGCCGCGCGGGCGATCAGGATGGAGCCCGCCGATTCCATCGTTCCGGTGGTTTTCGTGCCCGGGAAGCCGGTTCTCACCGAGACCGCCCGCGGTCTGCTCCCGCGCTCCGTTCCGCACGTCGACGCCGCGGCCAACGCGGGCCGGGCCGCACTGCTCGTCGAGGCACTCACCCGGCGCCCCGAACTGCTGCTGCCCGCCACCGAGGACCGTCTGCACCAGGAGTACCGCGCACCGGCCATGCCCGACAGCGCGGCACTGGTGGAACGGCTGCGCGCCGACGGCATTCCCGCCGTCATCTCCGGTGCCGGGCCCACCGTGATGGCGCTGGCCGACGCGGGCACGGCCGACAAGATCGAGGCCTCGGCCGGCGCGGACTGGGCCGCGAACCGCCTGGCCCTGGACCTGAAGGGCGCGTGCGTACTGCCGCTCACGCCCGCTGGTGACAGCCACTCCGGCGACATTTAAGCGCACGGTTGCCGGATTTCGAGAGGGGGAATGTTTGTTGGATCCGGTAGTGTTAACCTCAAGTCTGCACCCGACCCCACCATGGCGAGGTGCTTCGTGTCCCCCTCCGGGACAGACATTCTTCCGGGAGCTCCCCAAGCCGCACTGCGTTCCGTACGTCGTACCTGGGCAGTACGCAGTACAGCGACGCTGAGTGGTCCACAGGGCACGCTCCGGAATCGGTGCGACCACGCCGCGTGACACTGGGTGTCACGGCTTGTCGCGGTAGCGCCATCACCAGCAAATACTCTTCCGCCGCTTTGGCGGACCACCGCCCCGGCTTCGCCACAGCAAGGACCGAAGTCGGACAGCACAAACGGTCGCCGAGCCAGACAGGCCGACGTCCGCTCCAGGGAAGGACCCTTCGTGAGCGACACCACCGATCTGATGGGCGCGCGTGTCGAGGAGACCGCTGCCGCGCCCGCCACGGACGCCTCCGCGCCTGCCACCGGTGCCGGCTCCCGGCGGCGCCGCGGTACCGGCCTCGAGGGCATGGTGCTGGCCGAGCTTCAGCAGGTCGCATCCGGCCTCGGCATCAGGGGCACGGCGCGTATGCGCAAGAGCCAGCTGATCGAGGTCATCAAGGAGGCGCAGGCGGGAGGCGGATCAGCCGCTCCCAAGGCCGCGACGACCCCCGCAGGGGACGCCGCCGAGACCAAGCCCAAGCGCCGCGCCACCTCGAAGGCGCGCACCGGCGACGAGGCCGCCGAGAAGAAGGCGGACACCGCCAAGGCCGAGGCCCCCGCCGAGAAGGCCGTGGCCCAGCAGCAGATCGAGATCCCCGGCCAGCCGGCCAGCAACGACGCGCCCACCGAGCGCCGTCGCCGCCGTGCCACCGCCGACGCGGGCAGCCCGGAGACGGTCGTCGCCGAGGCGAAGGCCGCCCCGAAGGCCGAGACGCCCGCCCCGGCGCAGACCGAGGCCCAGGCGCAGCCGCAGGGCGACGCCGACGGTGGCGAGGGCCGCCGCCGCGACCGCCGTGAGCGCGGCCGCGACCGCGGTGAGCGTGGCGACCGCGGTGAGCGTGGCGACCGCGGTGACCGTCGCAAGGGCGACGACCAGCAGGGCGGCGGGCAGCAGGGCGGCGGCCAGCAGCAGCGGGGTGGCCAGCAGCAGGGCCAGCAGCAGAGCGGTGGCCGTCAGGACCGTCAGGACCGTCAGCAGCGCGACAACGGCCCGCAGGACGACGACGAGTTCGGCGATGGCCGGCGTGGCCGTCGCGGCCGTTACCGCGACCGCCGCGGCCGTCGTGGGCGTGACGAGATCGGCGCCGCCGAGCCGCAGGTCGCCGACGACGACGTCCTGATCCCCGTCGCGGGCATCCTGGACATCCTCGACAACTACGCCTTCATCCGTACGTCGGGCTACCTGCCGGGCCCCAACGACGTGTACGTGTCGCTGGCCCAGGTCCGCAAGAACGGCCTGCGCAAGGGCGACCACGTCACCGGTGCGGTACGTCAGCCCAAGGACGGCGAGCGCCGCGAGAAGTTCAACGCGCTGGTCCGTCTGGACTCCACCAACGGCATGGCGCCCGATTCCGGGCGCGGGCGACCGGAGTTCAACAAGCTGACCCCGCTCTACCCGCAGGACCGCCTCCGTCTGGAGACGGACCCGGGTGTGCTGACGACCCGCATCATCGACCTCGTGTCGCCGATCGGAAAGGGCCAGCGCGGTCTGATCGTGGCCCCGCCGAAGACCGGCAAGACCATGATCATGCAGGCGGTCGCCAACGCGATCACGCACAACAACCCCGAGTGCCACCTGATGGTCGTCCTGGTGGACGAGCGTCCGGAAGAGGTCACCGACATGCAGCGGTCGGTCAAGGGCGAGGTCATCTCCTCGACCTTCGACCGCCCGGCCGAGGACCACACCACGGTCGCCGAGCTCGCCATCGAGCGCGCCAAGCGTCTGGTGGAGCTGGGCCACGACGTCGTCGTGCTGCTCGACTCGATCACGCGTCTGGGCCGTGCGTACAACCTCGCCGCCCCGGCCTCCGGCCGCATCCTGTCCGGTGGTGTCGACTCGACCGCCCTGTACCCGCCGAAGCGCTTCTTCGGTGCGGCCCGCAACATCGAGGACGGCGGCTCGCTGACCATCCTCGCCACCGCTCTGGTGGACACCGGGTCCCGCATGGACGAGGTGATCTTCGAGGAGTTCAAGGGCACCGGCAACATGGAGCTCAAGCTCGACCGGAAGCTCGCCGACAAGCGCATCTTCCCCGCGGTGGACGTCGACGCGTCCGGTACCCGTAAGGAAGAGATCCTGCTCGGCAACGATGAGTTGGCCGTCACCTGGAAGCTCCGCCGGGTGCTGCACGCGCTCGACCAGCAGCAGGCGATCGAGCTGCTCCTCGACAAGATGAAGCAGACGAAGTCGAACGGCGAGTTCCTGATGCAGATTCAGAAGACGACGCCGTCGACGGGCAACAACGACTGACGTCCGACGTCTGACGTGGTTTCGCCGAACACCGACTGAGGGCCGCCCCCCGTGCAGGGGGCGGCCCTCAGTCGTGCCGTGCAGCGGGATACGATCTCGCCCTTCACACATTCTTCAGATCGAACTTCTTCGAACTTCTTGATCCCTAGGGGGGACACAAGTGGGTACACCCACGTCAGGGAGCGGTCGGCACAGACGCCGGATACGGATCGCGCTGCCCGTCGCCGCGGCCGGACTTGCCGCCGCCGTCGCCGGAGCGCTGTTCCTGTCCTCGGCGCAGGCCGCCGAGGCGCCGCCGTCGCCGGCTCACGGTACGACGCTGTCGACCGAGCGACTCGAGAAGCTCGCCGCCGTGGCCGTCGCCGGTGACGACATCCCGGGCGAGACCGCCAAGGCGTCCCTGAGCGCGAGCGGCAGCGCCACCAAGGTCGACCCGAAGATCATCGGTGGGACGACTACGACCATCACCAACGCGCCGTGGATGGCCCAGCTCTGGTACGGAGACGACCGGGGCACCACCACGACCAGCGACGACATCGGCTTCTTCTGCGGCGGCTCGGTCATCTCGCCGACGAAGATCCTCACCGCCGCGCACTGCGTCAAGGGCTACAACTGGAACGCCCACGGCTTCGTCGTCACGGGCAGCACGCAGCTGCTGGGCGACGACGGCGACCTGCACGGCGGTACCGCCACCGGCGTCTGGCGCCAGTGGAACCACTGGTCGTACAGCGACACGACCCTCGACAACGACATCGCCGTGCTGACCCTGCCGAACCCGGTCAAGGCCACGCCGATCCGGATGACGAGCAACACGGACAGCGCCTCGTACGCGACCGGCACCCAGGCCACGCTGTACGGCTGGGGCCGCACCACCTCCACCACGCAGGACATCTCCGAGACGCTGAAGACGGCCGTGCTGCCGATCCAGTCGAACGCCACCTGCAGCGGCTACTACGGAGCCGAGTACCTCAAGGGCCACATGGTGTGCGCGGGCACGCCCGCCACCGGCAGCGACACGGGCACCACCACCGCCTGCAACGGCGACTCCGGCGGCCCGCTGATCGTGAACAACCGGATCGTGGGCGTCGTCTCCTGGGGCGTGAAGGACTGCGTCGAGAGCGGCGCGTACAGCGTCTTCAGCAAGGTCTCCACGTACGCCGCCAGCGCCTACCCGCGCGTCGACGACACCAACCTCAGCGGTGACCACCTCGCCGACCTGTGGGCGCGCAACTCGTCCACCAAGACCGGCTACGAGCTGGACTCCAAGGGCACCTCGCTCGCCTCCCGCGAGTCGTGGGGCACCTGGAGCGGATTCAACCTCGTCCTGCAGAGCGACCTGGACCGCGACGGTTACCAGGACCTGATCCTGCGCCGCGCCTCGGACGGCGACGTCTTCTGGAAGCACTACGTGGCCTCCAGCGAGACCTGGGCGACCAAGCTCATCGGCGACAACTGGAAGACCCGCACCCAGATCGTCACCCCCGGCGACGTCACGGGCGACTACCTTGCGGACCTCATCGCCGTCGACTCGGCCGGCGCGATGTGGGTCTACCCGGGCAAGGGCAACGGCACCTTCGCCGCGCCCGTCAAGAACGGCACCGGCTGGAACGCGTACAACGTCGTGCGCGGCCACGGAGACTTCAGCTTCGACGGCAAGACGGACCTGATCGCCCGTGACAAGGCCACCGGCGCGCTCTACCTGTACAAGGGCAACGGCACCGCCACGAGCGCCTTCGCGGCCCGCATCAAGGTCGCCACCTGGAGCAACACGACGTACAACGTCATCGCCGCCGTCGGAGACGTCAACGGCGACGGTCTGGCCGACCTGCTGGCCCGCACCCCGGCAGGCACCCTGTACCTGTACAAGGGCACCGGAAAGGCCACCAGTGCGATCTTTGCCACAAGGGTCTCACTCGGGACGTCTTTCAAGCAGTACGACCTGTTCGGCTGAGTCCGGCCGAACTCGCAGGTGAGCCGGGGTAGACCCCGCCCACCCGTGTCACGCAGCGTGCCCGGTCCACCGCGGACCGGGCACGACGCGTTGTGCAACCCTGTCCCGAGTTTCCCCGTCTGACCTGGCGGAGTGACGATGGTGAGGTCGCACGAGAACAGAGGAGCACATGGCCGCCGAGAGCACGCCGGAGCCCGGAACCCCGGGTGAGGCCGGCACAACGAGCGGGGCGACCGGCAGCGACGGTCCGCGCCACCGCAGACAGCGTGGCCGCCGTAAGGGGGTGCTGATCGCCGCGTGGACCGCCGCGGGCGTCCTCGTGCTGGGCGGCACCGGCGTCGGCTACCTCTACTTCAAGCTCAACGGCAACATCAAGAGCGTCGACATCGACCAGGTCCTGGGGACCGACCGGCCCACCAAGGTCGACAACGGCTCCGAGAACATCCTCGTGCTCGGCTCGGACACCCGCTCCGGCACCAACAAGAAGCTCGGCGGCGGCACGGACGACGGCAGCGCCCGCTCCGACACCGCGATGGTCATCCACGTGTACGAGGGCCACAAGAAGGCCAGCGTGGTCTCCATACCGCGCGACACGCTCATAGACCGGCCCGCCTGCACCGACACGGGCGGTGTCACGCACGACGCGGCGTCCGACGTGATGTTCAACTCGGCGTACTCGACGGGTGGCGCGGCCTGCGCCGTGAAGACGGTCGAGTCGATCAGCGGCATCCGTATGGACCACTACCTGGAAGTCGACTTCTCCGGCTTCGAGACGCTCATCGACGAACTCGGCGGCGTCGAGGTCACCACGACCAAGGCCATCGACGACCCCGACAGCCACCTGAACCTCAAGGCCGGCACGCACACGCTCACCGGCGAGCAGGCCCTCGGTCTGGTCCGCACCCGGCACGGCGTCGGCGACGGCTCCGACCTCGGCCGCATCCAGCTCCAGCAGGCCTTCATCAAGGCCCTGGTCAACCAGGTCAAGCACGTCGGCCTGTTCACCAGCGGCACCAAGCTGTACGACCTCGCCAACACCGCGACCAAGGCCGTCACGGCCGACTCCCGGCTCGGCTCGCTGAACTCCCTGATGTCCTTCGCGAACGGACTCAAGGGCATCAGCGCCGCCAACATGAACATGGTCACGATGCCGGTCCGGTACGACCCGTCCAACCTCAACCGCGTCGTCGTCGCCGAGGCGAAGGCGAAGCAGGTCTGGACGGCCCTGAAGAACGACCGGGCCATCCCGAAGGCGGCCACCGAGGGCACCGCCACGGGCGAGGCGGCGGGGGTCGTGACGTCGTCCTGAGGGGCTCGTCGGGGCCCTGGGGAATAGATCCCCCCGCCCCCCGGTTTTGGGGGATGCGCCCAGTCCTGGCAGACTGGTACGTCGGCTCCGGTTCACGTTTGTCGTATCCCGCGGCAGCGACCCGGCGCCCTCCCGAAACTAGGAGACACCTTGAAGCGCGACATCCACCCCGAGTACGTCGAGACGCAGGTCAGCTGCACCTGTGGCGCCTCGTTCATCACCCGTAGCACGATCGAGAGCGGTTCCATCCGCGCCGACGTCTGCTCCGAGTGCCACCCGTTCTACACGGGCAAGCAGAAGATCCTCGACACCGGTGGCCGTGTGGCCCGCTTCGAGGCCCGCTTCGGCAAGGCTCCCGCCGGCTCCAAGTAGCGAGCCCCTTTTCGCCGGTCCACGGCCGTGTCCCTGCCCAGGGGCACGCCGGGACCGGCGTTTTTGGTCGCCCGCCCTTCCCCCACGCACGTCATTCAGGAGCGCATCATGTTCGAGGCCGTCGAGGAGCTGCTCGGAGAGCACGCCGACCTGGAGAAGAAGCTCGCCGACCCGTCGGTCCACGCCGACCAGGCCAACGCGCGCAAGCTGAACAAGCGCTACGCCGAGCTGACCCCGATCGTCGGCACGTACCGCTCCTGGAAGCAGACCGGTGACGACGTGGAGACGGCGCGCGAGTTCGCCTCCGCCGACCCGGACTTCGCCGCCGAGGTCAAGGTGCTGGAGAAGCAGCGCGAGGAGCTGACGGAGAAGCTGCGGCTGCTGCTCGTGCCGCGGGACCCGTCCGACGACAAGGACGTCATCCTCGAGATCAAGGCGGGCGCGGGCGGCGACGAGTCGGCCCTGTTCGCCGGCGACCTGCTGCGCATGTACCTCCGGTACGCCGAGCGCGTCGGCTGGAAGACCGAGATCATCGACGCGACCGAGTCCGAGCTGGGCGGCTACAAGGACGTCCAGGTCGCGGTGAAGACCAAGGGCGGCCAGGGGGCCACCGAGCCCGGGCAGGGCGTCTGGGCGCGGATGAAGTACGAAGGCGGCGTGCACCGGGTGCAGCGGGTGCCGGCGACCGAGTCCCAGGGGCGGATCCACACCTCCGCCGCCGGCGTGCTCGTGACGCCCGAGGCCGAGGAGGTCGACGTCGAGATCAACGCGAACGACCTCCGCATCGACGTCTACCGGTCCTCCGGGCCCGGCGGGCAGTCGGTGAACACCACCGACTCCGCCGTGCGCATCACGCACATTCCCACCGGAGTCGTCGCCTCCTGCCAGAACGAGAAGAGCCAGTTGCAGAACAAGGAGCAGGCGATGCGTATCCTGCGCTCCAGGCTGCTCGCAGCGGCGCAGGAGGAAGCGGAGCGGGAGGCCGCCGACGCCCGCCGCAGCCAGGTCCGCACCGTCGACCGCTCCGAGAAGATCCGCACGTACAACTTCCCGGAGAACCGCATTTCGGACCACCGCGTCGGCTTCAAGTCGTACAACCTGGACCAGGTCCTGGACGGCGACCTCGACGCGGTGATCCAGGCCTGCGTCGACGCGGACTCGGCCGCCAAGCTCGCAGCCGCGTAAGCGTTGTAGGACGTACGCACGACGAGTACGACACGGAGGACTTGCGTGAACCTGCTGCTCGCAGAGGTGGCCCAGGCCACCCAGCGGCTGGCCGACGCCGGCGTGCCCTCGCCGCGCAACGACGCGGAGGAGCTCGCCGCGTTCGTGCACGGCGTGAAACGCGGTGAACTCCACTCCGTGAAGGACTCCGACTTCGACGCCCGTTACTGGGAGACCATCGCCCGGCGGGAGCAGCGCGAGCCGCTCCAGCACATCACCGGGCGGGCCTTCTTCCGGTATCTGGAGCTCCAGGTCGGCCCCGGCGTCTTCGTCCCGCGCCCCGAGACCGAGTCGGTGGTCGGCTGGGCCATAGACGCGGTACGCGCCATGGACGTCGTCGAGCCCCGCATCGTCGACCTGTGCACCGGCAGCGGCGCCATCGCGCTCGCTCTCGCCCAGGAGGTGCCGCGCTCGCGTGTGCACGCCGTGGAGCTGTCCGAGGACGCCCTGCGCTGGACGCGCAAGAACATGGAGGGGTCCAGGGTCGACCTGCGTCAGGGAGACGCCCTGGACGCCTTCCGCGACCTCGACGGCCAGGTCGACCTGGTCATCTCCAACCCCCCGTACATCCCGCTCACCGAATGGGAGTACGTGGCGCCCGAGGCGCGCGACTACGACCCCGAACTCGCCCTGTTCTCGGGGGAGGACGGCCTCGACCTGATCCGCGGCATCGAACGCACCGCGCACCGGCTGCTGCGTCCCGGCGGTGTCGTCGTCATCGAGCACGCCGACACCCAGGGCGGCCAGGTCCCGTGGATCTTCACCGAGGAGCGGGGCTGGGCCGACGCGGCCGACCACCCCGACCTCAACAAGCGCCCGCGCTTCGCGACCGCCCGTAGGGCGACGCCGTGAGCGCCCCCCGCACCTTCGACCCGCAGCAGTACGTGTACGAGGAGGCCCGCTAGATGGCACGGCGATACGACACCAACGACGCGACCGACCGTGTGACCGGTCTGCGCGAGGCCGCGTCCGCCGTCCGCCGTGGCGAGCTCGTGGTCCTCCCGACCGACACGGTGTACGGCATCGGCGCCGACGCGTTCTCCTCGGAGGCCGTCGCCGATCTCCTCCAGGCCAAGGGCCGGGGCCGCAACATGCCCACCCCTGTCCTCATCGGCTCCCCGAACACGCTGCACGGGCTCGTCACGGACTTCTCCGAGATGGCCTGGGAGCTGGTCGACGCGTTCTGGCCGGGCGCGCTGACGCTCGTGGCCAAGCACCAGCCGTCCCTCCAGTGGGACCTGGGCGACACCCGCGGCACGGTCGCCGTCCGTATGCCGCTGCACCCGGTCGCCATCGAGCTGCTGACGGAGGTCGGCCCGATGGCGGTGTCGTCGGCGAACCTGACCGGGCACCCCGCGCCGGAGAACTGTGACTACGCCCAGGAGATGCTCGGCGACTCCGTCTCCGTCTACCTCGACGGCGGCCCGACCCCCGGCAACGTGCCCTCCTCGATCGTCGACGTCAGCCGAGAGGTGCCGCTGCTGCTGCGCGCGGGCGCGATCTCCGCGGACGAGCTGCGGAAGGTCGTACCCGACCTCGAGGTGGCGAATTGACAGCCCCTGACGCGGGGCGTGGCATAGGCAACGGGGACCGTGCCGCGGAACAGACGACGACGTTCGGGTTTCCGCGCGACAGCTTCCGCATCCTCCACGTCAGCACCGGCAACGTCTGCCGCTCGCCGATCACCGAGCGGCTGACCCGGCATTTCGTGTCGCAGCGGCTCGGGGTGCTGGGCCGCGGGCTGATCGTGGAGAGCGCGGGCACCTGGGGTCATGAGGGCGCGTCCATGGAGGCCAACGCGGAGACCGTGCTGGCCGACTTCGGCGCGGACGCCACCGGGTTCACCGGCCGCGAGCTCCTCGACGAACACGTCATCATGGCCGACCTGGTCCTGACGGCGACCCGCGACCACCGCGCCCAGGTCATCTCCATGGGCCACTCGGCGGGCCTGCGCACCTTCACCCTCAAGGAGTTCACCCGCCTGGTGAACGCCATCGACCCGGCCACCCTCCCGCCGCTGGACGAAGGCGTGGTGATGCGCGCCCGTGCCCTGGTCCGCGCGGCGGCGGCGCTACGCGGGTGGCTCCTCGCCCCGACACTCGAGGCGGACGAGGTCTACGACCCGTACGGAGCGCCCCTGCCGTTCTTCCGCTCGATCGGCGACGAGATACACCAGGCCCTGGACCCGGTCGTGACCGCGCTGACGGGTGTCCCCGCGCGCGCTTGACGCCGGCCCGCCGCCCGCGAGGCCTGCCGGGACGGAGCGGTGCGAGGGGCGCGTCAGGGAGGGGACCGCACCCGGTCCCGGACCCGGCCGGCACGGCGTTCACCGGCGTCCCCGCGAGGATGTGGCGACCGCGCGCGCCCCAGACCCCGGGCCTACATTGGACGTACGTCACCGTCGACGTCCGGAGCGCACCATGTCGGTCACCCATGTTCCCGAGGCCGATGTCCTGCGCCGGCAGGACCCCGAGCTGGCCGAGATCCTGCTCGGGGAACGGGAGCGGCAGGCGTCGACGCTCCAGCTGATCGCCGCCGAGAACTTCACCTCGCCCGCCGTGCTGGCCGCCCTCGGCTCGCCGCTCGCCAACAAGTACGCGGAGGGTTATCCGGGGGCCCGGCATCACGGCGGCTGCGAGATCGTGGACCTCGCCGAGCGGATCGCAGTGGACCGCGCCAGGACGCTGTTCGGCGCCGAACACGCCAACGTGCAGGCCCACTCGGGCTCTTCCGCGATGCTGGCCGCCTACGCCGCCCTGCTCCGGCCCGGTGACACCGTCCTGGCCCTGGGGCTGCTCGACGGCGGCCATCTCACGCACGGCTCGCCGGCGAACTTCTCCGGCCGCTGGTTCGACTTCATCCCCTACGGGGTGGACGCGGAGACCGGGCTCGTCGACCACGAGCAGGTCCGTACGCTGGCTCGGGGGCACCGGCCCAAGGCGATCGTGTGCGGGTCCACCGCCTACCCGCGCCACCTCGACTACGCCTTCTTCCGCGAGGTCGCCGACGAGACGGGCGCCTTTCTGATCGCCGACGCAGCGCATCCCATCGGGCTCGTCGCCGGGGGAGCGGCGCCCAGTCCGGTGCCCTACGCCGACATCGTCTGCGCCACCACGCACAAGGTGCTGCGTGGGCCGCGTGGCGGGATGCTCCTGTGCGGCGGTGGACTCGCCGAGCGGGTGGACCGGGCGGTCTTCCCGTTCACGCAGGGCGGCGCCCAGATGCACACCATCGCCGCGAAGGCGGTCGCGTTCGGCGAGGCGGCGACCCCGGCGTTCTCCGTGTACGCCCATCAGGTGGTCGCCAATGCGAGGGTTCTCGCGGCGGCCCTGGCGGGGGAGGGGCTGACCGTCACGACCGGCGGGACCGACACCCACCTCATCACCGTCGACCCGGCGCCGCTCGGTGTCGACGGGCGCACCGCGCGCGGGCTGCTCGCGGCCGCCGGGATGGTGCTGGACTGCTGCGCCCTCCCGCATGTGCGGGACGCCGATGTCACCGCCGCGCACGCCCGTGGCCTGCGTCTGGGCACCGCGGCGCTGACCACGCAAGGCATGCGCGAGGAGGACATGACACGGGTCGCGGCACTGCTGGCGGGAGTGTTGCGGGACGAGGTCGAGAGCAGGAAGGCCCGCGACGAGGTGCGCGAGCTGGCCCTGGCGTTTCCGCCGTATCCGGCCGAACCGGGGTAGGCGCATCACGTGCCCACCCCCGTGCGCACCCCCCGTGCGTCCTTGTGCACAGCCTCACGTGAAACCATCGTCACTACCCGGTAGTCCTCACACATATGCGCCGTGCGGTGGTCGATCGCTAGGGTGTGGGACTGAGATGGCCGGCGAGACCTGTGGGGAAGCCCGTGCGTGAATACCTGCTGACGCTCTGCATCACGGCCGCGGTGACGTATCTGCTGACAGGGCCGGTACGGAAGTTCGCGATCGTGGCCGGAGCGATGCCGGAGATCAGGGCCCGTGACGTGCACCGGGAACCCACTCCGCGGCTCGGCGGGATCGCCATGTTCTTCGGCCTGTGCGCCGGACTGCTGGTCGCCGATCATCTGACCAACCTCAACGAGGTCTTCGAGAAGTCGAACGAACCGCGCGCCCTGCTCTCAGGGGCCGCGCTGATCTGGCTGATCGGCGTCCTGGACGACAAGTTCGAGATCGACGCCCTGATCAAGCTGGGCGGCCAGATGATCGCCGCCGGCGTCATGGTCATGCAGGGTCTGACCATCCTGTGGCTGCCGGTGCCGCTGGTCGGCACGGTTGCCCTGACCCAGTGGCAGGGCACCCTGCTGACGGTCGCGCTGGTGGTCATCACGATCAACGCGGTCAACTTCGTGGACGGCCTCGACGGTCTGGCGGCGGGCATGGTGTGCATCGCCTCGGCGGCGTTCTTCATGTACGCCTACCGCATCTGGTACTCGTACGGCATCGAGGCCGCCGCCCCGGCGACGCTGTTCGCGGCGATCCTGATGGGCATGTGCCTGGGCTTCCTGCCGCACAACATGCACCCCGCGCGGATCTTCATGGGCGACTCCGGCTCGATGCTGATCGGGCTGGTGCTGGCGGCGGGCGCGATCTCCGTGACGGGGCAGGTCGACCCGGACATCATGCGGCTGTTCTCCGGCTCGGAGCGCAACGCGGTGCACCAGATGGTGCCGGTCTACATCCCGCTGCTGATGCCGTTGACGATCATCGCGATCCCGGCCGCCGACCTGATCCTGGCGATCGTGCGCCGCACCTGGCGCGGTCAGTCGCCGTTCGCCGCGGACCGAGGGCACCTGCACCACCGGTTGCTGGAGATCGGGCACTCGCACAGCCGCGCGGTGCTGATCATGTACTTCTGGTCGGCGCTGATCGCCTTCGGCGCGCTCACCTACTCCGTCAACGCGGCTTCCATGTGGATCGTCCTCGGTGTCGTGATCCTCAGCGCGATCGGTCTGGCGCTGCTGCTGCTGCCGCGCTTCCGGCCGCGCACCCCGCGCTGGGCCGAGGCCTTCGTGCCGCCGCGTTACCGGCGCCGGGGCGGCCTGCAGGCCGGGGCTCAGGAGGCCGGGGAGTCCGCGGCACAGGAGCCCGCGGCGCCCGCCGGGCAGTACGGGCCGGTCGGCCCCGGGCAGCCCGCCGCCGTCGACGGGCAGAGCCCCGTCACGGTGGGGGTGGCGGGGGCGAACGGGGCCACCGCGGTCGGTGGCCGGGGCAGCTCCAAGGTAAGAATCTGACTAGAGCATTGCCAAGTCGTGGGAGAACCTGTGGTGGGCAAAGCATCCCAATACCAGACAAGCTCCCCTGGTTCCTGCACAGACGTGCACTGTCACTCTCATGTGTGACAGCGAGCACACCCGCCAGGTAAAGACCTCATCAAATAGTTTGTGATACGGTTCACGAGAACCCCCGGAGAGAGCCGAAGGACCGCACTACGACGGTTCATTGGAGTGAGGCGGCGTGAGGTCTCTCGCCCCTCGGGCCGGGACTACGCTCGTCCATGACGACGCCCTGCCCCCTTGAATGCGGAGTTGCCGCCATGCAGTCCAACGACGTACGAACACTCCTGCACTGTGCCCTGCCCACCGCGACCGCGGGTGTGGCGGGAGTCGCGGTGAGTGCCGCCGTTGCCGGCGGCAAGGGAGCGCTCGGCGCCGTCTTCGGTGCGGTTCTCGTCCTGCTGTTCATGGGCGGCGGTCTGGTGGTGCTGCTGCGCACCGCGCGCCAGCTTCCCCATCTGTTCCAGTCGATGGGGCTGTTGCTCTACACCACCCAGATCCTGTTGCTGATGATCGTGCTGATCACGTTCAAGGGGACCTCGGCCTTCAACCCGAAATGCTTTGCCTTCACGCTGCTGGGGGCCACCCTGGTGTGGATCGCCGCCCAGGTGGTCTCGCACATGAAGGCCAAGGTCCTCTACGTCGAGCCGGATTCCGCTCGGGCGTCGTCGTGACCTGTAGGGCCGGTGTAAGGGGACTTCCGCTCTTTTGCTATGGTCTCGCCACAACTGCGGCAGAGCTGGCGCGGGCGGCAGTCGAGCCTGTGACGTCTCACGGTTCGGAGCCCAGTAGCCGCCCCCACATCCGCAAGTCCAGTCCAGTGCCGTCCCGCGGTCGCAGGCCGCGCCGACACATCGAGGTTGCCGTACCCATGCGCCACGCTGAAGGAGCTCGCGGTGAGTAACGCCAAGACGCTCGCCTTCGAGACCGACTGTCATATTTTCGACGGGTGCGGTTTCCCGACCCCCGGCCTGCACTCGTTCCTCTTCGAACCGCTCTTCACCGTCGGCGGCATCGAATTCAACAAGCCGATGCTGCTCTCGCTGGTGAGCACCGTCATCGTCATCGGATTCTTCTGGGCGGCCTTCGCGAAGCCGAAGCTGATTCCCGGCAAGCTCCAGATGGTCGGCGAGGCGGGTTACGACTTCGTCCGTCGCGGGGTCGTGTACGAGACGATCGGCAAGCGCGAGGGCGAGAAGTACGTCCCGCTGATGTTCTCGCTGTTCTTCTTCATCTGGATCATGAACCTGTGGTCGATCATCCCGATCGCGCAGTTCCCGGCCACCGCGGTCATCGCGTTCCCGGTCGGTCTCGCCGCCCTCGTCTACATCGTGTGGATGAGTGTGACGTTCAAGCGCCACGGCTTCATCGGCGGCTGGAAGAACATCACCGGCTACGACCCGTCGCTCGGCCCGGTGTTCCCGATGGTCATGTTCTTCGAGTTCCTGTCGAACGTGTTCATCCGGCCGTTCACCCACGCCGTCCGGCTCTTCGCCAACATGTTCGCCGGGCACGTCCTGATCCTGATCTTCACCATCGGGACCTGGTACCTGCTCAACGGCATCGGCATCGCCTACTCGGCGGTCTCGTTCCTGATGGTCATCGTGATGACGGTCTTCGAGCTGTTCATCCAGGCCCTCCAGGCCTACGTCTTCATCCTCCTGTCCTGCAGCTACATCCAGGGCGCGCTCGCCAAGCACCACTGAGCACCTGATCAACATCCCCTGAACTTCCGGTGGCCAACCCCCACCGGCCTGCGTAAAGAGAAGGAAGTTACGGCATGTCCGCTCTCGACACCCTCGCCGCGGTCGAAATCAAGGGCAACCTCGCTGCCATCGGCTACGGTCTCGCGGCCATCGGCCCCGGCGTCGGCGTTGGCATCATCTTCGGTAACGGCACCCAGGCGCTGGCTCGCCAGCCCGAGGCCGCCGGCCTGATCCGCCAGAACCAGATCCTCGGCTTCGTCCTCTGTGAGGCGCTCGCCCTGATCGGTCTGGTCATGGGCTTCGTCTACCCGACGTCCTGATCCGGTCTACGCCGACGAGAGAATTCCACGGAAGGAACTGATGTGATCTCGCCCTTGCTGCAACTCGCGGCTGAGGAGGAGGCCCAGAATCCTCTGATCCCGGAGATCCCCGAGCTCGTCATCGGTCTGATCGCGTTCGCGATCGTGTTCTTCGTCCTGGGCAAGAAGCTCCTTCCGAACATCAACAAGGTTCTGGAAGAGCGTCGCGATGCCATCGAGGGCGGGATCGAACAGGCCGAGATTGCTCGCACTGAGGCCCAGAGCGTCCTGGAGCAGTACAAGGCCCAGCTCGCCGAGGCCCGCCACGAGGCCGCGCGACTGCGCCAGGAGGCGCAGGAGCAGGGCGCCGCACTCATCACCGAGATGCGTGCGGAAGGCCAGCGCCAGCGCGAGGAGATCGTCGCCGCCGGACACAGCCAGATCGAGGCGGACCGCAAGGCCGCCGCGTCCGCGCTGCGTCAGGACGTCGGCAAGCTCGCCACCGAACTGGCCGGCAAGCTCGTCGGGGAGTCCCTCGACGACCACGCCCGCCAGAGCCGCGTCATCGACCGCTTCCTCGACGACCTCGAGGAGAAGGCCGAGGCGTCTCGATGACCGCACACGGAGCGAGCCGCGAGGCATTCGCAGCAGCCCGTGAGCGTCTCGACGCGCTGACGGACTCCACGTCCGTGGACGCTGCGCAGCTCGCCGACGAACTGGCGGCGGTCACCGCGCTGCTCGACCGCGAGGTCTCGCTGCGTCGGGTCCTCACCGACCCGGCGCAGGCCGGCGAGGCCAAGGCCGAGCTGGTCCAGCGCCTGCTCGGCGCCCAGATCAGCGGCACCACCGCCGACCTGGTGTCCGGCACGGTGCGTGCCCGCTGGTCGCAGTCCCGCGACCTGGTGGACGTGCTGGAGGAGCTGGCGAACATCGCCGACCTCACCGCCGCGCAGAAGTCCGGCACGCTCGACAACGTCGAGGACGAGCTGTTCCGCTTCGGACGGATCGTCTCCTCGAACACCGAGCTGCGCGCCGCACTGACCAACCGGAAGGCCACCGCCTCGGCCAAGAGCGAGCTGCTGCGCAGCCTGCTCGGCGGCCGGGCCGACGCGGCCACCGAGCGACTGGTGACGCGTCTGGTGACCGCGCCCCGGGGACGTAGCCTGGAAGCGGGCCTCGAAGCCCTCTCCAAGCTCGCCGCTGAGCGCCGGGACCGCATGGTCGCCGTCGTCACCTCGGCGGTACCGCTGAGCGACCCGCAGAAGCAGCGCCTCGGCGCCGCCCTCGCCAAGCTCTACGGCCGCCCGATGCACCTCAACCTCGACGTGGACCCCGCGGTCCTCGGCGGGATCCGGGTGCAGGTCGGTGACGAGGTGATCAACGGCTCCCTCGCGGACCGCATCGAGGACGCCGCCCGCCGCATGGCGAGCTAGCAGCAACTCAAGACCGCAGTACGAACTGATGGCGGCCCTGGTTGGGCCGTGCAGAGGATTCACCTCTTTCAGGGGGGAGTCCCCATCCCCCCAAAGTGAAACTTCGGGCCCAACAAGGAGAGCAGGGAACCCAGATGGCGGAGCTCACGATCCGGCCGGAGGAGATCCGGGATGCGCTGGAGAACTTTGTCCAGTCGTACAAGCCGGACGCGGCCTCGCGCGAGGAGGTCGGTACGGTCACCCTTGCCGGCGACGGCATCGCAAAGGTCGAGGGCCTTCCCTCGGCCATGGCCAACGAACTGCTGAAGTTCGAAGACGGCACCCTCGGCCTCGCGCTCAACCTCGAAGAGCGCGAGATCGGTACCGTCATCCTCGGCGAGTTCAGCGGCGTCGAAGAGGGCCAGCCGGTCACCCGCACGGGAGAGGTCCTGTCCGTCGCCGTCGGCGAGGGCTACCTCGGCCGTGTCGTCGACCCGCTCGGCAACCCGATCGACGGCCTCGGCGAGATCGAGACGTCCGGCCGCCGTGCCCTGGAGCTCCAGGCTCCGGGTGTCATGGCCCGTAAGTCGGTGCACGAGCCGATGGAGACCGGCTACAAGGCCGTCGACGCGATGACCCCGGTCGGCCGTGGTCAGCGTCAGCTGATCATCGGTGACCGCCAGACCGGCAAGACCGCCCTGGCCGTCGACACGATCATCAACCAGCGTGACAACTGGCGCTCCGGTGACGTGAACAAGCAGGTCCGCTGCGTCTACGTCGCCATCGGCCAGAAGGGCTCGACCATCGCCTCCGTGCGTGGCGCCCTCGAAGAGGCCGGCGCGCTGGAGTACACGACCATCGTCGCCGCCCCGGCGTCCGACCCGGCCGGCTTCAAGTACCTGGCGCCGTACACCGGTTCGGCCATCGGTCAGCAGTGGATGTACGAGGGCAAGCACGTCCTCATCATCTTCGACGACCTGTCGAAGCAGGCCGACGCCTACCGCGCCGTGTCGCTGCTGCTGCGCCGCCCGCCGGGCCGCGAGGCCTACCCGGGCGACGTCTTCTACCTGCACTCCCGTCTGCTGGAGCGCTGCGCGAAGCTCTCCGACGACCTGGGCGCCGGCTCGATGACCGGTCTGCCGATCGTCGAGACGAAGGCCAACGACGTCTCGGCGTTCATCCCGACCAACGTCATCTCCATCACCGACGGCCAGTGCTTCCTGGAGTCGGACCTGTTCAACGCCGGTCAGCGCCCCGCGCTGAACGTCGGTATCTCCGTCTCCCGAGTCGGTGGTTCCGCGCAGCACAAGGCGATGAAGCAGGTTTCCGGCCGTCTGCGCCTCGACCTCGCCCAGTACCGTGAGCTGGAGGCGTTCGCCGCCTTCGGTTCCGACCTGGACGCCGCGTCGAAGTCCCAGCTCGAGCGCGGTCAGCGACTGGTCGAGCTGCTCAAGCAGGCTCAGTACCAGCCGATGCCGACCGAGGACCAGGTCGTCTCCGTGTGGGCCGGTACCACCGGCAAGATGGACGACGTTCCGGTCTCCGACGTCCGCCGCTTCGAGAAGGAGCTCCTGGAGTACCTGCACCGCAAGGAGCAGGGCCTCATGACCTCCATCAAGGAGGGCGGCAAGATGTCGGACGACACCCTCATCGCCATTGCCGACGCGATCGCCGAGTTCAAGAAGCAGTTCGAGACCTCGGACGGCAAGCTTCTCGGCGAGGACGCCCCGGCCGCGGCCAAGTGACGTAAGGAAGGGACCTGACTCATGGGAGCCCAGCTCCGGGTCTACAAGCGTCGCATCCGATCCGTCACCGCGACCAAGAAGATCACCAAGGCGATGGAGATGATCGCCGCCTCGCGTGTCGTCAAGGCACAGCGCAAGGTGGCGGCCTCCACGCCGTACGCGACCGAGCTCACCCGCGCGGTCACGGCGGTCGGTACCGGTTCGAACACCAAGCATCCGCTGACCACGGAGGCGGAGACGGCGACCCGCGCCGCGGTGCTGCTCCTCACGAGCGACCGCGGACTGGCCGGCGCCTTCAACTCCAACGCGATCAAGGCCGCCGAGCAGCTGACGGCGCGTCTTGAGGCGGAGGGCAAGGAGGTCGACACGTACATCGTCGGCCGCCGTGGTCTGGCCCACTACAACTTCCGCGAGCGCAAGGTCGCGGAGTCGTGGTCGGGCTTCACCGACGAGCCCACCTATGCGGACGCGAAGAAGGTCGCGGGTCCGCTGATCGAGGCCATCGAGAAGGAGACGGCGGACGGCGGCGTGGACGAACTCCACATCGTCTTCACCGAGTTCGTCTCGATGATGACGCAGACGGCGCTCGGCGACCGTCTGCTGCCGCTCAGCCTCGACGAGGTGGCCAAGGAGTCGGCGCCGAAGGGCGAGATCCTTCCGCTGTACGACTTCGAGCCGTCGGCGGAGGACGTCCTCGACGCCCTGCTGCCGCGGTACGTCGAGAGTCGTATCTACAACGCTCTGCTCCAGTCGGCTGCCTCCAAGCACGCCGCCACGCGCCGTGCGATGAAGTCGGCGACCGACAACGCGGGAGACTTGATCAACACGCTCTCCCGCCTTGCCAACGCGGCCCGCCAGGCCGAAATCACCCAGGAAATCAGCGAGATCGTCGGTGGCTCCGCAGCCCTGGCCGACGCGTCCGCGGGGAGTGACAGGTAATGACGACGACAGTTGAGACGGCCGTTGCCACGGGCCGCGTCGCCCGGGTCATCGGCCCGGTCGTCGACGTGGAATTCCCCGTCGACGCCATGCCGGAGATCTACAACGCCCTTCACGTCGAGGTCGCCGACCCGGCGAACGACGGCGAGAAGAAGACGCTGACCCTGGAGGTCGCCCAGCACCTGGGTGACGGCCTGGTCCGCACCATCTCCATGCAGCCCACCGACGGTCTGGTCCGCCAGTCCGTGGTCACCGACACCGGCAACGGCATCACCGTTCCGGTCGGCGACTTCACCAAGGGCAAGGTGTTCAACACCCTCGGTGAGGTGCTGAACACCGACGAGCAGTACGAGGGCGAGCGCTGGTCCATCCACCGCAAGGCCCCGCGCTTCGACGAGCTCGAGTCGAAGACCGAGATGTTCGAGACCGGCGTCAAGGTCATCGACCTGCTGACCCCGTACGTCAAGGGCGGCAAGATCGGTCTGTTCGGCGGCGCCGGCGTCGGCAAGACGGTGCTCATCCAGGAGATGATCTACCGCGTCGCCAACAACCACGACGGTGTCTCCGTGTTCGCCGGTGTCGGCGAGCGCACTCGTGAGGGCAACGACCTCATCGAGGAGATGGCGGAGTCGGGCGTCATCGACAAGACCGCCCTGGTCTTCGGTCAGATGGACGAGCCCCCGGGCACCCGTCTGCGCGTGGCCCTGGCCGGTCTGACCATGGCGGAGTACTTCCGCGATGTGCAGAAGCAGGACGTGCTGTTCTTCATCGACAACATCTTCCGCTTCACCCAGGCCGGTTCCGAGGTCTCGACCCTGCTCGGCCGGATGCCCTCCGCGGTGGGCTACCAGCCGAACCTGGCCGACGAGATGGGTCTCCTCCAGGAGCGCATCACCTCGACCCGTGGTCACTCGATCACCTCGATGCAGGCGATCTACGTCCCCGCGGACGACCTGACCGACCCGGCCCCGGCCACCACCTTCGCCCACCTCGACGCGACGACGGTGCTCTCCCGTCCGATCTCGGAGAAGGGCATCTACCCGGCCGTGGACCCGCTGGACTCCACGTCCCGCATCCTGGACCCCCGCTACATCGCGGCGGACCACTACAACACCGCGATGCGCGTCAAGACGGTCCTGCAGAAGTACAAGGACCTTCAGGACATCATCGCGATCCTCGGTATCGACGAGCTCGGCGAGGAGGACAAGCTCACCGTCCACCGTGCCCGTCGCGTGGAGCGCTTCCTGTCCCAGAACACCCACGTCGCCAAGCAGTTCACCGGCGTCGACGGGTCGGACGTCCCGCTGGACGAGTCGATCGTGGCCTTCAACGCGATCATCGACGGCGAGTACGACCACTTCCCGGAGCAGGCGTTCTTCCTGTGCGGTGGTATCGAGGACCTGAAGGCGAACGCCAAGGAGCTGGGCGTCTCCTGAACTCCCTGAGTTCGATGTGAGCCCTTCGGCTCACGTCCGAGGGGGCGGGCGCGTCCCGCCCCCTCACTCACGCCCACTAGACTTGTAACCAACACCCGGCATACCCGCCGGGTGGTGACCCGAGGAGCCACCTTGGCTGCTGAGCTGCACGTCGCGCTGGTCGCGGCCGACCGAGAGGTCTGGTCCGGCGAGGCCACCCTGGTCGTCGCGCGCACCACGTCGGGCGACATCGGCGTCATGCCCGGTCACCAGCCGCTGCTCGGTGTGCTGGAGTCGGGCCCCGTGACCATCCGTACGAGTGATGGTGGAACGGTCGTCGCCGCGGTGCACGGCGGTTTCATCTCGTTCGCGGACAACAAGCTGTCGCTGCTGGCCGAGATCGCCGAGCTGTCGGACGAGATCGACGTCCAGCGTGTGGAGCGGGAGCTCGAGCGCGCGAAGGCGGAGGGCGATGCCGCCGCCGAGCGTCGCGCGGACGTACGACTGCGTGCGGCGGCCTCGCGCTGACCGTGGGGGCCCCTCCCAGGCCCTTTAGGATCTGGGGGAGCAGGGCCGCTTGACGTCACTCAGCCGCGGTCGGCACCGGAGCAATCCGGAGCCGACCGCGGCTGAGGCAGATATGGATGTTTTTTCCGTTCCGTTACCTATTTTCGGTACCTAGGAGACGAGGAGGTCGGTGTCGATGGTCCTCGCTCTGACTGTGTGCGGAAGCGTCGTGGCCCTGGTGGCGCTGGGGTTGTTCGTCTTCGGCCTGCGCCGCAGACTCATCCAGCGGTCCGGCGGCACCTTCGACTGTTCCCTGCGCTGGGACGTCTCCGAGAAACTCGACACGAGCGGAAAAGGCTGGAGTTACGGCGTCGCCCGCTACAACGGCGACCGCATCGAGTGGTACCGCGTCTTCTCGTACGCCTACCGCCCGCGCCGGGTCCTGGAGCGCGGCTCGATCGAGGTGGCCGGCCGCCGTCTTCCCGAGGGCGAGGAGGAGCTGGCGCTGCTGTCCGACGCGGTGATCCTGACCTGTGTGCACCGGGGCACGCGTCTCGAGCTCGCCATGAGCGAAGACGCGCTGACCGGTTTTCTCGCGTGGCTTGAGGCAGCCCCGCCCGGTCAGCGCGTCAATGTCGCTTGATCACGCGAACTTTTCTACGGCTGTTACGACAGTCCGCTGTTGATGGCGGTCACCAGTTCGCCGTTGGTGGTGTCTCCGCTGAACTCCCAGAAGAACGCGCCGCCCAGACCCTGGTTCTTGGCCCAGGTCATCTTCCCGGCGATGGTGGCCGGGGTGTCGTAGGACCACCAGTTGCTGCCGCACTTGGCGTACGCCGTGCCGGCGATGGTGCCGGTGGCCGGGCAGGACGTCTTGAGGACCTTGTAGTCCTCGATGCCCTGCTCGTAGGTGCCGGGCGCCGGACCCGTGGCCGTGCCGCCCGGGGCGTCCTGGGTGACACCGGTCCAGCCGCGGCCGTAGAAGCCGATGCCGATGAGCAGCTTGCTCGCGGCCACGCCCTTCGCCTTGAACTTGGCGATCGCGTCGGCCGTGGTGAATCCGGCCTGCGGGATGCCGCTGTACGAGGTGAGCGGGGAGTGCGGGGCCGTCGGCCCGTCCGCGTCGAAGGCACCGAAGAAGTCGTAAGACATCACGTTGTACCAGTCGACGTACTGCGAGGCGCCCGCGTAGTCGGCGGCGTCGATCTTGCCGCCTGAGGTGCCGTCGGCCGTGGTGGCCGCGGTGACCAGGTAGTTCGCGCCGAACTTGGCACGCAGCGCCTGCATCAGGTTCTTGTAGGCCGCCGCCCCGCTGGTGTCGCAGGACAGGCCACAGGCGTTCGGGTACTCCCAGTCGATGTCGATGCCGTCGAAGACATCGGCCCAGCGCGGGTCCTCGACCAGGTTGTAGCAGGACTGCGCGAACGCGGCCGGGTTGGCCGCGGCCTGGGCGAAGCCGCCGGACCAGGTCCAGCCGCCGAAGGACCACAGCACCTTGATGTTCGGGTACTTGGCCTTCAGCTGGCGCAGCTGGTTGAAGTTGCCGCGCAGTGGCTGGTCCCAGGTGTCGGCGACGCCGCTGACCGACTGGTCCGCGGTGAAGGCCTTGTCGTAGTCGGCGTAGGAGTCGCCGATCGCGCACTGGCCGCCTGTGACGTTGCCGAAGGCGTAGTTGATGTGCGTGATCTTCGCGGCCGAACCGGACGTCACCAGGTTCTTGACGTTGTAGTTGCGGCCGTAGATGCCCCACTCGGTGAAGTAGCCGAGCTTGACCTTGGAGCCGGTGGTCGGGGGAGTGGTGCCACCGCCGGTGGTGTGGACCGCGACCGCGCCGCTGACCGGACCGGTCTGGTCGGCGGTGTCACGGGCCTGGACGGTGTAGGAGTAGTCGGTCCCGGCCGTCAGGCCGCTGTCGGTGTACGAGGTCGTCGTGACGGTGGCGACCTTGGCGCCGTCGCGCAGGACGTCGTAGTTCTTGACGCCCTTGTCGTCGGTGGCGGCGGCCCAGGTCAGCTTCACCGAGGTGTCGGTGAGGGCGGAGGAGGCCGGGGTGCCCGGGGCGGACGGTGCGGCGTCGCCCGGGACCGTCGTGCCGTCGCAACCGCCGCCGTTGAGCTTGCAGTTGGACGGGGAGCCGGGGCCGGCGCCGTTGAATCCGAAGGAGACGGACGCGCCGGCGGCGAGGGTGCCGTTCCAGGACTTGTTCTTGGCGGTCCAGTGGGTGCCGGAGGACGTGACGTCGGCGTCCCAGGCGGAGGTGACGGAGGTGCCGGAGGGGAAGTCCCACTCGACCGTCCATGAACTGATGGCGGTGGTACCGGTGTTCTTCACCGTCCACCTGCCCTCGAAGCCGGTGCCCCAGTCCGATGCCTTGGTGTAGGTGGCGGTGGCCGTCGTGGCGGCCTCGGCTGGGCTCGCGAGGCCGACCAGGCCGGCCAACGGGAGCAACAGGGTCGCGAACCCTGCCGCGGCTCTGTGTCTGAAGCGCATCCTGCGCCTCCTCGGGGGAGTCGGGGGGCGTGACTGAGCCTTCACGCCCACGGTGCCGCGAGAATAGAAAGGTCTGGACCACAGGTCAATAGGTCTGGACCACTGCGGCCCGTTAAACCTCCGGCGCCCCTTCGGATCCCGCCCGGATACCCAACTCCTGCGCCAGCACCGCCGCTTGCACCCGGCTGCGTAGCTCCAGCTTCCCCAGCAGACGGCTGACGTGCGTCTTCACCGTCGCCTCCGCCATGTCGAGGCGCCCGGCGATGCCCGCGTTGGACATCCCCTCGCCCAGACAGGCCAGCACCTCGCGCTCGCGCCGGGTCAGGGTGTTCAGGACGGCCGGGTCGGCCTTCGGCGCCCGCACCGGCTTCGCGGCGAACTCGGCGATCAGCCGTCGGGTCACCGCGGGAGCGATCAGCCCCTCCCCGCCGGCCACCGTACGGACCGCCGCCAGCAGATCCCTCGCCTCCGTGTTCTTCAGCAGGAACCCCGCCGCGCCCGCCCGCAGCGCCCCGAACACATACTCGTCGAGGTCGAAGGTGGTCAGCACCAGTACGTCGGCGAGCCCCTCCTCGACGACTCTCCGGGTCGCCGACACCCCGTCGAGACGCGGCATCTGAACGTCCATCAGCACCACGTCGGGCCGCAACTCCCGGGCCAGCGACACCGCCTGCTCCCCGTCCGCCGCCTCTCCGACCACCTCGATGTCGGACGCGCTGCCCAGGATCAGGACGAGCCCGGCGCGCACGGCGGACTGGTCCTCGGCGACGAGGACCCGGATGGCGGAGCTCATACGGGCTCTCCTTCGACCAGGGGGAATGTGGCGCGCACGGTCCAGCAGGAGTTCTCAGGACCGGCGTCGAACGTGCCGTCCAGCAGCGCCGCGCGCTCCCGCATCCCGACGAGCCCGGCGCCGGAACCGGGAGCGCGGGGCCCGTCCCGATGCCCGTAGGGACTCCGTACCCGCACGTCGAGCAACCCGTCGCGCTGGACGAGGGCGACGGTGACCCGGCCGGGGCACGCGTGCTTCAGCGCGTTGGTCAGCGACTCCTGGACGATCCGGTAGGCGGCGAGTTCGACGGGGGCCGGCACCTCGCCGTGCTCGACGGCGAGGGTGACGTCGAGACCATTGGCACGGGCGCCGTCGACGAGCGCCTCCAGGCCGTCCAGGGTGGGGGCCGCGGCCGGCTCGCGGTCCCCGCTGCCGTCGCGCAGGATCCCGATCAGCCGCCGCATCTCCGCCAGCCCCTCGACGCTGTTCTCGCGGATGACGCACAGCGCCTGCCTGGACGTGTCCGGGTCGTCGATCGAGAGCGCCGCCGTCGAGTGGATGGCGATCGCGGACAGGTGGTTGGCGACCATGTCGTGCAACTCCCGTGCCATCCGCGCCCGTTCGGTCGTGACGGCCTGGGTCCGGTCCATCTCGGCCAGCAGCGCGGTCTGTTCGGCCCGCAGCCGGGCGGCCTCGGCCGCGTCGCGGTGGTCGCGCACGATCCAGCCGGTGGCGGCGGGCGCGTAGGCCACGATGCCGACCACCACCCCGATCAGCAGTGCTTCCGGCACCCGCCACACCGCGAACGGCACCAGCGTCCCGACCACCGTCAGCAGTCCGGTGATCCACTGGATCCGGCGGGCCGACGTGAGCGGGCCGTACAGGACGGCCGCGTACATCACGTCGGTGTACATCAGCACCGTGAACAGGTTGCCCCGGGTCAGGGTGTCCACGACGATCGCGGCCGTGCCGATCAGCAGGGCCGTACGCGGCGCGACCCGGCGCAGCACCTCGCAGCCGGCCAGCGCACAGAGCGGCGCCAGGACCGGCCAGGGGCCGTCGAGGAGCACGATCGGATCGTCGGACGGCCGGGTGCCCAGGCCGATGGCGACCAGCAGCAGCCCGCCGAGCAGCCCGCCGACCGCGATGTACACGTCGAAGCGGTGCGGACGGCGCGGGCGGTGCGGATCTCGGACGGCCATGTCCTCCATCCAACACGCCGCGCGTCCCGTCCGCCTGCTCCCCGGGAACGGTCCCGAACTGCATCTTTCGATGTACCGCGAGTTCGTCACCGCCGACGACGAGACGCGCGCTCCCGCCCGGGAGCCTGTGAAGGGTGAGCGAGAGGAGCGAACCGTGATCGTCGCACTGATCATCGCCTGCGAGGTGGCCTTCTGGGTGCTGCTGGCCGCCGGGCTGGCCTTCCGGTACGTGTTCCGGATGCCGCGTCTGGGGCTGGCCCTGCTGCTGTGCGAGCCGCTGCTGGAGGTCGTGCTGTTCGCGGTGACCGCGATCGACCTCGGACACGGCGCCGAGCCGGACTGGCGCCACGGGCTCGCCGCCGTCTACATCGGCTTCACCGTGGGCCTCGGCCACTCCACCGTCAAGTGGGTGGACGCCCGGGTCGCCCACCGCTTCGCCGGCGGCCCGCCGCCCGTGCGGCCGCCGAAGTACGGCAGGGCCCGCGCCGTCCACGAATGGAAGGTCGCGGGCCGCTGGACCCTCGCCGCGGTGGTCGCCATGGCACTGCTCCAGGCGGCCGTCCGGCACGTCGGCGGGGACGGCGAGACCGGCTCGTTGCGGGCGTGGCAGCTGCGGATGCTGTGGGTGATCGGCATCAACCTCGTCATCGCGGGGAGCTACACCCTGTTCCCGAAGGCCGCACCGAAGGCCGCACCGAAGGCCGCACCGAAGAGCGAACCGAAGAGCGAACCGAAGTCCGAACCGAACGGCGGATCGGAGCGGGAACCGGCCAAGATGCGCTAGCGCTCCCCGCCCGGCACCCAGAGCACGTCGCCGACCGCCTGGTTGGCGGTGCGGGCCAGAATGAACAGCAGGTCCGAGAGCCGGTTGAGATAGGTCGCGGTGAGCGGGTTCATCCGCTCGCCGTGCACCTCCAGCGCCGCCCAGGTGGAGCGTTCGGCCCGCCGGACGACCGTGCAGGCCTGGTGGAGCAGGGCCGCGCCCGGGGTGCCGCCCGGCAGGATGAACGACCGCAGCTTCTCCAGCCGCTCGTTGAACCGGTCGCAGTCCGCCTCCAGACGGTCGACGTAGAACTGCTCGACCCGCAGGGGCGGGAACTCCGGGTTCTCCACCACCGGCGTCGACAGGTCCGCGCCGACGTCGAACAGGTCGTTCTGGACCCGGGTGAGGACCCCGACGAGCTCCTCGTCCAGTCCGCCCAGCGCGAGCGCCGTGCCGAGCGCCGCGTTCGCCTCGTTGGCGTCGGCGTACGCGGCGATCCGCGGGTCGGTCTTGGCGACCCGGCTCATGTCGCCGAGAGCGGTGGTGCCCTGGTCGCCGGTCCTCGTGTAGATGCGCGTCAGATTGACCATGCGGCCAATCTAGACCGTCCCCGGGAATGCGTTCCGTTCCCTTCGTCACTGCGGTCGGCGCCCGGTCAGTCCGGGTTCAATCGGTGTGAATCGGACAGTAATTGACGACGTGACCGGCGTCTCACGCCCTGAGACGTGAGCCGCGTTACTAACCGGTCACACAGCGCCTCACGCCCGCTAATCTCCGGCCGAGAGGCATGCGGAGCGGCTGCGCCGGATGGTTGACGCCGGTGACATCGGACGCCTGAGCGGGCAGGGCTTCTACAGGCACCGAAACCGCACAGGCCCCATGGGCCTCACCCCTGCGAGTGAATTCGGTATCGGTTCGCTCACAGACGGCAACCTCCGACCGCTTCCCGCAGTCAGAGGATGCAACACCGGACACCACACCGCGGAGCACGAGACGCACGCTTAGGGGAGCGCTATGCACATCAGGGGCGACCACGTAGAGCTGGTCGTCGGGGGCCGTCTCGACGTCCGCAGTGCGGCGGACGCACGTACGGCCCTGCACACGGCCGTGGACGACGGAGTCGGCGACCTGGTGCTCGACCTGTCCGAGCTGGACTCCTGGGACGCCACCGGACTCGGCGTCATCATGGGCGTCCACCGACGGGCGGGCCGGTGCGGCCGACGGCTGGTGCTGCGCGGAGTGCCTCCGCAGATGCAACGCCTGCTGGTGGCCACCCGACTGCACCGGATCCTCGCGATCGAGGGCGGTATCGGAGTGGAGTCCCTGCCCCGGGTCTGACCCCCAGGGCGCGTGGCCTGCGGCGGAAAACGTGCGACGGGCGCAATCCTCACGAGACTGTGACGCTTCGGGCGGCCCGGCACCCCGGGCTGTCGTAGATACTGTGCGAAGGTTTACGGTTCGTCTGCCCGCCGCTCTCAGCCCTCGAGCGGGCACCGGACCAGAAGCGACAGCGCGGTGTGCAGCAAGGCCGGGAGGGGCTACCGCCACACGACGCTTTTGGGGGGCTTGAACCTATGGACCCGAACACCCGGGGACCCGAGGAGTACGGCCAGGACGACGACGGCGGCACGCCGCGCCCGCGCCCGTCCAGGGACCCCCTCACACCGGACTTCGGCCAGCACGCGCCGGCCCTGGCCCGCACCGTGCGGCTCGTCACGGGCGAACACCTGCTCACGGTCAACCCGGTCGACGGTAGCGAGATAGAACTCTGCCCGCCCACGGAGATACCCGAGCGCCCCGCCAAGCGCACCGCGGAGCAGCGGGCCGAGGCCGAGCGCGCCGCCCGGCCGCCGGCCCCCGCCGGAACAGCCCGGCCCGCCCAGCCGCTCCTGGGCCGCCAGGACGAACGCGAACAACTGGTCCGCCTGCTGGCCCGCGGCCGTTCCGTCCGTCTCACCGGACCGGCCGGCTCCGGCCGCACCAGCCTCCTCGACCTGGTCGCCGAGGACTGCGAGGACCTCGCCCCCGACGGCGTCGTCCGCCTCACCGGCTTCCGCCACACCTCGGCCGACCTGCTGCACGACCTCTTCCACGCCGTCTACGACGCCCCCCGGTTCCGTCCCGAGGGCGACGACCTGCGTGCCCTGGTCCGCGAGATCGGCGCGGTCGTCGTGGTCGACGACCTCGACCTCGGCGGCGCCGCGCTCGACGAACTGCTGGACGCGACCCCCGAGTGCGCCTTCCTGCTCGGCGCCACCCCGGACACCCCGCTGCCCTCCGCGGAGTCCGCCGTCGAGGAGGTCGTCCTCACCGGACTGGACCGGGCGGGCGGCGTCGAGGTGATCGAGCACGCCGTCGGCCGCGTCCTCACCGAGGAGGAGGCCAACTGGGCCGGCGACCTGTGGTTCGAGTCCGAGGGCCTGCCGCTCCGGTTCGTCCAGGCCGGCGCCCTGCTCTCGCAGCGCGACCGACTGCGGGCCGGCGCCGACGCGGTCGACGCGTTCGGTGTCTTCGAGGACGCCCGGCCGTTCACCGACGCCGTCGACGGCCTGGCCGGAGCCGGCGAGGCCGAGGAGATACCCCTGCCCTCGCTCGGCGAGGCCGCCGCGCCCGCGCCGCTGCTCGCGGCCCGCCTCAGCGCGTCCGCCCGCGCCACCCTGCGCTTCGCCGTCGCCCTGGACGGTGAGGTCCCGCACCAGGCCCATCTGCCCGCCCTGGTCGGCGACACCCACGCCGACGCGGCCCTCGGCGAACTGACCGCCTGCGGACTCGTCTCCCCCGTCGGCACCCGCTACCGGCTCGCCGCCGGCGTCCAGACCCAGCTCGAGGTCGCCGGATACGCCGACGACGTCGAGGCCCGCGCCCACACCGCCGCCCAGCACTACGCCTGGTGGACCGGACACCCCTCGGTCACCCCCGAGCGGGTGTGCGCGGAGGCAGACGCCGTGCTCGCCGCCCTCACCGTGATCGTCCCCACGACGACCCGGACCGGCGAGGACGAGGAGTCCACCGCCGTCCAGCTCGCCCGCACCGCGGCACCCGCGTTCGCCGCGGGCCTGCACTGGAGCGCCTGGGAGAGCACCCTGCACGAGGGCGCCGAGGCGGCCCGGCTCGCCGGGGAGTCCGCCGACCGCGCCTACTTCCACCACGAGCTGGGCGTCCTCGCCCTCTGCGGCGGAGACCTCGACCGGGCCCGCTCCGAGCTGGAGGCCTCCCTCGCCCTGCGCGGGGCGATCGCCGACAAGCGCGGCACCGTCGCCGGCCGCCGCGCCCTCGCCCTGGTCTCCGACCGTTCCGGGGACATGCCCGGCCTCGCGGCGGCGACGGCCGCCGAGGAGGTGCCCGACGCCCGTCACGAGGAGTCGGCGTCCCCGCCGCGCGGCATCCAGGCGGTGCTCCCGACCCACCCGCCGGAGGCCGAGACCGTCGTCGCCCACCGTCGGCCCGTCGGCCCGCCGACCCGTCACAACCGGGGCGGACTGAAGGCCCTGGCCAAGCGCAACCTCGTCGCGGCAGGCGCGGGCGCGCTGCTCGTCGCCGTCCTCGGCACGGTCGTGACGCTCGGCGCGACCTCCAACAACGACGCCAACGACCCCTCCGACCGGGTCGGCGTCAACCCGTCCGCCAGCGCCGGCGTGGACGACGGCGGCCTGGAGTCGGACACCCCGGGCGACGACGGCGGTTCCGCCGACACCGGCGAGGCGACCAGCAGGCCGACGGACCCGGGCCCGGACGGAACGATGGGCACCTCGGACGACCCGACCCCCACGGGGGAGGCGGAGCCGTCGTCGTCGACGAGCAGCTCGCACGGCACGGGGAGCGGCGGCTCGTCCGGTACGCCGAAGCCGTCGTCGTCGAGTTCGCACTCCGAGTCTGCGTCCCCGTCGCCGTCCGGCTCGTCCAGCAGCGGTTCGGGCTCGGCGTCGCCCTCGCCCTCGGCGTCGGAGTCCGACACCACCACTACCCCGCCCCCGGCCGGCAGCAGCCCGCCGATCTCGAACTCGGCAAGCAGCTCGATGTCCTCCTCGCCCGCCAGCTCGATCAGTTCCTCCGGCCCCTCCGCTCCGGTCTCGCCGGATCAGGTGATCTGAGCCCCAGGCACACGAGAAGGGCCGGGTTCCTCTCCAGGAACCCGGCCCTTCTCGTCGTGCGGGTGAGCGGGTCAGAAGAGCCGCAGCTTGTCGTCCTCGATGCCCCGCATCGCGTTGTAGTCCAGGACCTGGCAGCCGATGCCGCGGTCCGTGGCGAGGACGCGGGCCTGGGGCTTGATCTCCTGGGCCGCGAAGACACCGCGGACCGGGGCGAGATGCGGGTCGCGGTTCAGCAGCTCCAGATAGCGCGTGAGCTGCTCGACGCCGTCGATCTCGCCGCGTCGCTTGATCTCCACCGCGACGGTCTGTCCCGCCGCGTCCCGGCACAGGATGTCGACCGGGCCGATGGCGGTCATGTACTCGCGGCGGATGAGGGTGTAGCCGTCGCCGAGGATCTCGATGCGGTCGGCGAGCAGTTCCTGGAGGTGCGCTTCCACGCCGTCCTTGATCAGGCCGGGATCGACGCCGAGTTCGTGCGACGAGTCGTGGAGGATCTCCTCCATCGTGATGATGAGCTTCTCTCCGCCCTTGTTGACGACGGTCCAGACGCCTTCCTCGTCGCCCGCGCCCTCCTTCAGCGTGCAGGGCGGCGACATCCAGTTGAGGGGCTTGTAGGCCCGGTCGTCCGCGTGGATCGAGACGCTGCCGTCCGCCTTCACCAGGATGAGACGGGGGGCGGAGGGCAGGTGGGCGGTGAGCCGGCCGGCGTAGTCCACGGAGCACCGGGCGATGACGAGACGCATGGTCCGCAACGCTATCCGACGCCCCACCGCGCACGCGATTCGCCCACCCGTCTCCCCCCACCACCCGCAACCGGAGCCCCTTCGGGCCCGCCCCTTTCGACCTGGAAAACGATCATTCGACAGTGGCCGATTGTGTGCCCACTGGGGGTTCCCTATGTGCCCATTCTCCTGGTGCGGTCACGGTCCGTTGCCTACCGTAGTGAACGGGAGGTCGCGATGCGTGTACTCAGCGTGTGCGGTGTTTCGGCATGCGAACTCCCTTTCCCTGTCCGGCAACCCCTGTTGTTCCGGGGGTGCGAGAGGAGTACCCATGTCGCTCGACGTCTCACCGGCCCTACTCGAACAGGCCGAGCGAGGCGAGGTCGACGAAGCAGAATTCGTCGACTGCGTCCGGACCTCCCTGCCCTACGCATGGGAGATGGTCAGCTCCCTGGTGGCCCAGCTGAAGGTGGACGGCGGAGACTTCGCCGACAACCAGACGCCCCCGCCGGACGAGCAGGCACGCGGGCAGTTGCTGCGCGCGCTCGCGAGCGACGCCATACGCGGCGCGCTTCAGCGGCACTTCGGTGTGCGGCTGGCCTTCCAGAACTGCCACCGGGTGGCGGTTTTCCCGTTGGAGCCGGCTGTCGACGAGAAGCTCGTCCGTTTCACCTCGGTCCGCAGCCAGGTGCTGAACCAGTCCCCGGAATTCCGGGACTGCTGACACGTGAGCCTGTTGCTTGCCGCTCCTGACGCGGGAGGTTCCATCAGTACGGGAGCGGCAAGCCTCGCGGTCGGCTGGGCTGTTCACCGGAGGTGGGGGAGCACCTCCGAGCCCAGTCGCCGTACGTTCTCCTCGGTGGCCGCCAGGTCGCCGGAACCTTCGACCAGCAGGGCGAAACGCGAGATGCCGGTCCGCTCGCCGGTCGCCGCGAGACGGTCGACGCACAGCCGCGGGGTGCCCACCGGGTGCAGCCCGCAGAGCAGTTCGGTGTATGCCACCGGGTCCCGCATGGAGCGGGCCCGGCCGTCGACCGTGACATGCGCGTCGAGCCCCTGCCGCAGCCAGCCCGGCATCGCCTTCACCAAGGTCTCCACCGCGTCCGTGCGCCGGTCCGCGATCTGGCAGACGCCCGCCGAGACATGGGCCGCGCCCCGGATCTCGTCCCCGGACCGCCCGGCCGCGCGCGCGTACTGCCGCCACGCGGCGACCATCTCGGCCTTCTCCTCGTCCCCCACGTGCATGCCGAGGAGCATCGGCAGCCCGCGTTCGGCGGCCAGCCGTACGCTCGCCGGCGAGGTGCACGCGACCACGATCTCCGGGCCCGACGCGTCCGTCAGCGCCTCCGACGGCCGGGGGACTACGGGGACTTCACGGAAGCGGAACCGCTCGCCGTCGGCGCCCACCGAGGGGTCGCGCAGCCAGCGGACCAGCAGATCGAGTGATTCCGGGAACCCCCGCTCGTACGCCTCCAGGCCTGCGCCGAACACCTCCAGGTCGACCCACGGGCCGCCGCGTCCCACGCCCAGCGAGAAGCGGCCGCCGCTCGTCAGGTGCAGCAGGGCGGCCTGCTCGCCCAGGGCGACGGGGTGGACGGTGGGCAGTACGCTGACCGCCGTGCCGACCCGGATGCGGCTGGTGCGGCCCAGCAGCAGGGCGGCGAGCGTGACCGCCGACGGGCACGTGCCGTACGGCACGAAGTGGTGCTCGGCCAGCCAGACCGAGTCGAGGCCCGCCTCCTCGGCCACCTCGGCCGAGCGGACCGCGCGGTGCAGCGCCTCTCCCTGGCCCTGGCCGGGGAACTGGGCTCCCAACACGAAACTTCCAACGCGCATGGACTTTCCCGCTTCCTTGGCTCCGACGCGGAGCTCCCCCACCCGGCATAACCGTCTGACACGTGCCGAGGACACGGCCTGGCGGAGAGATTTGCGGATTGTCTGGAGAATGGGACGTCGGGGAGGGCGACTTGTGGGCGCCGCTGCCCTACGGGTACCCGCGCGCACGCCGCGTAGGCTGGACACCAATCCTGCTCCCTGTATAGCCCCGTGAGGTGTCCCGTGTCCCCGCGTCGCAACCGACCCAAGGGTGAGGGCCCGTCCGGCCAGAGCGCCGAGGAGGACCGCACGAGCCGGTACGGCGGCTGGCAGTCGGGGGAGAGCTGGCAGGGCGAGCAGTGGAGCGTGCGGCACGTGGCGGGCTCGAGCGCCCAGGGCAAGGCGTACCGGTGCCCCGGCTGCGACCAGCTGATCCCCGACGGCGTGCCGCATGTCGTCGTCTGGCCCGAGCACGCGGGCGTCGACGACCGCCGGCACTGGCACAAGGCGTGCTGGAACGCACGGGACCGCCGCACCCCGGGGGTGCGGCGGT